>DATMZX010000068.1:0-16411 GCA_035573235.1 Gemmatimonadales bacterium
GCTTGAACGCGAACGAATCGTGGACCGTGGAGCTGAATGTGAAGCCGAACGCGGCCGGCGCGCTCCGTCACGAGGTGACGGTGGGGGACGCGCAGCCTGACCCGGTTCCTGCCAACAACGCCTCGAGCCTCGAGGTGCAGGTCACACGCTAGTCGCGCCGCGCACCATCTCGATGTCCGGCTTGAACTCCTCTTCGAGCTTCACCTGGTTGCGCTCGTTGCGCACGATGCGCGAGAACAGCGTGATCTTGCGATCGAACAGGAACCGGACGAGCAGCCGGGCCCACGACTGGTGGGCCGACAGGTTTTCGTAGACCTCGGGAGCGGCGGCGCGGATTTCCGGCAGCTTGTTCCAGGGCACCGACGGGAAGTCGTGGTGCTCGTTGTGATAGCCCACGTTGAACGCGAGCCGGTTGAGCGGGCCGTAATAGCTGAACGTTTCCTGATCGCCGTCCTCGGTGAGGAAGTGCCGCTGAATCCAGCGGGCGCCGAGCGGATGCAGGCCGATCGAGAAGAACAGCGACGCGCCGAGATAGAGCAGCGCGTTGGGTCCGAGCCACACCCAGATCGCGGCGGTGAAGGCGATCTGCACGCCCACGTTGATCGCGGTCCAGCGATCCCACAGCGGGACTTCTTTCACGCGCCACGGCCGCAGCGCCTGGAAGACCGGGAACAGGAGCAGCCACATCGCCTTGCCGAATGGCGAGCTGCCGACGAGCCGCGCTTCCCAATAGAACGGCAGATCGCCGTCGAGCTCGTACACGCCCTGGAAAGCGTGATGCTTGAGATGGTACTTGGAGAACGAGATCGCGCCCGGGAAGATCTGCGGCAGGTTCGCGAGCAGCGCGACGAGGATGTTCGGAAGCTTGCGCTTGAACACGAGCCGGTGCGCCGTCTCGTGAATCACGACGAACAGCGCGTGATCCGCGAACGCACCGACCAGGTACGCGGCGACCAGCGCGACCCACCATGACTGCTGCGACACGAGCCACGCGACCACGATCTGGAGCGTCACGATGCCGACGGTCCACCAGAATGTCGCGGGATTCGAGCCGATCAGCTCGCGGATCTGCGGATGCTGCTTGAGGAGCTGCTTGGTCCTCAGCCGGTGCGGCTCGGGGGCTGTGGAGAACTCGAATTCATGATTTGAGGTAGTCACAAGTGTTGCAAAGTGGCGAGGGGGGCCCGGATTTGCTACCCCCCGCGCCGTTTTTGACTTTTAGCGTCCGGAAGGGCGCCCTATTACGACCCGGAATACCCACGTGTTGTTAAAGACTTCCAGACTCGCGTCCGACATCGCGAAGAGATAGCGCGCGTCGATCCCGACGAATCCGCCCTTCTCATTGAACTTGCCGAGCATAATTCCCACCGGGAGGCTCCACTCGGTATTGGTGTTGTCACAGAAGGTGTTCCCCAGCAGCGTGCCCTCGGCGCTGCAACTGATCGGGAACGCGACCATCACGCCACCGTAGCCGCCGCCGCGGATGCCGCGCGAGCCGCCCGCCAATCCGCCGGCGGTGAGACCGGTCTCGACGTAATCGATGCGCGCGGGATCACCACCCTTCTGGATGTAGGACACCTCGAGACTGGTGAGCGTGCGATACGTCGCTTTACCGGCGAACAGCCCGGCGGTGTAGCCCCAGCGGGACTTCGTGTCGGGGTTTGAGAAGTCGCTCATGGTGGCACCGCCCGTGAGTCCCACGAGGAACTGCGCGGAGGCGCTCGTGGCGACGGCAAGCAGGAGGCCGAGGAAGATGACGGTGAATCGTGTTTTCATGTGGCGTCCATGGGTCGAATGGTTGCCGTGAAAGTTGCTGGACGCCGCGGCACCTGCCATTGCCCCGAGTGACTACCAGGAGACCTGGCTGTGGACGCCGAAGGCGAGCGGCCTGCGTGCGCCGTAAAACGGCTCGAGCTGCGGCGTCACCACCTGCACCGTCGCGTGCGCGCCGACACCGACCGTCACGGCGCCCCGCCACACGTCCCGGCCGTACCCGAGCTGCACCGCTCCAACATCCTGCACCTCGTTGATCGATCCGACCAGCTCCAACTCCTCGGCGGTCCGTTGCACGAACTCCGCGCGGGTGAAGAACAGATGACCACCGGGCCAAAGCCGCTGCGCCTCGACGAGCACGCTGCGGCGCGTCCGGGCACCGCCGATCGGGTCGTTCGCGCCGTACACGAAGGTCACGAGCCAGGTCGGCGACGTCAGGATGGCGCCCGTCCCGATACGGTGCTGCGCGCCGTGCGCGTGTCCCTGCGTCATCGCCGGCAGGTATCCATAGGTGCCGAACAGACTCCAGCCCGCGCCGGCCGCGACGGTCGCGCGCGCCGAGTAGGAGTCGAGCCGCGCCCCTTCATAGTAGAAGACGTGGTCGGAGCCCTCGGGCTGGCGCTCGTTGAATGCAGACGCCTCGACGTGCAGATGCTCCCAGCGGAGGGCCGCTGTCACCACACCGTAACTCGAATGCGTGTCGTCCTGCAGATGATGACCGAGGGGCACGACGGGATTTGCTGCGGCGGACGCGCGATGGAGATAGACGGGCGGCCCGAGCGCCGGCTCGCCGATTGCCGCGCCGTACAGCGAGACCGCGACGTCCTCACTCAGCGCGCGCTCGTAGGACGCGGACAGCGCCATGATCCACGGTGACGGATGCGCGCGATCGGTGATGATCGTGCCGTCACTCGTATGGAAGGACGCCTGCAGCAGCTGCGGTACGCCGCGGTCGGTGAGCGTCAGCGGCTCGATGCTTCCCATGAAATCGAACCGCACGTCACCGCCCGCCGCCGGGCCTCCCGCCTGCACCATCACACGATTCACGCTGCCGAGCTGATACGTGCCGCGCGTCCCGAATGTGCGCGCGTACTGGACGAACGCGGTCCCGTGCCACGCAACGTGCCAACCAGGGGCGGACGCGGGCGCCGCATGCATCTCATGCTGCACCACCACCAGGCTCGCCAGAAGAACGGCCAGCACCCTATTGCGCCGGATGCACCAGGATGTAGAACGGCCCGAACGATTTGGTCGTGCCGGTCGCGGCTTCGGTGACCCTGATCGTCATCCCGCCGTCGGACTCGGGTGGGTCGGTCGGGGTGAGATCGAACGTGCGCAGCGCGGAGTCGGCGACCGCTGCGCTCGCCAGCGTCGCGGGGGCGAAACTGAAGCTCAGTCCGACTGGATTGGCGGGTGGCACGATCTCACGGCCGCTGGCAGTGTAAAGCCGCACCTGCAACCGGACCGTATACCCTTCCGTCAGCGGAATGTGGCCGGTCCAATCCTGCGCCGTCGTCGTTTGCACCGTGTAGACGCGCGCTGAAGCCGCGTCCGCCAACGGCACCGACACCGGCCCGCTCGGCGCGGGCTGGCACGCCAGCACCGCGACCGAGAGGATCCCGACTGCTACGCGTGGCCGGCCCAGGCGGACTCCCCCGGCGTGTACGGCTCGCACGGGTCGAACCGTCCGGGCGTCTCACGATAGCGCTGCGCCTGCGTGACGCCGATCTCCGACGTGAAATAGCCCAGCAGCGTCAGCTCCTTCATCAATCGGAAGAAATGCGACGCCGTGCCCCCGCCCGGGGCGCGCGCGTCCATGTACGTCTTGGCCTCGCGGTCGAGCTGCTCGAGCCGGGCCGTCCGCTGCGCCGGCGCCAGCTGCATGAAGCCCGAGAGCTGCTTCAAGCCGTCGCGGAACGTGGCGGCGTCGCGATCCGAGTAGGTATCGGTCACCATCAGCGCCATGAACGCGCCGGTGTGCGCGGCCTTCGCGCCCGGCGTTTTGGTCTCGGGCAGAATCGTGTCGGCCACTTCGTCGAGCAGCGCGATGTCCTGCGCCGTGAACGCGCCGACCTGCTTGAGATTCTTTGAGCGCGCGTGCGCCCGCTCGACCGCGCCGAGCAGTCCGCTGCTCGTGGCGAACGCTCCGCCGAGCAGCATCGAGACGGTCTTGATCGCTTCGCGCCGATCCATCGTGGATGCCATGAGCGCCTCTAGAGATTCTGGCGCTTCAGCTCGTTCACGGCGAAATCCGCCGCGCGAGCCGTCAGCGCCATATAGGTGAGCGAGGGGTTCACGCACGAAGCGGAAACCATGCAGGATCCGTCCGTCACGAACACGTTGGGGGCGTCCCAGACCTGATTGTGCCCATTGAGCACTGACGTCTTGGGATCGCGGCCCATGCGCGCCGTGCCCATCTCGTGAATGCCCATGCCCGGCCAATAGCCGGCATCGTAGGTGCGCACGTTCTTGATGCCCGCGGCCTCGAGCGTCTCGGCCATGTCGTTCATCATGTCCTTGCGCATCGCCTTCTCGTTCTCGCCGGTCGCGCAGTCGATCGCGAGAACAGGCAAGCCCCACTTGTCCTTCTTGGTCTTGTCGAGCGACACACGATTGGCCGGATTCGGGAGCATCTCGCCGAACGCGGTCGCGCCGATCGACCACGGGCCGGGCTGCGCCGCCATGTCCTTGAACGCGCCGCCCACGCCGAGCTCCGCGACCGCGCGGGACCAGCCCGAGCGGCTGCCGCCGCCCTGATAGCCGAAGCCGCGCAGGTAGTCACGCTTTTCGCCGAACAGATTGCGATAGCGCGGAATGTAGAAGCCGGTCGGGCGCCGGCCGTAGTAGTACTTGTCCTCCATGCCTTCGAGCGTGCCGGACGCGCCGACGCGGAAGTGATGGTCCATCAGATTCTGCCCCAATACGCCCGAGCTCGAGCCCAACCCGCCCGGCCAGATATCGGTCGCGGACCGCAGCAGCAGCCAGGTCGAGTTGAGCGTCGAGGCGCACAGGAAAATGACCTTCGCGGTGTACTCGGTCGTCTGGTTGCTGACCGCGTCGAGCACGCGCACGCCCGTCGCGCGCTTCTTGTTGCGATCGTAGATGACTTCGGTGACGATCGCGAAGGGACGCAGCGTCAGCCGGCCGGTGGCCATCGCGGCCGGTAGCGTCGAAGACTGGGTGCTGAAGTAGGCGCCGAAGGGACAGCCGAGCCAGCACGCATTGCGGTATTGGCACGCGCCGCGACCGGGCAGCGGCTGTGTGATGTTGGCGGTGCGCCCCGGAATGATCCGGCGCTTGCCGTCGAACAGATTCTTCAGCTTGCCGGCGACGACTTCTTCGCCGCAGTTCAGCGGCATCGCCGGCAGGAACTGGCCGTCCGGAAGCTGCGGCATCCCTTCCTGCGATCCCGAGATGCCGGCGTGTTTTTCGACGTAGTCATACCAGGGGGAGATATCGGCGTAGCGCAGCGGCCAATCGATGGCGATGCCTTCCTTCGCGTTCGCCTCGAAATCGAAGTCGCTGTGGCGATAGCTCTGGCGGCCCCACATCAGCGAGCGGCCGCCCACGTGATAGCCGCGATACCAGTCGAACCGCTTCACTTCGGTGTAGGGCGATTCCCGGTCGGACGCCCACCAATCCAGGTTCTTTTCGTTCAGGGGATAGTCGCGCTTCAGTACGGGGTAGGCCGCTTCCATCGCGCGCGTGCGCCCGCCGCGATGCGGATATTCCCACGGGCCTTTGGTCGTGTTCACGTAGTCGCGGATGTGCTCGATGTTCTTACCGCGCTCGAGCATCAACACGCGCAGTCCTTTTTCCGTCAGCTCCTTCGCGGCCCAGCCACCGGAGATCCCGGATCCGACCACGATGGCGTCGTAGCTTTGCGACTGCATTCATGCCCCCCCGGCTAGCGTTCGGATTTCGCGCAGTACGAGATCGATTTCTTCGGGCTTGTTGATGATACCGCCGCAGACACGCGCGTAGGAGACGCGATACGGCGAGGTCGTCGTTCGAATCTTCTTCTCGGCCAGCCTTCCCACAACCTGCCCCGGCGTCAGTCCGCGAACCTCGAAGCACGAAATCCCGCCGCTCAGCGCGGGATCGCGCGGCGTGTGCAGCGTGACGCCGGGAATCGCCGCCGCGCCGTCTCGAAATGCACCATTCAGCTCGGCGATGCGCGCCGCGATGGCCGGGCGTCCGATCGTGCGATGCAATTCGACCGCGGCGGGAATCGACAGGACGTGCTCGTAGGCCACGAATCCGCCCGGGGAGACGAACGCGGCCTGGGTCGGCGGCAGCTCGCGGCGCTCGGCCCAGAGCCCGAACAGCATGTCCACCGCATCCGGGTCGAAGCTCGGAATCGTCGGCCGCAGCTCGGGCCAGGCGTCCGCGCGTCCCCAGAGAAAGCCGGTGCCCCGTGGCGCGAACAGCCATTTGTGCGTCGCGGTCGCGAAGAAGTCGGCGCCGAGGTGCGCGATGTCGACGTCCTGATTCGCGAAGCCATGCACGCCGTCCACGATCAGCAGGCAGCGGTCCGCCGGAGCGCGGCCGCGATTCGCGCGCGCGACCGCCTCGGCGATCCCGGCGATCGGCGTCTTGATTCCCGTGGACGACTGCACCCACGTGACGCCGACGGCTCGCGTCTTCGGCGTGATCGCGCGCGCCATGCGATCGACGATCTGCTCGGCGCGGGCCGAGGCGGGCGCGTCGAACATCGAGACATATCGCACCGCGCAGCCGGAGCGCGCCGCGGCGAGACGAATCGACTCGTGATGGGAATAGTGATCGTGCTCGGTGGTGACGATTTCCTGATCGCCGCGGATCCGCAGACCCTGATAGGCCATCGCGAGCGCCTGGGTCGTATTGGATGTCAGCGCGATCTCATTCGCCTGTCCACCGATGTAGTCGGCGAGCGCGCGCTTCACCGCCTGAAACGGCCTGCCTTCGGCCCCCGAGAACGCTGCGATTTCGATCCACATGGAATCGCTGTCGAGCTTCCGCCGGTAGTAGTCGATGGCATCGGCGACGGGCTTGGGATGGGAGACGAACAGGAACGTCGAAAGGTGAGTCCAGTCGGTGGCGAGCGGGAACAGTTGTCGCACCGCCGCCCAGTCGACGGCGCCACGGTGTGTCAGCGATCTCGCCATCCGCGGCGCCGGTGCCAATCGAGTCATCGCCGGCACGAGCGATGCGGCGGCGAAGGATTTCAGAAGATCGCGGCGCGCGAGCGTCATGCGGCTTTTCCCCCGTTCCGATTGTCCACCATGTAGGTGACCGTGTCCCACGCGTTGTGAATCCCACACCCGACCAGCAGGAGGCTCACGCCACCGATCAGAAACGTCGCCCATTCCTGGTCATGGGACAGGCCCGCGGCGCCGATGAACAGCGCGCCGTACCCAATCATCGGCAGAAACGAATGCCAGACCCAATCCTCCAGCACGGGGGTGTATCCCCCGCGTTTCTGACGGACCATGCGGCGCGTGACGATCAGGACATAGACCACGCCGGCGATGGCGGTGGCGCCGACGAAGTGCGCGGGATCCTGGAGGCGCCGCCACGGCGCGCTCAGCAGCGCGGAGAGGAACAGCACCGCGACGAAGTGAATCACGTTGGGCGTGGCGAAGGCGTTCACGGTCTCCGTCGAATGTGGCAGCTTGGAATCGGCGGCGAGCGTGATCACGACGAACATCAATCCCGTCAAGGCGCCGGCCGACGAGCCGACGATGACGTAGAACGCTTCCCACTCCGTCAGCAGCGCGTGCGCCGCGTTCTCCATTCAGCGCACCTCGAACGTGAGCGTCGCCCATTTCGATTCGTAGTTCACGCTGTCGCCGCTGACGGGGACCATGCGGATGAACTTGATGTACCACTTCCCGGCCTCGGTGAGCGCAAATCGCGCGACGCCGGCGGTGTCGCTGCGCGCCCAGTTCTCCGCGATCGCCTGGCCGTCGCGCTCGCCCCCGGAGAGCAGCATCTGGCTCACGATCGGCTTGCCGTCGACCAGCGCCCGCACCGCGAGCGTGTCCCCGATTTTCGCCGCGTAGGGATTGGTGAGCGGGATGATTTCGGCGGGATAGCCGAGCACCGTGGCGTACGCCTCGGTGCGCGTCTCACCGACCTGCAGCACGGCTTTCACATGCTTCTGATAGCGCTCGCGCACGGCCACGCCGAGCTCGCCGTTCAGGGTGCGCGCGTTCAGGATGTCCGGAATGCCGTCTTCCTTGAGATAGCTGTTGAACTCGTCCGCCGTCAGCGCGATCTGGCGCGGGCTGAGCGACGCGCCGATGACGTACGTCCCCGCCGCTCCCGTCTGCACCGTGAGCCAGGTGCTGTCGCCGGACGGTTTCCAGGCAGTGCGCGCGATCGCGCGCCGCTGCACCGGACCGACGAGACTCAGGTCGAGCAACCGGTCCGGCGTGACCGGGCCTTCGCTCGTCGAGAATGAGCCGTTCAGAACCGCGACTCGGATCGACGCGTTGGGCGGGACGAAATAGGTCTCGAGCTTGAGAAACAGGTCGTGCGCCAGGAGCAGCGTCGCGCTCACGAGCAGCAGCATGGTCGTCAGAGTGAATTGCTTCATCCCCCATCTTGCGGCTTTATCGGCACCGTGACTAGCCCGCCGGTCGAGACGCTGCCAGTTTCGGGGCGATGCCCGCGCAGACGACGCGTTCCAGACCAGCTGCGGTTGCGGCGGCGGCTCCCCCGTCCATCATCTCGCCGTTCGTCGACGCGCTGTGCACGGGCGGCTTGTCGTTACTCGTGCTGGTGCCGCTGCTCATCATCGGCCGCACCGACGTGCTGCTGGTGAGCGTCGGCGCCCAGGCGTGGATCGGCGCGCTGGTCAACATGCCGCACTTCCTCGCGTCCTATCGAATGGTGTACCGCACGCGCGCCAGCATCCGGCAGCATCCGTGGGCGGCGATGTACATCCCCACGCTGCTCCTCGTCGCCTGTATCAGCGCCGTCTACGCGAGCCGCTGGACCGATGCCCCGATCTCGGCGCTGCTGACGATTTCGAGCACGTACCTCGCGTGGCATTACACGGCGCAGGCCTGGGGGATGATGGCGACGTTCACGCATCTCGCCGGCAATCCCTTCGATCCGCGCGAACGTCGCCTGATTCGCGGCTCGCTGATCATCCTGATGGCGTGGCACGTCACTTGGTTTTTCTATCTGGGCTACTCGAACTACGTCGACCTGACGCCGCTGTACCTGGCCTTGAGCGCGCTCACCGCCGTCGCACTCGTGATGGGACTGGCGGGATTCTGGCTGCACAAGAAGCGCACGGGTCAAATCGCGCCGCTGCGCGCGTGGATTCCGTGGATCGCGATCTTCATCTGGTATGCGACGATGGCGCGCGTGGGACTCCCGGCGCTGTTCATCGTACAAATCGCGCACGCGATTCAGTATTTGATCTTTCCGTTTCGGGTCGAGGTCAATCGCACCAGGCGAACCGCCACGGGGCCGCTGGTCTCGATGCAGCTCGGCGTCTATGTGATCGTGTTGATTGCCGGCTCGGTCATCGCCGGCATCGCCCTGCCGCTCGGCGCGATGGCGGTCGTCGCGGGCTGGGTCGGGTCGCGTCCCGGCGAGGTCGCCGGATTCGCGATCAGCGCGTTCTTCAATATCCACCACTACTTCACCGACGGCGTCGTCTGGAAACTGCGCGACCCCGTGGTGCGCGCCGATCTGTTCGGTCACCTCGCCCGTCAGGGTTAATTCCTCCGCACCATAGTAGCCGACCTATCCCGCTGGCTAACCTGCCGTTACGTCCCGTTTAAGAAAAACGAACGCCGTTGGACGGAGGTCCAGCTATGACGCGGAAGGCGAGTTTGGCCGGTTTCGGGCTCACGATCGCGAGCGCGATCGCAGTGTTCTCGGCTTGCAAAGCGACGTACGCGCACGAGAAGTCGAGCAGCGTCGCCACCGAAGGACAGCGCATCTTTCGATTCGACACGTTCGGGGACGAAAAATTCTGGACCGACACCGCGCGGATGAATGAAGTCGTGCAGAGCTCGGTCAGTCCCAATCTCGCGCTGAAAGTCGGCTTGAAGGTCGATGCCGACGCCATTCCCGCCGACGTCGCGCAGGCGATCAAGGCCGGCCAGGTGGACCTCAACAGTCCCGCCACGACCGTCACGCTCCTGAAGCTCAACGCCGTCGTCGGACTTCACGGAACCATTCGGACGGTGAACGGCAAGGACACGCTCGTGCGGTTGGGCATCACGTGCGCGCTGTGCCATTCCACCGTCGATAGCTCCTTCGCTCCCGGCATCGGCCACCGCCGCGACGGATGGCCCAACCGCGACCTCAACGTCGGCGCGATCATCGCGCTGTCGCCCGCGGTAACCGCCGAGCAGAAGGCCGTCTACAACTCGTGGGGACCGGGCAAGTACGATCCGCGGTTCAACCTCGATGGCAAGAGCACGCCGCTCGTACTCCCGCCCGCCTACGGTCTCGCGCACGTGAAAAACGAGACCTACACCGCCGAAGGCCCGATCTCGTACTGGAACGCCTACGTCGCGGTGACCCAGATGCACGGCCAGGGCAACTTCTCCGACCCGCGCCTCAACCTCTCGGTTCGGCAGTCGCCCGATCTCGTGACGTCGAAGCTCACCGCGTTGCGCGAGTACCAGCACAGCCTGAGCGCGCCGCCCCCGGGCGCCGCCGATGCCGCGGCTGCACACCGAGGGCGCGTGGTGTTCAACCAATCGTGTATCACCTGCCATGTCGGGACGACGGGGACGGACAACAACGGGGCAAACAAGCTGCATCCGCCGTCCGAAACGGGAACCGATGGCGGGTACGCGATGCGCACCGCGAGTAAGGCGTACCGCACGACGCCGCTGCGCGGACTGATCCAGCATGCCCCGTACTTCCACGACGGCAGCGCCGCCACGCTCGACGCGGTGGTCGATCATTACAACAAGCAGCGGAAACTGAACCTGACCGCGGAGCAGCGGCGCGACCTCGTCGAGTTCCTGAAGACGCTGTAAATGAAGTTTCGGCGTGCATTCGCGGTCTTGCTGCTCGCCCCGCCGGTCGCGTTGACCGGCGGGGCGGCGCCGAGCGCCGTTCCGGTACGCTTTGCAGAAGGGACGCTGCACGGCTTCCTCGAGCTCAGAAACACGGCCGACAGCCTGCTCGCACACGGCGACCTGCTGCAGGTCCCGCGCGACACCGCGATCGAAAGCCGGCTCGTCTTCCAGTTCGGCGATTCGTCGCGCTTCGAGGAGACCGTGCTCTTCACCCAGCACCGCGTCTTCACGCTGCTGAGCTACAAGCTGGTGCAAACCGGCCACGCCTTCGCGCAGGACCTCGACGTGGAGCTGTCGCGCGATGGCGCGTACGTGGTGAAGACGAAATCGCACAAGGATGGCAAAGAGGATCGGATGACCGGGAAACTCGATCTTCCGGCCGACGTGTACAACGGCATGATCATCACCGTCGCGAAGAACCTGGCGCGCGAGGCGCGCACGGTACACATCGTCGCGTTCACGCCGAAGCCGCTGGTGCTCCCGCTGGCCATGCGACCGAATGGCTCCGATCCCCTCTCGATCGGTGGGCGCCGCGAAACCGCGGTGCGCTTCACGCTCGAGCCCCGGCTCAACGTCATCCAGAAAATCGGCGCCAAGCTGAAGGGCCAGGCGCCACCCGACAGTCACCTCTGGATCGTCACCGAGGACGTACCCGCGTTCGTGCGATTCGAAGGTCCCCTGTACTCGGGACCCGTCTGGCGCATCAACCTCACCAGTCCGCGTTGGACCAAGTAAGGGTCCTGATCATCGCAGGCTCCGACCGGCGCCAGTACGATTGCCCCGGCGCCGATTCCAAAGCTCGTACGCTGATGTTTCGGATGGCCGATCGCCTGCCGGCCGGCTGGGACATCGACGTCGAGGATCTGGGCAACGTCTGGAATCGCGCGCAGATTCGGACGTGCAATGGCTGCGTCTCGACGTCGATGGCGCTGTGCGTGTGGCCCTGCAACTGTTACGAGAAGAACAGCTGGGGCCAGCCCGATCTGATGTGGGATCTCGACCTCTACGCGCGGCTCGATCTCGCCGACGCCTGGGCGATCGTCGGTCCCGTCAACTGGTACGCGCCCAGCAGCAATTTGAAGGCGATGTTCGACCGGCTGGTATGCATGAACGGCGGGAATCCGCGTGAAGATCTGATCGACCACAAGGATCCGTCGCTCGCGATCGCCCTCGAGCAGTCGGAGCGATGGAAAGAGCTGAGCCGCAATCATCTCGAGGGGCGCAGCGCCGGCTTCTTCTGTTACGGCGACGGCGGCGGTGACGAGCTCGATGCCTCGGGCCGGCCGGCATTGCTCGAGCACGACGAGTGGTTCGATCCCGCGGGAGAGCCGTTCGAGAATATGCGCAACAGCTACGCGCCGCTCGTCTGGCAGTGCCGTTACAGCGGGATCGAAGTGCCGGATGCGCTGTGGCGTTACGTCGAGTTCGGCCAGGGCGTGAGCTACAGCGAGAACCAGGCGGAGGACATGATCGAGCAGCCTGAAGTGTTGCGAGCCTTTGACCGCTGGACGGACGACTTCGCCCGGCACGTGACGACCAAGGGCAAAGTCCCGCCGGGCCGCTACCGGGCCTACGGCTATGAGCCGCCGTCGCATTTCCTGGCTGATCTCAGAACGAAATGGCGCGGCCTGCGCATGGCGCTCGGTCGTCCCGTGCCCGGCACATCCCCCGCGATTCAGCAGGAGCTCGGCCTCAATCGCGACGCCACGATTCATTACAAGCGCGGCGAAGGCGCAAAGCGCCGAGACTGATACCTGCGCGTCCACCTCCTCGACGGCACCTACGAGCTGTTCCGTCACTTCTTCGCGATGCCGAAGCAGGCCGACACCAAGGGTCACGAAGTCGGCGCCATTGTCGGTGTTCTCAGCTCGGTCCTGGGCATGCTGGAAGGCGGCACGACCCATCTCGGCGTCGCCACCGATCACGTCATCGAATCATTCCGGAACGACCTCTGGGCCGGCTACAAGACCGGTGACGGCATCGAGCCCGAGCTGCAGTCGCAGTTCCACCCGCTCGAGGACGCGCTCACCGCGATGGGCGTCAAAGTCTGGGCGATGGTGGAATTCGAAGCCGATGACGCATTGGCGGCGGCCGCACATCGCGCCGCGCAGCGGCCCGACGTCGAGCAGGTGATCATCTGTACGCCCGACAAGGATCTGAGCCAGTGCGTCGTCGGCGAGCGCATCGTCCAGTTCGACCGGCGCAAGCGCGAGACTCGCAACGAAGCCGGGGTCGTGGCGCGGTTCGGAGTCGGGCCGACGTCGATCCCTGATTATCTCGCGTTGGTCGGCGACAGCGCGGACGGATTTCCAGGCATTCCCGGCTGGGGAGAAAAGGCGAGCGGCGCGCTGCTGGGCCGCTACAAGCACCTCGAGCAGATCCCGGCCAGCCCATCGACCTGGGACGTGCCGGTCCGGGGCGCGGCGCGGCTCTCGGGCGCGCTCGAACAGAACCGCGAGCTCGCCGTGCTGTTTCGCACGCTCGCGACGCTGCGCACCGACGTGACGGTGTTCGATGACCTGGATGAGCTGCGCTGGCGCGGCCCGCGCGCCGAGTTCGAGCAAACGGCCGGGCGGCTCGGCGTACCCGGACTCTGGGACCGGGCGCGGCGAGCCCAACCCGCTTAGTCGCGAACCAGCAGCTTGCCGTGCATGGTGGGATGCAGGTTGCAGGCGTAGTCGATCATTCCCGCATGCCGCGCGACGATGCGGCCGGACTGACCCTGCGTCAGCACATCCGTGCCCCACCCTTTTGCGGTCGCCGTGTGCGGCACGATATCCCGGTTGATCCAGACCACCGTGTCACCGGGAGCGACGGTGAGCTCCGCGGGATGAAACTCCATCCCGCGGATCTCGACCGTATGCGTCCGCGGCGGCGCCGCTCCCCCGAGTGCCGCCACCAGCAGCACCGCCATCAGCCAATTCACTTGCCGGACGCTCCGCCCAGCTCGCTGCGCACATGCTTCGCGTGCTCGAGATGGGTCGCGACGGCGGGACGAACGTCGACCAGCAGCTTCTTCAGCTCGGCGTTGTCGGTCGTCGGGATGAGCAGCTTGTCGATCGCATCGAGCACGGCCTGGTGATAGCCGATTTCGCGATCCAGGTAGGCGCGATCGAACGCCGCGCCCTGCAGCGGCTCGAGCGACTTGCGCGCGTCGGCGGCGCCGGTTTGCAGCGACTGGCTGACGGCGTTGTCGGCCGGCGTCACGCCGAGCTTGGCGGCGAGGGCGGCGGCCTGCGCGTTCACGGCGCTGTGATCGGTGATCATCGTCTGGGCGAACTGACGCACCGCGGGCGTCCGCGTGCGGGTCTGCGCGAACTTCGCGAGGTCGATGTCGATGGCATTGGCGGTGACGGCGACGTGCGCGACTTCGGGATCGGTGAGATCCGGTGCGGCAGCGGGCTTCTGCGCCTGCATCGTGGTGAGAATGAGCGCGACGGTCATGAACATTGAACGGCCTCCGAGTGAATGAATGTCCTTCAGGACACTGCCTTGCCGAGCACACCCTTTAGGGTGTGGACTGGACGGAAGCTGGGAGCATTAGCACACTTTGTCAAGTATTTTATGTGATTACTAGACAAACGAGCGTTTATCAGCTATCCTGAGCCATGACCAACTGGCTGCAGCGGCTCATCGGGGAAACCCAGGTCCAGATCCTGGGCCTGCTGCGTCGCTCCCGGCAGTCCATCACCAGCCTCGCGTCGGCCCTGGGCCTCACCGACAATGCGGTGCGCATGCACATCGCCGCCCTGCACCGCGACGGCATCGTCGACCAGGTCGGGACCGCGCGCGACACCGGCGGCAAGCCGGCGCGCCTGTACGGCCTCACCCCGGAGGGCGAAGAGCTGTTTCCCAAGGCGTACGCGCTCGTGCTCGGCAAGCTCGTCGAAGAAATCGTACGCACGCAGGGCCGCGCCCGCGCCGTCGAGCTGCTCCGCACGGTGGGCGCGCAGGCCGCGGCCGCCGCACCCCGCGGCGCGAATCCGAAACGGCGCATGCAGGCAGCGGCCCAGGCCTTCCGGGACCTCGGCGCGGACGCGGAGGTAGAGCGAGCGGGAAAGGGCTGGCGTCTTCAGGCGTACGGCTGTCCGCTCTCGGCGGTCACGGCCGGACATCCGGAACTCTGCGAGCTCGGCAAGGCGTTGGTGCAGGAAGTCGTTGGTGAACCCGTCACCGAATGCTGCCAGCGCGGCGACCATCCGCGCTGCGCGTTCGAAATCGCAGGGACCGCAACATGACCGGCTACCAGTACCTCATCGTGGGCGGCGGCATGACCGCCGATGCGGCCGCGAAAGCGATCCGCGCCGCGGACGCCAACGGCAGCATCGGCATCATTGCGTCGGAGCCGCATCCTCCCTACGCCCGACCGCCGCTCTCCAAGAGCCTCTGGAAGGGCGAGTCCGAAGACACCGTCTGGAAACACACCGAGACCGCCAACGTCGATCTGCAGCTCGGCCGCCGAGTCACGGCGATCGATCCCGGCAAGAAGATCGTCACCGACGATCGCCGCAGCGCGATTTCGTACGACAAGCTTCTGCTCGCGACCGGCGGGACGCCCCGGCGCCTGCCGTTGCCGTCCCAGCAAATCATTTACTATCGCACCTACGACGACTACCGCCGGCTGCGCGCGCTCGCGAACGAGAAACTCAAGTTCCTCGTGCTCGGCGGCGGATTCATCGGCTCCGAAGTCGCCGCCGCGCTGCGCATGGCCGGCCGCGATGTGACGATGCTGATTCCCGAAGCCGGCATCGGCGCGCGCGTCTACCCCGCCGATCTCTCGCGCTTTCTCGTCGACTACTATCGCGAGCAGGGTGTGGACGTCCGCACCGGTGAAGGCCTCGCGAGTCTGACCCAAAGCGCCGGCAAGGTCGTCGTGAAAACGACGCGCGGCGATGAGATTCCGGTCGACGTCATTGTCGCCGGGTTGGGGATTCAGCCCAACGTCGATATCGCCGAGCAGGCCGGCGTGCACGTGGAGAACGGCATCGTCGTGGACGAGATGCTCCGCACCAACGTGCCCGACATCTTCGCCGCCGGCGACGTCGCCAACTTCTATAATCCGCAGCTCGGCACCCGCATTCGCGTGGAGCACGAGGACAACGCCAATTCGATGGGCGCGGCGGCGGGAAAGTCCATGGCCGGCCAGGGCGCGCCCTACACGCACCTGCCCTTCTTCTATTCAGACCTGTTTCAGCTGGGCTACGAGGCGGTGGGAGAGCTGGACCCGCGGCTCGAGACGGAGGCCGACTGGAAGGATCCGTTCCGCGAAGGCGTGGTCTACTATCTCAAGGACGGCCGCGTCCGCGGCGTCTTGCTCTGGAATACGTGGGGGCAGGTCGACAATGCGCGCGCGCTGATCGGGCACGCGGGGCACCTAGTGGGAGGGACGGGGTGAATCGCCGAGCGTGACCGCGATGTTCCGCCACTTGCCCTGATTGAAGCGAATCACACTCAGCACGCAGCGCGTCACGTGGCCGGCGAGAATCGCGAGCCAGATGTCGATCGCGTGCAGCGTGCCTGTTTGCTGAATCACGACGCAGGTCCCCAGCGGCACGAGGATCTGTGAGATGATCGAGATGTAGAGCGGGCTCTTGGTGTCG
>DATMZX010000069.1:0-7639 GCA_035573235.1 Gemmatimonadales bacterium
CCACACCTCCTGACGCGGATTGTCCGGGATGCGCTCGAGTCGGGACACGCCACCGATCGGCAGCAGGGTGATGTCGCGGGTACGGATGCCGTACCGCCGGGCGGTGAGCGCGTGGCCGAGCTCGTGCAAAACGACGCAGGCGAACAAGGCAAGGATGAACGCGATCCCGGAGAGCGCCGCCGCGCTGCCGCCCGCCAGCCAGTAGGTGATCCCCACCCACGCGATGAGCAGGAAAAACGTGGCGTGCACATACAGGCCGATGCCGGCCACGGTTCCGAGCTTCCAAGACCATTTCATCTCAGTCGCACGTCCGTGCCCACGGCACCAGGTCGAGTCGCGCGAACGGGATCGGCTTCCCGCTGCGCTCGCACCGCCCGTACTGCTCCGGTCGCTTGTACAGCCGCTCGAGCGCGGCGTCGATCTCGGCAAGCTCCGCCGTCTCGCGCTCGGCGTTCACGGCATCCAGCTCTTGGTCTTCGGTGTCCGTCCCCTGGTCGGCCATATGCACGTGAAAGGCGGAGAGGTCTCCCGACTGCTGTTGGGGCGTGTCGCGGGTTGCCCGATTGTAGCGCGCCAGCGCGTCCACGACGCGGGTTCGCTCCTCGAGCAGGCGAGCCTCCAGGTGCTTCCGTTGTGTCGGGGTCAGCGCCATGCTCCCTCCCCCAGGGAGATAGCCGTGCGCCGTGTGAGTCGCAAGCATGCCTCGCACGCCCGTGGCGGTGCGGACCCTGACCGTTACAACAACGTTCCACGCAGAATCAAGAGCGATGCCCTCAGTACTCACCTAGGCCTGTGATTCGTGCTATCATCGCCGCTCGCTCCCGCGTTGATGGCGAGGCCCTCGCCGCACGCGCCACAGGAGGAGACGAATGAAGACGCGCACTGCTCTCGTGGTCAGCTTGATGCTGGCGAACCACGCCGCGATACCGGCGACCGTCGAACAGACGCCGCAGGACGAGGAACTGACGATTGGTCAGGAAACTTTTAACGAGTTAAAGGCAAGGCGCGAGATCATCGATTCGTCGCCGCTCTATGATGTGTTGCTGCCTGTGATCCAGCCGATCATGCAAGCCGCCCAGGCGCAATACAACCATCCCTTCAAGGTCTACCTGGTTCACGAGGCCCAGCCCAATGCGTTCGCGACGCCCGGCGGATACATCTACGTCGTGGATGCGCTCCTGTACTTCGCCAAGAACAAGGAGGAGCTGGCGGGAACGCTGTGTCACGAGATCGCGCACACGCTGCATCACGACTCCATCACACTGCTCGAGAAAGAGAAACGGCTGCGGTGGAGAGAGGTCGGGGGTGTGATTCTGGTGGGACCCACCCGCGCCCACATTCTCGCGATCGCGCTGCTCGGCAAGCTGCATTCGCTCCTGTACTCCCGCCAGGCTGAAGCGCGCGCCGATTTGACCGGAGCCGACGTGTGTGCGGCGGCCGGATCCAATCCGTGGGGGCTGGTGTGGCTGTTCCAGGAATTCAAGGACGCGAGAACCACGGAGATCCCGCAGTTATTGTCGGATCACCCAAACGACCAGAATCGGATCGACGCGTTGGAGCGGCATTTCAAGAGCGATTCCGGGGTGTTCGGGCGCTTTGATCCCAACCTTCGATCCGCGACGCCCTTCGAGGCCCCCAAGAGAGCGCCGGAGGTGTTCTTGCGGTGAGGAATTGGTGATCACCCACTTGCTCGAGCGGTTGCGACCGGGACGGGGATAACCAGCTCCCCTCGATTAGGAGAGTCGCGTTGAACGCTCTTTCCGACTCCAGGCAGCGAACTGCCGCCACGCTCCTGGTCGCGCTCATCGTGGCGTTGGCGATCGCGCTCGCGCCGTACGCCACGGGGCTCATCGGCATCCCGGTCCTCTACGTTGTGCTTCAGCCGGTGCACGACTGGCTCGCGCGACGGACGCCGAGGCAAGTTGCCGCCAGCCTCGTCGTGGCGTTGGTTCTCGCGCTGCTCGTCGTGGTGGGCGGGTTCTCGGTCGGCTTGATCGTCGGCGAGGCGCAGCGGATCGGGGCGACGGTCATGCAGAGCCCCATCGTCGGGCGGCTCTCCGAGCTGAAGATCGGCGGGTTCGACGTGGGCGCCCGGCTCGCCGACATCGGCGCGAAGGTCGTGGCGTGGCTGGGCTCGTCCGCCTTCGGGTTCATCGGCACGGCTTCCCGGGCCGCGCTGAATCTGACGATTTCGTGCTTCGGCCTATACTATTTGCTGCTCCAGCCCGGCGAGACGTGGGACGCGGTCCGCCCCTATATCCCGTTTTCCGCGCGCAACACCGAGAAGCTGGTGCAGGCGTTCCGCGACGTCACGACGTCCACCGTCATCGGCACCGGGCTCTCGGCTCTGCTGCACGGAGTGCTGACGAGCTTTGGTTTCTGGATGGTTGGACTCCCGAACGCGACGCTGTGGGGCGCGGTAGCGGTCGTGTTCTCGATCTTGCCGGTGCTGGGGAGCGGGCTCGTGTGGGGGCCGGGGGCGATCGTGCTGCTGGTCAATCATCGACCCGGAGCGGCCGTCGGGCTCGCGCTGTGGGGGATTTTGATCGTGGGGAACATCGATTACGTGATCCGGCCGATGGTGTCTCGACGGTGGGGCCACATCCACCCCCTGGTGACGCTCATCGGGGCGCTCGTAGGCGTGCCCTACCTCGGGATCCTCGGTCTTGTCATCGGACCGCTCGCCCTGTCGTACTTCTTCGCGCTGATCAACATGTACCGCGAAGAGTACGTGACCAAACCCGCGTGACGTCGAGCCAGGACGGACGATCTGCGCGGAGCGTGGGAGGACACATGACACCGACATGGTCGGTAGGCGTGTTGAGGCTCGCCGGCTACGTCGCGCTGGCCGGTGCGGTCATGAGGGTGCCGCTGCGCGCGCAACAACCTCCAGCCCGGTTGGCGACATTCCTCCAACAGCACATCGGGCTCGACTCGGCACGGATCGCCGCGATCGAAGGCGGCGATGCGGTCGTCAAAGTGTTGGAGACGGACATTAAGCGGGATGTCGCAGTGTTCGGGATCATCACCGTGGACGTCCCGCGGACGTTCTACGTCACCCGGTTGCAAGACTTCCCGAACTCGCTCCGCGCCCGGACGCGTCCTCATTTCGGGATCTTTTCCACGCCGGCCAGTCCCGCGGATGTCGCGGACGCGACCGTCCCGCCGCACGACGTGGACGATGTCAAGAAGTGCAAGCCCGGCGACTGCAGGATCAAAATGCCCGCCGCGGACATGCAGCGGCTCCAAAGCGAGATCGACTGGTCAGCCGCTGACCCGGGGACGCAGCTCAACGCGTACGTACGGCGGCGTTTGGTGGAGTACGTTACGGACTATCGCAAGCGGGGCGACTCCGCGCTGGTGGTGTACGACGACGAGGGCGGCGTTCACGCCAGCGATGCCTTTGCCGCGCTGCTGGCGCAGTCACCCTACGTCTATCAGGACTTCCCCTCTCTGCGCCAATACCTGACGGGCTATCCTCACGCCGAGCTGGACGGCGCGCACGAGGTGCTGTTCTGGGCTGATGACTCTACGTCCGGCTTGCAGCCGATTCTGAGCGTCACCCACCAGGTGGTGTTCGCGCCGTCGGAGCTCCCGGACGTGACTGTCATGGCGTCAAAGCAGATTTACGCGAATCACTATTTCGAGGCTGTTTTCGACCTTACGGGCATCGTCGACCGGACGCGCGAAGGCGGGAAACCGGGGATCTATCTGGTCCTGCTCAGGCGCTTCCGCTTCGACGACTTGCCTGGGGGGATCTTCAACATCCGCGGGAAAGTCGTGGGCAAGTTGCGGGACCAGCTGCGCGCGGACCTCGAACAGCAGAAGGCCGCGTCCGAGAAGGCGCTCGGTTCATAGGCACGAACGTCGGTGCCATCGTCGATACCCGGCTGGGTCGGGCGTGTGCGCCGCTGGTGCAGGCGCACCCCGACCGGTCCGGCATCGTGGCGCTGCCGGACGGGCATGATGCCTTCGCGGCGCGCGCGCTGCTGGCCGACGCGGCCGAGCGCACGCTCGACGTGCGGTACTACATCTGGCATAACGACATGTCGGGCACCTTGCTGTTCACCGCGCTGCGTCGCGCCGCGGACCGCGGGGTGCGGGTGCGCCTGCTGCTCGACGACAACAACACCACCGGGCTCGATCAAGTCCTCGCCGCGCTCGACGCGCACGCGAACATCGAGGTTCGGTTGTTCAACCCGTTCAAGCACCGCCGCTGGCGCCTCCTCGGCTATCTTACGGACTTCAAGCGCTTGAACCGGCGCATGCACAACAAGTCGCTGACCGCCGACGGCCAAGCCACGATCATCGGCGGGCGCAACGTCGGCGACGAGTACTTCGACGCGGGGCAGGGGGGGGCGCCCTGGTTCGTGGATCTCGATGTCCTAGCGATCGGCCCGGTCGTAAGCGAGGTGTCGCGGGACTTCGATCGCTACTGGGCCAGCGCATCGTCCATTCCCGCTGCGCGATTGCTACCCCGTGCCACCGCAACATCGATCGCCGCAGTCGCAGCCGACGCCGCCCGGGTCGAGCACCACCCGGACGCCGCGGCGTACGTAGAAGCGCTCGCGCGGTCGTCGTTCGTCCGAGATTTGCTGGCTCACCGCCTCACGTTCGACTGGGCTGCGACTCGGATGCTCAGCGACGACCCGGCGAAGGGGCTGGGGCGGGCACCAGAGGACGCCCTGCTTTGGCACCGTCTCAAGGAGATTCTCCACGCGCCGATGCGTGAGCTGAGGTTGGTCTCGCCCTACTTCGTGCCCGGCAGCGCCGGCGTCGAGGCGCTGGCCACCATAGCCGGACAGGGTGTGAAGATCACGGTGCTCACCAACGCGCTCGAGGCGACGGACGTCGCCGTGGTACACGCCGGCTACGCCAAGCGTCGCAAGTCGCTCCTCGCGGCGGGTATTACGCTGTTCGAGCTTAAACGCGGATCGTCAAGCTCCAGGAAACGTGTCGACTGGACCGGGCGTTCGGGCTCCGGCTCCTCGGCGTCCAGCCTGCATGCCAAGACGTTCGCCATCGACCGTTCACGAGTGTTCGTCGGATCGTTCAACTTCGATCCCCGCTCGGCCCGGCTCAACACCGAAATGGGGTTCGTGATCGACAGTTCAGCATTGGCCGATGCGCTCGCCCAGCGGTTCGCCGACGAGGTGCCGGCCCGCGCCTATCGGGTTGGTCTTGGTGACACCGGCCAGCTGCACTGGATCGATCGACACGACGGCGTGGAGGTCGTACAGGAAGAAGAGCCCGGTACCGGCGTGTGGCGGCGCTTGGCCGTGGCGGTGCTGTCGGTGCTGCCGATCGAGTGGCTTCTCTGACACCAGCAGCCCCCTGACCGCTACAACAACGTTCCGCGTAGAATCACGAGCGCCACGCCGAAGTAGATGCACAGACCCGTGACATCCACCAGCGTGGCGACAAACGGCGCCGATGCGGTGGCGGGATCGAAGCCGAGCCTCCGCAGAATGAACGGCAGCATGCTGCCGGTGAGTGTGCCGAAGGCGACGACTCCGATCAGGGCGCCGCACACCGTCAGCGCCACCAGCAGGTAGTGCGGGCCGTAGTCGACGAAGCGCAGGCGCTGCCACAGCACGATCCGGAGGAAGCCGATGGCGCCCAGAAACGTGCCCAGGACCAGGCCGGCGGCCACTTCGCGGCCGCACACCCTCCACCAGTCCCGCAGCCGCAGCTCGCGCAGCGCGAGCGCGCGGATGACCAACGACGTCGCCTGCGAGCCGGAATTGCCCCCGCTGCTGATGATCAGCGGCACGAACAGGGCCAGCACGACGGCGCGGGCGATCTCCGCTTCGAAATAGCCCATCGCGGTCGCCGTGAGCATTTCGCCGAGAAACAGCGCCGCCAGCCAGCCGCCGCGCTTGCGCAGCATCGTGGTGAACCGCACGTCCAGGTACGACGCGCCGAGTGCCTCCGATCCGCCGAGCTTCTGGATGTCTTCGGTCGCACGCTGCTCCGCGATGTCGAGCACGTCGTCCACGGTGATGATGCCCAGCATGTAGCCGCGATCATCGGTCACGGGCAGGACCCCACGGTCGTATTTCTCGAACGCCTTCAGGACGCTGTCACGGTCGTCCGTGGCCCGCACCGAGACCAACTCGGGATCGTCGATCGCCATGACGTTCGACTCGGCGGGTGCGAGCACCAAATTCGCGAGACGGAGATCCTCCACCAGCTTGCCGCCGGCGTCGATGACATAGATCCAATTGAGGGTTTCCTTCCCTTTGCCGGTCTGCCGGATCTTGTCGAGCGCCGCCGCGGCGGTCATGTCGGGATAGATCCAGGCATACTCGGGAGTCATGTACCGGCCGGCAGTGTTTTCGGGGTAGCCGAGGAGCTGGCGCGCGGCCTGAAGCTCCTGGGGATCGAGCTGCAGGAGCAGCTCCCGCGTGACTGCGGCGGGCATTTCCTCGAGCAGATGCGTGCGGTCGTCCGGGCTCATCTCATCGAGTAGGTGGCGCACCTGCTCGTTCGACAGCGAGTCGAGCAGCTGGCGCTGCTCCGCCGGAGGGAAATACGCAAACACCCGCGCCGCTTTCTCTCGCGGAAGCAGGCGGAAGATGATCCCCTTCGTTTCGGTCGGCTGCTCGATGATGACGTCTGCGATGTCCGACGGGTGCATCGGCCGCAGCGCGTCCCGCAACTGGTCCCACTGTCGCCGTGTTACCAATTCCCCGATCGGATTGCGTGCCTCGATCATGCGGCTCACGGGCGGTCTGCCCTCGCTTGGATGGTCTGTGGGGATGACTGGGTGAGGGCAACGTTGCGGTACGACGCCGCTTCTGCCAAGACCCGCCGTGGCGGCTACGAACTCTTCGTCGCGAGCGTGCGAAACCGGCTCTTGTCAATTCTTAGCGCGCGAATCTTCCATTCAAGCGTCGAACGTGGAATCCCGAGTCGGGCCGCGGCTCCTGAGGGTCCGTACACCCGCCCGCCGGTCTCGCGCAGCGCATTCTCGACGATCGCCTTCTCGTGCTCGGCGAGCGAGCTGGACAACCCGACCCCGGCTCCGAGGCGCCGGCCCCGCGGGGACAGCCAGCTCTCGTCGACCGTGAATTCGTCGGTGTCGGAGACGATCACGGACCGCTCGATGACGTTTTGCAGCTCGCGCACGTTTCCGGGCCATGGATAGGACTGCAGACAGTCCAGTGTCCGCTTGCGCACCCGTCGGAATGTCTTCCCGGCCTTCCGCGCGTAGCGACCGATGAAGTACTCCACCAGCATGGGGATGTCTTCTCGCCGTTCCCGCAACGGCGGCATCTCGAGCGGAAACACGTTGAGCCGATAGAACAAATCCTGACGGAACGTGCCGTCCGCCACCGCGGCGGTCAAATCACGATTCGTGGCGGCGATGACGCGAACATCGACTTGGATCCGCTCTCGCCCCCCGATGCGCTCGAATTCCCGCTCCTGGAGGACCCGGAGCAACGCCACCTGTGTGTCGGACGACAGTTCGCCCACCTCGTCCAGGAAGATCGTGCCGCCGTTGGCCAGCTCGAACCGACCGAGTCGTCGTTGCAGGGCTCCTGTGAACGCCCCTTTCTCATGACCGAAGAGCTCTGAGGCAATCAAGTCGCGTGGAATGGCGGCGCAGTTCAGGGCGACGAACGCTCGTGCAGCA
>DATMZX010000070.1:0-27213 GCA_035573235.1 Gemmatimonadales bacterium
TCGGGACCGAATCGAACACGATCGGCGTCGTGGTAGCACCACCGCACTGCACGGTGAGCGCCGGCTCGATGCACATCGGATCGACCCACGTGAGCAACAGGTTGTTCTTATCGTCGGTCGACGCCTGCGCCGTGCCCGCGAACGACGCCTGGGTGATCAACCCCCACGAGGCGCGCAGATGGGTGCTGAATGGCACCTTGACCCGGTGCGTCATGTCGACAATCGAGTCGATCCTGTTCGTGCCCCAATAGAGCTTGAAGTCCGCCGCCCGGACCAACGTGGCGGTCCCCGCTTCCAGCTTGCGGAAGGGGTTGTTGGGGACTGTGTTATAGGACCGCGGCTCGAAAATCTGTACTCCGGCGATCGCGCCGGATGTCGTCGCGGGCGCCGCGGAAACGCATGCGACGTCCGACGGATGACATGAGCCCGCGTTGGGGTTGGGCGTGTTCTCGTTCGCCGTGCCCATCCACCAGCGCGGTCCGTTGAAGGAGTGATTGCCGACGGGACCCGGATCGCCGTTGACGTCAGCGCGCCCGAACATCGTGGCACGGTAGGCGCCCACGCTGGTCAGGGTCGCCTGTCCGAACAGCGAGTAGCTCTGATCGCCGCCGAACCGGCTCGCCTTCGCCGAATCGATCGCCGTCGCCTCGAACGGAGCGGAGCCCGTGTGGTGGTCGGTGAACTGATCCACATCCAGCGGCACCGAGAACTGGACCGGTGCTCCCGCGCCTTGGCCCGTCATGTAGTAGATGGCGGGCTGCTCCTTCCCGAGATTGAACCCGAAGTCCGCCGGGTATCCGGGCGACACAGAATCGATGGTCACCGTCAAGCTGCCATTGCTGAGCAGCTGCGGCAGGAACGCCGCCAGTCCCACCTGAATAGCATCAGTCGGAGGGAACGAGCCGCTGAAGGTACCGGAGTCGGCACGGATCGTCGGCACCGGCCGCGAGACGAGGATGGAATCGTTGCCGCCAACCAATTCCTGCGGAGACAGCGTCCCGGTCGCTTCCTGACCCGAGGGCGCCCGCGGCGTCGTCGTCTTCGTGATCCGCGTCGACTCGAGCGAGCTCGGGCCTGATTTCACGGAATTCACGTCGAACGCCGTCACCGCGTAGTGGTACGTGAAGCCATTGCGCACGTTGTTATCGGTGTAGGCGAAGGAGACGCCGGTGTTCGTCAATGCCGGGAATCCTTTGCCCCCGCCGACGACCGCCGTGTCGGCGATCAGGTTGATCACGTCACCGTTCGCCAGCTGGACACGCTCACCCGCTTTGACCTGAATGACGTTTCCAGTGATTTCGGTCTTGAAGTGCGAACTCTTCACATACGTTGTGTCGAACGGCGGTGTCGATCCCGTTTCCGGGCAGTCGGCCTGCAACCCGAGCTCGGGGGCGCACTGGACCAAGCCGTCGCCGTTCAGATCGCCGTACGCGTACCCGCCCGTATAGTCGACGACCTTGGTGCCGGAGTAGTCAAACTGCGCCAGGAGGGTGAGCTCGCTGGCCGTGCGTCCGCGGTAGATCCGATAGCCTTCCACGTCGAACTGTCGGAAGTTCGGGTCGTACAGCGAATTGCGCGTGCTGTCGCCCGCGGTGTCGACGTTGTAGGGCCGGCTCGCGATGCTGAAGTACAGGTCGCCGCCGCACACGCCGCTGACCGGCGGAGGCCCGACGCATGGCGTCTCCACTTCCGTGGCGCTCCGCTGCCATACCACGTTCGTGGAATTGTCACCTGGCACGAGGAAGAACTGCGGTGCCTCCGGCGCGTTGGGCAGCAGGAACTTCGCCCTGAACACATCCTGCGCGACCAGCGCCTTGTTCAGCAGCGAACGCGGCGTGGTCACCACTTCGTTCTGTTCGATGACCGAGTTTCCGTTCGCGTCGCTCTGCGACACCCAACCCGCGACACGCTCGATCGTCCGAACCAGCGACGGCGTCGCTGCAATCTCCGCGCCCGTCGCCGGCACGCCCGGAGCCAAGATGGCACCCGGAGTGACACCCGGATCCTTCACGGGCGCCGCCTGGATGTACGCCACGACGATCGTCGAAGACTGCCCCGGCGCGAGATCGAAGGGTCCAGAGGCCTGGTAGAACCGGGCATCGGCCTTTGTTTGCGCGAGGTAGCACAGATGGTGCGCCCGCGCGTCCGCCGGATCGGTAAACGGACTGCACTGCTTGTCGCTCGGCACGAGGTAGCCCGACAGCCGCCGGTAGAGCAGCCGATCGCCCACAGCGTCCGGGAAGTCACCACCATTGGTCGTGTTCCCGAACATCGTCAAGCCGACCTGCACACCCGGCGACGACTCTGGCGACTTCAAGTACTTGACCCCGATGAATCCCGGTCCGGGGAAGAACGGCGGACCAAAGATGTCGCTCGGAAACCGCCAGCCGACTTCCGGCAAGAATGTCGCCGAGTAGATCGATCCGATATCGAACGGCAGAAACGCCGTGGCGAAGTTGTCGGTCGCGACGGCGACGTCGGCATCCATGGCGAATGCCGCGTACACGCTCTTCAAGGTGTATCCGGTATCCGGAATGCCGATCGCGAACTTGGTTTCGTTGAGATCCTGGAACTGCGCCCCGACGGCGGCGATTTCCGACCGAATCGCCGGATCGAGACCGTTGTACTTGGCCGGATCCCGCGCCGTCACGTTGTAGAAGGTGAACACGAAGTACAGGATGTCTTCGTTCCCGACCGGGAAGTTCCAGGCCATGGAGCGCTGCTCGACCATGATCCCCATGGGATGCACGCGGCCACCCAGGTTGACGGGGTTGCCTTCCCAGTACCGCACCCAGGAATCGCCGTCGGAAATGCGCTTTTGCCCGAGCAAGTTGGCGTCGTAAATCGCCGCGTCACGCACGATGGCGCCGTTGGGCCAGCTGTCGAGATCGGCGGGATCGAGCGAGTTGTAGATCCCGGTCAGGGGATCGCCGGCGCCCTGATCACCGCGCGGATCGAAGAAAAACGCACCGGCGGTGTCGCCGGCCCACGTGAAGCCCGCCGCCGGGTCGACCACGCCGGCGATCTGCAAGCCGGAGTTGAAGATGTATTGGTCCGGCGTGCCTTTCGGCCAGAACCCGCCGCCGCCCACCGGCGAACCGGAGAACGCGACGCACACCTGGCCGAAGTTGTCGAGGCCGCACGCGAGGCGGTTCGCCTCGAGCAACAGACCGGACCCCGCGAATAGGTTGAGCGCGCGTGGCCGTCTCGGCCCGGGGGCCGGCTTCGCCGTTGCGGCGGACGCCAGTCCGAAGGCCGCGAGTATCACGAACGCGCTCGCGCGCACGAAGTGTTTCCAGACAGTGGAACGCATGATCACCCCTCAAGTTCAGAGACTAGGCGGGCGGTGCCGGCCTTCCAAACGGCCGACACCGCCCGAGAATTCGCTTAGAACTTCAACTCCAAGCCCAACCGCACCTGCCGCGCCGGCGCGTAGAAGCGCCATGCGCCGAAGAACGAGTCGTAGTAGGTGTTGAACGTGCGCTCCTGCTCATCCAGGCTGTAGGTGCCATCGCCGTTGCCAAACCGCTCTTCCACACGGCGCAGCGACACGCAGTCCAGTTGACTGGCCCAACTCCCGCAGCTGCTCACATTCACGGCCTTGCTCGCCGGATTCCATGCGCCAGCCTTTTCTGCCTGCGACCAGAGATTCCGATACTCGCCGGTCCCGGCCACCGGATCGCCAATCGTCTGGCGGCGGTTCTCGTCGTTGCGCACGTCGCCCGTCTCGGCGAACACGCCGACGATGTTGCGGAAGTTGAACAAATTGCGAATGTCCGCAAACGCCGACAGGTCCAGCCGTCCGAGCTGAAATCCCTTGTTCAGCCGCAGATCCATGTTTTTGGTCCACGGCATCTCGAAGCCGTTGAGGGTCGTGCCCGGCTCCTGACGTCCGCCGCCGCCGAAATTCAGCCGCGGGGCGGTCTGTCCGGCACCGGCGTTGATCAGCCGGCTGTACGGCAAGCCGCTTTGGACCCGGAACGTCGCGAAGATGCCGACGTCACGCAGGATCGCCCCCACCGTGGACCCCTTCCGGTAGTCCCCGGGGAACTGAAGCGCAATCGAGCCGGCCAGGTTGTGGGTCCGGTCGTCATTGGTGCGCTGCGCCGCTTCCGGCGGCGGCGTGCGATCGCCCAAGCCGGACACCTGGCGGGCGAAGGTGTTCAGGTACGAGAACGGATCCGAGCCGGTGTTCTTCGACACCTGGAAGGTGTAGGCCACCGAGGTGCTCAGGTTCGTTCCGACACGCCAGTCGAGCTTCGAGTCGATGCCGCGCGAATTCCCGAAGTCGCGGTTCGTCAGCACGTTGATGCTCGTGACGTTGCCGGGGTGCGCCGGATCCTCGAACGGCAACACGCGCGCCGCGAAGTCGGACACCTTGTCCTTGTTGTAGGCCGCCACGTCGAGCACCAGGTCCTGGCTGAACGCGTGCCGTACGCCGAACTCGAACAAGATCGACTTCCCGAAATCGAGATCGCGGCCCACGACGTCGTTCGTGTTCGTGAACGAGAGGTCGTTATTGATACCGCTGAGCAGCGTCGTGAACTCCGGCGACTGGACTTGATGCGAATACGACAGCCGGAAGCCGGTGTGCTCGGTGATCGGGAACGAGACCCGCAGCCGCGGCGAAATCGCGGTGTGGCTGAGCGACTTGTCGAACGTCCGCGCGATCGAGTTCGCGTACGCCGTGTCGTCCGTCGCGCTGAGCGGATTCCACAGCGCCGGACCGGCCGACGAGATGTACAGCGGCGTCTTCGAGAAGAGCGCGTTGCTGTTGTAGTAGTCCCAGCGCGCGCCAAGCTCCAGCACGACGTCGCCGAGGTCGAGCCGGTCGGATGCAAACAGGCCGTACTGCACCGGCTTCACGACGTACGCGTCCATGAAGATCTGCCGCGACAGGTTGCTGTTCCAGAACGACAGATCGGAGCGCTTCCCATCGCCGCCCAGCGTGAAGCGGTGATAACGGTTGGCCTGCCAGTCCACCACGACGCGCCCCGTAAACCGCGACTCGTCCAGGAGCGAGCCGGTGGTTGCGAACCCCTCGGTGGCCCATGAATTGGCCATTCCGTAGGGATTGAGCCGACCGGTCTGGGTGACATCGGGGACCGCGTCAAACAACGGCACGCCACGCGTACCCGAGTTGGTCCGCTGATCGCGGATGATTTGATCCGTGATCGGGAAGGGGAAGTTGTCAAACCCGGAAAACTGCATGCCGCCGAACACGATTCCGAGCGTCGGATCGCGATGCGACGCCTCCCATTCCGGGTCGAGCGGTCCTGTCATCGCGCGGTCGTGAGCCCACGACAGGTTCGCGTTGATCGCCAGCGAGCGCTCCGCACTCCGGCTCACCTGATGGGTCATGTTCAGGATCGCCGCGCGGGTCCACGTATGCGTGCCGCTGTAGATCGACGGGTTGTTGAGGTTCGTTCCCGGCGTGTTGCGGGTCTGATCGCCGCTCGCGATGCCGGTGAGGGAAAGGCTCGAGCCACTTCCGTAGGTGTACTGCAACTTGCCTTGCAGCGCCGTCGAGCTGGCCCAGTCCATTGGCCGCCGGATCCCCTGGCACGCAACGCCGTAGTTGTTCTTCATGTCCTGGGCGGCCGGCGTCGCATCCGAACCAAAGCTGCCGCAGTTGCCACTGTACTGCGCATATCGTGGCAGCGCGATCGTCGAGACGCTTCCATCGGCGAGGGTCGTCGGGACGACTGTGTCGACGCCCGCCCGCACGAACACCGGCTGATCCTCGGAGCCCATGCCTCGAGGGATGAAGACGCCGTTGGTGACGTTGCTCGAGGTCGAGCCCACGACCACCGCGGAGCCGAAGAACCGCAGGTTCTGAACGCCGGGCACCGGCCCGCCGAGCGACCCCTCGAAGCGGTTCAGTCCCATACTGGTGGTCGGCGACGCCGCGTCCGTCTCCCACGAGCCCGAGCCTTCCAACTTGCTGCCACCGGCGCGGGTCGTGTACGAAATCACGCCGGACTGCGCGTCGGAGAATTCGACACCGAGCGCTCCGGTCGTGACCGACGCCTCTTCGATTGCGTTGGAGCCGAGCGTGCCGCGCGGGGCACCGCTATTCGTGCCGCGCATCGGAGCGCCGTCGATGTACACGTTGGCCTCACCCGGACGGCCGCCGCGAATCGAGACACCCCCGCTGGCGCCGGATTCGACGACACCGGGTGTCAGCGAAATGATCGAGCGCACGTCGTCAACGGGAAGATTGGCGACGAGGTCGCCGGAGAGAATCGTCTTCGAGGTCACCTGGTCACGCGGCACGATGGGATTCGCGGCGGCGCTGACCGTGATTCCCGTCAGGACGACGGCGGACGACTGCATCTTGATGTCCGCGGTGATCGTCTGACCGCCGAGCACGCGCACGTTGCGCACTTCCGACGGCGCGAAGCCGATGAACTGCGCGCGCAAAGTGTACGTGCCGACCGGCACGTTATTGATGAAGTAGTAGCCCTTCTCGCTGGATACTGCGCCAAACGAGGTGCCGACGACGAACACCTGGGCGTTCGCGACTGGCGCACCCGCTTGATCTGAAACCGTACCCTCGATTTTTCCCGTCGTCTGTTGCGCCGCGAGCGACGCGACGCCCAACGCGAAGAAAAGCGCGAGAGCAGTCCTCACACGATGCATCATGGATCTAGCCTCCCAATGCGTGAATGCGCGTGAACTTCCGGACAGAATTGTGACGTCGGGCACGTCACCTCCCTTCGGTCTAAGCTCCATAAGACGGCATGGTTACTGCTAATGGGGTAAGCTGGCCGGACTCCGCAAACCCGTCAAGACAATGTCACGTCAACACCTGGCCGACCGAGGGGGCCGAAATTGTCCCCGATTCGTGTCCCCCGCAAGAGGGGGCGCCCAGCTCTGACGTTGCTAAACGAACAACAAATCGTGCTGGGGATGGGCGGGCGTGACCTCGGGTCCTGCCTCCCCGACATGGATATTGATCTCACTCCGCATCCCAAACCGTCCCGGGAGATAGATCCCGGGCTCCACCGAGAAGCCTATGCCCGCAATCAGGGTCCGCTCATCCGCGGTCTCGAAGTTGTCCAGATGGGGCCCCGAGCCATGCAAATCGCGGTCGATGGAGTGTCCCGTGCGGTGCACGAAATACTCGCCGTATCCGGCCCTCGAAATCACCCCGCGCGTCGCGTCGTCCAGCGCGGCGCCGGTCACCGGCTGCTTTCGACTCCAGCGCTCGCGCAGCAGCGTCACCGCCGCATCGCGCGCGTCGCGCACCGTCTCCCACACTTTGCGCACTTCACCGCTCGGCTCCCGTCCCGCGAACGCCATCCAGGTCTGATCGGCGAATACCGCGGTCGACGAAACGCCGGCCCACAGATCGAGCAGCAGCACATCGCCCGCCGCGAGCCTGCGGTCCGAGCCGACGCGCGGCTCATAGTGCGGATTGGCGGCGTTCGCCTGAAATCCGACGATCGGCGGATGATCGGTGAACAGCTCCGCGCGCGCGAACCCCTCCATCACGCGCGCCTGCACCGCGGTCTCACGCACCTCCGCCCCGCGCGCCAATTCACCGCCGGCCCAGCGCAGCGCGTCGCCGGCGATCTGCGCGATCGCTTCGGCGGCGCGGCGATGTCCCACGAGCTCCGCGGGCGACCAGCGCGCCGCGAACCGCGTGATCAGCGTCCCGGATGAAATCACCCGCGCGCCGAACCCTTCGATGAGCTGGATGACGCCGTGTGGAACGCGGTCCAGATACGGCACCGCGTCGGCTTCGGAAATCTCCATCGCGACGGTCTTGCCCGCAATGAGCGCGCGGAGCTGCTCGTGCAGCTCGCGCCACGCGGCGTACGGCCGCACCTCACCGGGAAAGCCTTCGAAGCTCGCCAGCTCGATCCGGTGCGCCACCGCGACCGGCTTCCCGTCGCGCGGCAGCAGCACGAAGAACCGTCGCGTGCCCATGCCGCGAATGCCGAGCACGCGCGTCGCGGCCGGATTGATTCCGTGAAAGTCGTACAACAGCCAGCCGTCCGCGCCAAGCTCGGTGAGCAGCGCGCGCAGCGCTGAAAAGTCGAAGCCGTCGAGCAGGGTCACTGATGCCGGGGATCGGGAGCGGAGGCGCGCCACTCGCAGCCGGACCCGCCGCGGGCGCGGCAGGCGACGTGCACCATCGCGCCCTCGTACCCGACGAGCAGCCGCAGCAGCTCGACGAGGCCCGCGCCGTAGAATCCGCATGCGGAGCCGTCGGGCGTCGCGTGAATCGCGATCGGGTCGCTCACGCGCGCGACCGGCATGCGGTGATCCCAGGCGAGCTCGGCACCGAGCACCGCGCGCGCCGCGCGCCGCGCGGCGACGTGCGAGAACAGACGGACGACGCCGGAGGTCCGCTTCACGGCGCGCCGCGCGGCGCGGCGGCCGGCATCTGCGAACACGAGATCGGCGTCGGGACGGCGCCCCACCAGCCGCAGCAGCGCTTCGACGTGACCGTCCTCGACGCGCGCGTCCTTGCGCACCATTTGCTCGAATTCGTCGAGCTGCATCTGGACGGTGGGAGAGAGGCCGAGCCGCTTCACCAGCAGCTCATCGGCAAACTCGGAGAGCCCGTCTTCAACGGGAGTGTCGAGGTTCTTGACCGCCTCTAGGACGGCGAGGGGGACGATGCTGTGCACCACGGAGCGCGAAACGTAGCATAGCCGCCCCCATTGCGGAACTCGCATTCCCGCATGAGCCTTCAACAAAACAGGTATGCCCCCAACACCCTCGGTAGACGAAAAGCGCGACAGCTTCGAGCGCGAAGCGCTCGTGCACCTCGACGTGCTGTACCGCGTCGCGCTGCGGCTGACGGGCAATCCCTCCGACGCCGACGACCTGGTCCAGGAGACGATGCTCAAGGCCTACCGCGCCTGGGACCAGTACGAGAAGGGAACCAACGCGAAGGCGTGGCTGCTCACAATTCTGAGGCACGCGTTCATCAATGAATACCGGCGGCGGACCCGGCACCCGGAAACGGTGGATGTGGACGCCATCGAGCCGTTCGCGGTGTTCCCGGAAGTGCAGGACGAGGATCCGCAGGGAGCCTTCTTCGACCGGATCGTGGACGATGAAGTGCTTCGGGCCATCGATCAGCTTCCCGAGGCGTTTCGCGAGACCCTGGTGCTGAGCGATGTCGAGGGCCTGTCGTATCAGGAGATCGCCGGGATCCTCCAGGTGCCGATCGGGACCGTGAAATCGCGCCTGTTCCGGGCGCGGCAGCTGCTGCAGGGCAAGCTCTACGACTACGCCGTCGAGATGGGATATATCAAAGGAAGTCCAGCATGAATTGTCGCGAATGCGTTGAACATCTGTATGAGTTCCTGGATCGCGAGCTGACTCCCGAGCTGGAGCGGGAGATCCGCGAGCACCTCGAGGACTGCCCGCCCTGCGACGAGCAGTACGACTTCGAAGAGCTCTTCCTCAAGTTCCTGCGGGCGCGCTGCCGCACCCAGGGCGCGCCGGCCGAGCTGAAGAAGCGCGTGTTCCGCGAGCTGTTCGGCGAGTGAGGTGGCTGACCCCGCGAGGCTCTACGGCAGCGCTGGTGGTCGGAGTGGCGGTGGCATATGGACTGGGATGGCGAGGAGTGATCGTGCTCTTCGCCTTTTTCATTTCCTCGAGTTTGCTCTCCAACAGACACATACGAAGAAACGAACGGCAGGTCGTGGCCAATGGGGGGGTCGCGGCTCTGGCTGCGCTCGCGGGAAACTGGCTCGCGTTTGCGGGCTCGCTCGCGGCCGCCACGGCCGATACGTGGGCGACGGAAATCGGTCGTCGTTCACCCACGCCGCCGCGCCTGATCACGAGCTGGACGCCCGTGCCCGCAGGAACGGACGGGGGTATGACGCTGCTGGGCACCGCGGGAGGAATCGCCGGCGCCGGATTCATCGCCGGCACGTCGTATCTGCTGGGATATCCCTGGGCCGGCGTGATCGCCCTGGCGGGCGCGCTGGGAATGCTGCTCGACTCGATGCTCGGCGCGACGGTTCAAGGACGAGTGCGCTGGCTGGACAATGACGCCGTGAACCTGGCAGCCACACTGACCGGAGCGATCGTGGCGGGTCTCCTCAGATGAGCTGGGACGCAGTCGTCGTAGGCGGGGGACCCGCGGGGTCGGCGACCGCGTTATTGCTCGCCAAGCGCGGCGCCAGAGTGCTGCTGCTCGATCGCGCGCGGTTTCCGCGCGAAAAGCCCTGCTCCGAATATCTCAGCCCCGAATCGACGCGCGTCCTCCAGCGACTCGGCCCCGACGTGCTCGCCGCCGTGGAAGCAGCGGCTCCGGCGCATCTGCGCGGCATGAAAGTGGTCGCGCCCAGCGGCGCGGGCGTGGTGGGCCGGTTCGAGACATTCAGCTACGCGCTGCCGCGCAGCCGGTTCGACCATATCCTGCTCGCCGCGGCACGCGCTCGCGGAGTCGAAATCCGCGAAGGAGTCAAGGTCGAAGAGCTCGTGTACGACGCGGGGGCGGTCGCTGGCGTCGTGGCGCGGGAAACGGCAAACGGGACACGGGACACGTATCGGGCGGGCGTCGTGGTCGGAGCCGACGGGCTGCGCTCTATCGTCGCGCGACGTCTGGGCCGCGTGTATCGCACGGCACCCTATCGCCTCGCGTTCACGGCGCACGTAGCCGATGTGCGCGACGTGCGCGACCTTGGGGAGATGCACGTGGGACGACCGGGATACGTCGGATTCGGACCGATCGGGGACGGCGTGACCACCGTCGCGCTCGTCGTGCCCGTGAAGGAGGCACGCCGGGGCGAACGGTTTTTCCAGGAGCTCGATCGCTTCCCCGGCATCCGCGGGCGCTTCGACGCGCGCCGGATCGTCCGCCGCGTCCTCGCGACCGGTCCGTTCGCCCGCTGGTCGCGCCGCCCCGTGGCGCGCGGCGGCGGCGCGCTGCTCGTCGGCGATGCCGCCGACTTCTTCGATCCATTTACCGGCCAGGGGATCTACAGCGCGCTGCGCGGCGCCGAGCTCGCCTCCGCCGCCGTGCTCGACCACCTCACGACGGACGCGAGCCTCGAGCGCTACGCCCGCGCGCGGCGGCGCGAATTCCGGGGCAAGTGGCTGCTCGAGCGAATGATCGGCGTGGCCGTCGGGTGGCCGGCGCTGATCGAGCACGTCGTGGGACGCCTGACGCGCCGCCCGCATCTCGCCGATCTCCTCGTGCGCGCCACGGGGAACTGTGTCCCCGCGCGCGCGGCGTTGTCCCCTCGTGTGCTCGCCGGACTCGTCCTATGACCGCACGCGGCGTCGAGCCCCCGCTTTTTCGCCAGCTGCTGGGCCGGTTCGCGACCGGCGTCACGGTGATCACCGCCCGTACCACCAAGGGCGATCTGATCGGCATGACGGCGAATTCGCTCGCGTCGGTCTCCCTCGACCCGCCGCTCGTTCTCGTGGCGGTGGAAAAGCAGCACGAGATGCACACCGCGATGGAGAACGCGACGCATTGGGTGTTCAACATCCTGTCGTCGGAGCAGGAAGGATTGTCGCGCCGCTTCGCGGGGGCGGAGCCGAACCGGTTTCTGGGCGTGAGCTACCACGAGAACGAGCGCGGCATTCCGGTGATCGATGGCACGGTCGCGCACATCGAGTGTGAGAAGCACGCCGCGGTCCCCGGAGGCGACCACACCGTTTTCATCGGCTTGGTGGTGGGCGGTGACGCAACCGACCGCCGCCCACTCCTCTATTATAGAGGAGGGTACGCCGGGCTCAGCCGCTGATGCGCACGGTCGATCGCATTCAAATCGCAGCGCCGTTCGACCGGGTGTTCGCAGCCGCCAGCGCAGTCACGCGCTGGCCAGACATCCTTCCCCATTATCGCTGGGTTCGGCGGCTCGACGACGGGCTCTTCGAGATGGCCGCCTGGCGTCCCTTTGGCTTCGTGAAATACCCGACCTGGTGGGTGTCGCAAATGACGGTCGACCGCCCCACGGGGGAGATTCGCTACCGGCACGTGCGGGGAATTACAACCGGTATGGAGGTGGTGTGGAAGTTGGTGGAGGATGATAGAGGGAATGGTGTAGTAGACGTCGAGATCGTGCACACATGGACCGGACCGCGCTGGCCGCTGATCGGTTCGCTCGCGGCGAATCTCGTCATTGGTCCGGTCTTCATCCACGGAATCGCATCACGGACGCTCGCCGGAATCAAACGGGCTGCGGAGACAAACCATGAATAGTTTACGTCGGGTCGTCATCACCGGAGTGGGAGCGGTCACCCCGATCGGCACCGCGGCCAACGGGCTGTGGCAGGGCCTCGAAGCACGCACCTCGGCGGTGCGAACGATCACGCGATTCGATCCGTCGCCGTTCCGCAGTCACATGGCTGCCGAGATTCCCGATTTCCGCCCGCAGGATCACCTCGACGCCAAGCGCGCGAAGCGGCTCGATCGCTTTTCGCAGCTCGCCGTCACGAGCGCGCGCCTCGCGCTCGCCGATGCCGAGATCGTCGCCGAGCGCGAGGACCGCGACCGCGTCGGCACGATGATGGGCTCGGCACTGGGCGGCGTCGCGTTCGGGGAATCGCAGGTCCCGCGCTATCTGGCCGAAGGGCCGCGCGGGCTCGACCCCTCGCTGGCGCTGGCGGTGTTCTGCGGCGCCGCGAGCTGCAACATCGCGATCGAGTTCGGCTTCACCGGTCTCAACGCCACGAACGCGATGAGCTGCGCGTCCGGCACGATCGCCGTCGGCGAAGCATTTCACGCGGTGCGCGACGGTCGAGCCGACATCATGCTCGGCGGCGGCGCGGAAGCTCCGCTCGCCCCGCTCACGTTCGCCGCGTTCAGCGTGATTCGCGCGATGAGCACGCGCAACGACGACCCGGCGACGGCGTCTCGGCCGTTCGACGCGAAGCGCGACGGCTTCGTCATGGGGGAAGGCGCCGCGGTGCTGGTGCTGGAGGAGCGCAGCCGGGCGCTGGCGCGCGGCGCGAAGATCTACGCCGAGGTCGTCGGCCACGCGTATACCAACGACGCTTATCACATGACGGCGCCCCGCCCCGACGGCCGCCAGGCGGCCCGGGCCATCAAGCTCGCGCTCGCCGACGGCGACGTCGCGCCGACCGAAGTGGGATACATCAACGCCCACGCCTCGTCCACGCCGCTCAATGACCCGACCGAGACGTCGGCCATCAAGCAGGTCTTCGGCGACCACGCCTATCGGCTCTCGGTCAGCGGCACGAAGGGCTACTACGGTCACGCGTTAGGCGCGAGCGGGGCGATCGAGGCGGCGATCTGCGCGCTCGCCATCTCGCGTGGCTGGCTGCCCCCGACCATCAACCTCGAGCGGCCCGATCCCCGATGCGACCTCGACTGCCTGCCGGGCGGCGGGCGGACGGCGACGCCGGCGGCGGTCGTTTCAAATTCGTTCGGTTTTGGAGGAATCAACGCCGCGCTGGTGTTGCGGCCTGATAGCGGCGCCCGGTAGATTGGCCCGGCTTTCACACCCAAGAGGAACACTGTGAATTACCGGACACTCCGCGCTCCCGCGGCCGAATTCGTCGGCACCATGCTGTTCGTCCTCGTCGGCGCCGGCAGCATCGTCGCAAACGTCAATGGCGCGGCCGGATCGCTGGGGATCGCGCTCGCGCACGGCCTGGGCCTCGCGATCCTCGTCACGATCATGTTGCCGATCTCGGGCGGGCATCTGAATCCCGCCGTCAGCGTCGCGTTGTGGATCGGCGATCAGATCGACGCGAAGACACTCGGCAAGTACGTCGCGGCGCAGCTGCTCGGCGCGATCGTCGCCGCCTTGCTGATCAAAGCGCTCTTCCCCGCCTCGATGTCGCGCATCACCTCGCTCGGCACGCCGCAGATGTCGGGCGCGATGGGAATGCTCGCGGGCATCTCGCTCGAAGCCCTGTTCACCTTTTTCCTGGTGAGCGCGGTCTTCGGCACCTGCGTGAATCCCGAGGCGCCGCGCGTGGGCGGATTCGCGATCGGATTGACGGTGCTGGTGGTGGCGCTGGGCGGTGGCAACCTCACCGGCGCCGTGATGAATCCGGCGCGCGCGTTTGGCCCGGCGCTGGTGTCGGGCGATTGGCACACGCAGGCCGCGTACTGGGTCGGGCCGTTGATCGGCGCCGCGCTCGCCGCGCTGGCGTGGAAGTTCCTGTTCCTGCCGAAGAGCGCGACCGATATCCGCTAGAGTTGTTCGGCGAGGGCCGGCGCGAAATACGTCAGGATGATATCCGCGCCGGCCCGCCGCATCGCCGTGACCGACTCCCACATCGCACGCCGTTCGTCGACCATTCCCCGCTCTGCCGCCGCCTTGATCATCGCGTACTCGCCGCTCACCTGATAGGCGCCGAGCGGTCCGCCGAAGCGGTCCTTGGCGCGGCGGATCAGATCGAGACACGGCCCCGCGGGCTTCACCATGACGATGTCGGCGCCTTCGTCGAGATCGAGCTGAATCTCCTTCATCGCCTCGTCGCCGTTGCCGACAGCCATCTGGTAGCTCTGGCGATCTCCAAATTGCGGCGTCGAGCCGGCCGCCTCGCGGAATGGACCATAGAAGGCGGACGCGAACTTGGCGGCGTACGACATGATCGGTATGTGCGCGTAGCCGCCCGCATCGAGTGCCCTGCGAATGCCGGCGACGCGGCCGTCCATCATGTCGCTCGGCGCGACCAGATCGACCCCGGCACGCGCCTGCATGACCGCCACCTTGCCCAGCAGATAGACGGACGAGTCGTTGTCGACGTCGCCATCGCGGATCACGCCGCAGTGACCGTGGTCGGTGTACTCGCACAGGCACACGTCGCCGACGACGAGCAGCTCCGGCACCGCGCGCTTCACGGCGCGAATCGCCTGCTGCACGATCCCCTGATCATCGTAGGCTTCCGAACCGGTTGCGTCCTTCGTGGCCGGAATGCCGAACAGGATGATGCCGCCGACTCCGAGTGCGTGCGCGCGCTCGGCGTCTTTGACCAGCTCGTCCACCGAGAGCTGGGACACCCCGGGCAGCGCGGCAATCGGGCGGCGCACCCCCTCGCCGTGCAGCACGAACTGCGGCCAGATGAGCTGCGAGGGCACCACGTGCGTCTCTTGCACCAGGCGGCGCAGTGCAGGAGTCCGGCGCAGGCGCCGCATGCGACGTACCGGGAACTGAGCGCTCATCGGGCGAGTAAGCTCGCGGCGCCCTGGTGCTCGAGCAAGCGCGCGACCGCTTCACCGGCTTTCTCGGGCGCGGATTCATCGAGATCGCTGGAGGCGGTCAGCTGGACGCCCCCATCCTGTTCGGTAACGCGACCGTATAGCCGTTTTCCGTTTCCCGTTTCCCGCGTCCCAACCCACGCCGCGACCGGTGCCTGACACCCCCCGCCGAGGGCCGCCAGCAGAGAACGCTCGGCGGCCACATCGCTCGCACTCGATGGATCGTGAAGCGGCTGCAGCGCTCTCCGCGTCGCCCCGTCCGTTGCCCGAATCTCGATCCCCAGCGCCCCTTGCCCCGGCGCGGGCATCACGTCGAACGGATCGATGACCGTGGCTTTGGCGCCGAGCTCGAGGCGCTCGAGTCCGGCGATCGCGAGCAGTGCCGCGTCCAGACCTTCGCCATTCTCCACTTTGCGCACCCGCGTCGGGACGTTGCCACGCAGCGGCACAACCTCGAGATCGGGGCGCATGAACCGCACCTGCGCAATGCGGCGCAGGCTCGAGGTTCCGATGCGCGTCCCCGGCGCCAGTGCCGTGAGCGATTGGCCGCCGACCAGCGACTCCCTGGGGTCGTGACGCGTGGGAATCGCGGCGAGCGCCAGGCCGTTGGGAAGGCTGGTGGGAAGATCCTTGAGCGAGTGCACCGCGACGTCGATGCGGCCGTCGAGCAGCGCCTCTTCGATCTCCTTCGTGAAGAAACCCTTGCCCTCGAGCTCATGCAGCGGTCGGTCGACCTCTGCGTCGCCCTGCGTCTTGATGACGACGATCTCCGCCGCCGTGCCCAGCCGGCTGCGAACCCACTCCGCCTGCCACCGAGCGAGCTGGCTGCCGCGCGTCCCGATCTTCACGCGAACCGCCGCTCGAGACTTTCGACCAGGCCCGGCACGGTGTGCGGCGCGGCCTCGAGGATTTCGCGCAGTCCCAGCTCGCGCGCCGTGCCCGCGGTGATCGGCCCGATGGTGGCCGACGCGAAGCGGCCCGATGTCGCCGTCTCCCGACCCACCAGCTGCACGAAGCTTCGGACCGTGGACGACGAGGTGAACGTCACGGCATCGATGCGGCCGGCGCCGATCTGCGAAGCCAGCTCGGCGAAGTCGTCCTGCACGGGGACGGTGCGGTAGACAGGGATGTTCTCGACCGTCGCGCCGTGACCCCGGAGCTCCACGCCCAGTACTTCCCGCGCGTCCTCGGCGCTCGGCACGAGCACGCGCGCGCCGGCGAGTGCGCCACCACTTGCGCCGCTGAGCGCGGCGACGAGCGATTCGGCGACGAATTCGTCGGGGACGAGTGCAGGATTCAATCCTCGTTTGCGCAGCGCCTCAGCCGTGACGCTGCCGATGGCGGCGATCGACGTCGCCGCGAATGCCCGTGCACTGAGGCCCCAGACCGCCACACGGTCGAGCACGATCTGCACGGCATTCTGACTGGTGAAGACGACCCAGCGGTACGCGTCCAGACTGCCCAGTGCCCGGCGCAGGGATGCGAGGTCATCGAGAGGCTCGATGCGGATCACCGGCGCCACGATCGCCTCGGCACCGCGGTCTTCGAGCGCGCGGACCAGATCGGCGGCCTGTTCACGCGCCCGCGTAACCACGATGCGGCGCCCGCTCAGCGTGCCAACGCGTGTCATGAGCCGTTGCAATCTCACCGTGGCCCTACCCATTATCAAGCAATGATCCGTTCCATGCGCGCGGCGATCGGCCGCTTCTGCGTGCGGCGCGCCGCCGCGGCTCAGCGCGAAGCGCCGAAGCGCGCGCTCGCCTGGCTGCGGCTCGCCTGCCGCTTCGCCCCCGGTTTCGCCGACGCGTATCCGGCGCTCGTGCACCTTTCGCGCGCGCTGGAAGATCGCTGGGGCGCGGTCGAGGCGGCGCGCGGCGCGGCCACGCGCTTTCCCAACAATGCGGACGCGTGGATGCTGCTGGGCGAAGCCTTGCAGATGGTGTTTCGTCAGGATGACGCGCTCAGCGCGTTCGAGCAGGCGCTCGCGCTGGAGGAGCGCGCCGATGCGGCGATGGCCGCGGGCGGATTGTACCAGCGCATGGGGCGTTTTCCGGAAGCCGCCGCGCGCTTCGCGCGCGCCTACGCGGCGGGCGGCGGAGCGGCGGCGCTATGGAACAACGCCCAGGCCCTCTACGACGCGGGCGATCACAGTGCGGCCGATGAAGCGCTGAATCTGTGGGCGACGCAGGTACCGGACGGGCACGACAAGCTGCCCGCGGCGCGGGCGGAGCTACGGGCGAAAAGCTCGGCGCGCCCGCAGGTACAGTGACACGGCGTAGCCGACCACGATCACGCCGGTGACGATGTAGGCGGCGATCATGTAGCCCGCGTTCTGCGGAACGGGTTGCATTACCCTTCCCCCTTCCCTCGTCCCACTTCCCCCAGCGTCTCCAGCTGCTCCCGCAGATAACTCAGTGCATAGCGCTGAATCACGAATCCGACATACAGCAGACTGAAGACGCCCAGCGACATGAGCCACGTGGCGAGCATCACGGGAGGCAGCGATGGCGTGCTGGGTTTGAGGACGATCGGCATGGGGTGCAGGGTCCGAAACATGTAGACGCTGAAGTGAATGAAGGGCACCAGCACCATGCCGCAGATTCCCAGCACCGCCGCAAACCGGGCGCGCTCGCCGGGATCGCTCACCGCGCCGCGCAGCAGCATGTAGCCCATATATAGAAGGAAGAGGAACAGCGTCAGCGTCAGCCGTGCGTCCCAGGACCACCACGTTCCCCAGATCGGCTTTCCCCAGATCGGGCCCGTCGTCAGGATCACACAGGCGAACACCGTTCCGACTTCCGCGGAGGCGGCGGCGAATCGATCGAGCCGTGGGTCCTTGAGAAACAGATAAAACACGCTCGCGAGTCCCACGAGGATCATCGCCGTCTCGGCCCAGATCGCCGCCGGCACGTGAAGATAGAAAATCTTCTGCGCCATGCCCTGCATCCGCTCCATCGGCGTATAGGCGAGCGCGCGGACGTACACGCCCGCGAGCAGCAGCAGCGCGATCCCCGTGATCCAGCGTCCCGCGCGCAGCAGTCTCATTCGTTCACCGTCGCGGGGAAGAGCAGCAGGGCGAGGCCGACGAAGACGATGTCATAGGCGGCAAGCATTTTAAGCCACCCCGTGATGTCGCTCAAGGGACGGCCCGCGAGCAAGGGGCCGGTGGCGCGCGCCGCCCACATCAGCGGCGGAATCATGAACGGGAGCACGAGCACCGCGAGCAGCAGCTCGGACACCCGCGTGCGCACCGTCATCGCGCTGAACAGCGTGCCGACCGACACGAACCCGACCGTCGCGAGCACGATGACGAGCGCGAGCGGCGCGGCGTAGGGCCACACGCTGATGTTGAAGAAGAGCGCGAGCAGCGGCACGCCGATGAGCTCGACGGTCCCCACGAACAGCAGATTCGCGATCAGCTTGCCGAGGTAGATGCTGCTGCGGCCGATCGGCGCGAGCAGCAGTCCGTCCAGCGCCTGATTCTCGAGCTCGAGCTGGAACGCGCGATTGAGCGCGAGCACCGCGGCGAATGTGAGCGTCACCCACAGGATACTGGGCGCGAGGTCGATCGCGGCGACCGCGGTCGGGTCGCGCGCGAAGGTGAATACGAGCAGCACCAGCACGACGAACATGGCGGCGGAGATGATTGCGGTGCGGGAGCGGAACTCGATCAGCAGATCCTTGGAGGCCACCGCCCACGTGTGGCGCAGCGGCTCAGGCAATCGCATTGCGATACTCCTCACTCACCTGCTGCGCGCCGCGGCCCGCGCGCGGACCGAAGTGCACGAACCGGCCGGCGCGCATGAAGGCGACATCGGTCGCGAGGCCCGTGCCTTCTTCGACGTTGTGCGTGACCAGCACCGTCGCGCGGCCCCCTCCCGCGTCGGCGTGCTGCGCCAGCAGCCGGCCGAGCGTCTCGGCCGCCGTGCGATCGAGCCCGGTGAACGGCTCGTCGAGCAGCAGCACCGCGGGGTCGTGTACGAGCGCGCGCGCAATCGCGACACGCTGCACCAGCCCGCGCGACAGTGCCCGGACCGGACGATCGGCGTGCTCCTCGAGCCCGAGACGCGCGAGCAGCTCCGGGGGCGGCACGACGTCGTAGAGCGACGCCCAGAACCTGAGGTTCTCGCGCACGGTGAGCTGGTTGTAGAGTTGTGCCTGGTGTCCGATCCAGCCGATCGCGCGGCGTCCGCCTTCGACATGCGCGCGTCCCTTTTGGGGGCGGATCAACCCGGCGAGCACCTTGAGCAGCGTGGTCTTGCCGGCGCCATTGGGCCCGAAGATTGCGAGAGTTTGTCCCGGCCGCACACTGAAGGAAATGCCGTCCAGAGCTCTGACGGCACCGAAGCTGTGGTGCAGCTGCTCAGCCAGCAGCATCGATCGCGGCCGCGAGCTCGCTCAGTTCATACGGTTTGACGAGGTAGCGACTGTGCCCCAGATCGAGCACCTCCATCAGCGGCTGCATGCTCACGTACGCCGTCGTGACCACCACGGGGAGCGTGGGCCGCGTCTCACGAATGCGCTGCAGCAGGGCGATGCCGTCGGTATCGGGGAGCCGCATGTCGAGGACCAGCACATCCGGCTTGAACGCGTCGAGTTGGCGCATCGCCTCGGCCCCGCTTGGCGCGTACGCCATCGCATACTTTCCTTTGAAGAAGCGCGCATAGGAGTAATGCAGCGCGGCCTCATCTTCTACGAACAGCACCTTCCTCGGCGGCATCGGGCCAATCTACGTCACGAAACGCCGGTCTCCAATTCGAAGAGGTCGTCCAGTTTGGTGAGGACGAGGAGGAAACGCAGCTCCTCGTTTGCGCCGCGCAGGCACACGGTCTGCCGGCGTTCCGCGGCCTTGCGCTGGATCAACATGAGGGCGCCGAGACCGGCACTGTCGACTGAGCGGGTACCGGACAGGTCGATCACCAGACGGCCCGCGCCTTCGGCGAGGCCGTCCAGGATGTCCCCGGCGGCACGGCGGAACGCGGTGCGGGAGTCCAGGTCGAGCCGCTCCGGCGCAGCGATCGTTTTCTCTACAGGTCGTGTAGACATCAGTGTGTTCTCCACGACCTCCTCTTATGCGACTCCAATGCCATGTCCTCTAAGACGCGCTAACTCAAGCGCTTGGCACAAACAGGTGAGCGCGCTCACGTCACCGCGTTGCCGCATACCGAATGGCCCGGTGCAACTTGCTAGAGTCACCCTCTTCCTTAATATCCCGAATCATGGCGACTGACCGGATCGAAACTCTCCTCGACGAGCAGCGGCGCTTCCCTCCCCCGGCCGCTTTCAAAGCCCAGGCGCATGTGCGGGACACCTCGCCTCACGAGCGCGCGAGGCGCGACCCGGAAGGTTATTGGGCGGACTGGGCCAGGCAACTCGAATGGATGAAGCCCTGGACCCAGGTGCTGGAATGGAAGCCGCCCCACGCCAAATGGTTTCTCGGTGGCCAGCTCAACGCCTCGGTGAATTGCCTCGATCGGCACGTGCGAGCCGGCAGAGGGGGGCGGGTCGCTCTCATCTGGGAAGGCGAACCTGAGGGCCAGACCCGGCACATCACCTACGGCGAGCTGCACCAGGACGTCAACAAGTTCGGGAACGTGTTGAAAGAACTGGGCGTCCGCAAAGGCGACCGGGTGGCGATCTATCTCCCCATGATTCCGGAAGTGGCGGTCGCCATGCTCGCGTGCGCGCGCATCGGCGCGGTGCACACCGTCGTGTTCGGCGGCTTCTCGGCGGAGTCGCTGCGCGACCGGATCAACGACGCGGGCGCGAAAGTGTTGATCACCGCGGACGGCGGCTACCGGCGCGGCGCGATCGTGCCGCTCAAACAGAATGCGGATGACGCGCTGAGCGACACGCCGTCGATCGAGCATGTCGTGGTGCTGCGGCGCACCGGACAAACGGTGTCGTTCAACACCAAGCGCGACAAATGGTGGACGGACTTGATGTCCAAGGCCGCCGCCGATTGCCCTCCCGAGGCGATGGACGCGGAGGATCCGCTGTACATCCTGTACACGTCGGGGACGACCGGGAAGCCGAAGGGCATTCTGCACACGACGGGCGGGTATCTGACGCAGGTGTACGCCACCACCAAGTGGGTCTTCGATCTCAAGGACTCCGACGTGTTCTGGTGCACGGCGGATGTGGGTTGGGTGACGGGCCATTCCTACGTGGTGTACGGACCGCTGGCCCTCGGCGTTACAGAAGTGATGTATGAAGGCGCGCCGGACTATCCTGCCAAGGATCGCTTCTGGTCGATTTGCGCCAAACACGGCGTCACCGTGTTCTATACGGCGCCCACCGCGATTCGCGCATTCATGAAGTGGGGGACCGAGCTCCCCAAACGACACGATCTCTCCAAGCTCCGCCTGCTCGGCTCCGTGGGTGAGCCGATCAATCCCGAGGCGTGGATCTGGTACCACGAAAACATCGGCGGCAAGCGCTGCCCCATCGTCGACACCTGGTGGCAGACGGAAACCGGCGGAATCATGATCACGCCGCTTCCCGGTGTGACCGAGACGAAACCGGGCTCAGGAACGGTCCCTTTCCCCGGGATCGAAGCCGTGTTGCTCGACGGCGAAGGGAAAGAAGTGAAGGTGGGCGGCGGGTACCTCGCGATTCCCAAGCCGTGGCCCGGCATGCTGCGCACGATCTGGGGAGACGACGAGCGCTACCGCACCGTCTACTGGAGCAAATGGAAGAACATCTATTTTCCGGGCGACGGCGCCAAGCGCGACGACGATGGCTACTTCTGGATTCTCGGCCGAGTCGACGACGTGCTCAACGTTGCGGGCCATCGCATCGGCACGATGGAAGTCGAGAGCGCGCTCGTGGACCACTCCGCCGTGGCGGAAGCCGCCGTCGTGGGGCGCGCGCACGACCTGAAGGGCCAGGCGCTGGCCGCGTTCGTCACGCTGAAAGAAGGAAGGCAGGGCACCGAGGCGCTGCGCGAAGAGCTGAAGCAGCACGTCTCGAAAAAAATCGGCGCGCTCGCGAAGCCGGACGACATTCTGTTTTCAGCCGATCTGCCCAAGACCCGCAGCGGGAAAATCATGCGGCGCCTGCTGAAGGACATCGCCGAAGGCCGGGCCCTCGGCGACACGACTACGCTGGCCGATCCGGCAGTGGTCGCGAAGCTCCGCGATCAGTACGAAGCGCAGGAGACCTGAGCGAAAGCAGCGACACGATCCAGATCGCCGTGATGACGAGGGCGCTGCCCACGCACCAGCGGCAGATCGCGTGGATCACGAACAGCTCGAGATAGGTGAGGTAGCCGGTGAACACCACCCCCACCGTCGAGATTCCCGCCAGCAGCAGACTCCATTTGCGGTCGGCCAGCGCCGCGGGTCGCAGCCCGATGAGCGCCACGACGAAGAGCGCGAGATATCCCACCACGCCGTAGAACGCGACCGGGATGCCGAGCTGGACCGCCTGCGGGCTCGACTGCACCGTCTCGCACTCGCCGGTGCCGCACTTGAGCGGCCCGCCGTAGCCGAGCGCGTGCAGCCAGAGATAGACCGCGATGAAGAAACCGACGAGCGCGAGCAGCGCGATCGCCTGGCGCGACCGCATCAATGACGATTCGGTGACGGGCGCGGCTTTGGAGGCAGAGCCGCGATCGCGCTATCGACGACCGCCTTGAAATCGTCCGACGTGGGCAGGCGCCGGAAGTTCAGCTTCTTCCCGTTCAGATAGAATGTCGGCGTGCCGTCCACCAGCATCTGATCGCCCTCTTGCCGGGAAAACTCGATCCGCTGCGCGTAGCGGCCCGCCTCCATGCACTGATCGTACGCGGTGAGCTCGACACCCGAGGCCTTCGCGAGCTCGCGGAACAGTTTCGACGGATCCTTGCCGGTCTGCGCCCACTGGTGGTTCAGGAACAGCTGATCCTGCATTTCGAAGTAATGCCCCTGCGCGCCCGCGCACTGCGCCGCGTGCGCCGCGAAGCGGGAATAGCGGTGAATGGGCAGCGGGAAGTCGCGGTAGCGCCAGTGCACTTTCCCGGTGTTGATCAGCTGCTCCTTGATCGTCGGCATCTGAATGACGGCGAACGACGCGCACACCGGGCACTCGAAATCGAGGTACTCCGTGATCTCGACCGGCGCGTCACCGGAGCCCTGCGAGTAGCCGCGGAACCCGTCATCGACGACCGTCGGGGGCGCGCCGGTCGCGGCGGCCGGCGCGCTGCCGCCGGACTTCAGCATCGTGAACGTTCCGACCGCGAGCACGACGGCGACTCCTGCCAACACGACATAGAATCGATTCATTCTTGGTTGTCTCGTCTCCATGGCTCATCGTCTTCCGGATCGAGCGAGAGCTCGCGCATCGCTTCCTCGACGATGCGGCGATTATCCGCGATCTCCGGCGTGTCGTAGGTGCTCCGCACTTCGTAGTGAAAGAGCTCGCTGCGCGCATTGCCGAACAACTTCTGCAGCTCCGGTGCGGCATTCAACAGGCCGTTCGCCTGGTCTAATTCCTGAATCCGCTGGGCCAGGGCTCTCAACAGTGCGACGAGGCGTTCCGCGCGTTCCGGTCCATAGACTTCCTCATCCATTTTTCCCTCCTGGAACCGGGAACTCATGCTCCCGCTGTGGCATTATACCACCTAACCAATTATCTTGCGGCGCGTTTTTGAGAAGTCTCAACCCGAAAGGAATCCTCCTGCATGGCCAAAAAGCGTGGTGAGCCCCGGAAGTACGCGATTCCCACGAGTTTCGAGCAGGCACGTGACGAGCTGTTTTCCCATATTCTCCGCTGCGGAGTGCTGGAAGCGGCACCCGAGCATCAGAAGGAATGGTTCGACGACACGCTGCTGTATCTTGCGGATCGCTTCACTGACCTGACCGAGACCGAGCTGGGCGAGCTGCGAGTGCTGGGCGAGCGTTATTGCCGCCCCGTCGTGCCGCGCGCCCCCGTCGGCGCCAACGCCTGACCCAGGGCTTCGTGCTTCGGTAGGAGGGCGCCTGATCATCGGGCGCCCTTGTTGTTTCTAGCCGGCGCGCCACCAGCTCGGGAACCAGCGAGCCCGCCATCCGAGGGCGACGCGCACGCCGCCCGCAAAGCCGGTTTCGACGAACCAGCCGCGCCGCCGTCCCGGCGCCTGCTCTGCGCCGATGACGAGCGCCACGAACCCCCGCCCCGGCGCGCCCCGGGCGCCGAGATAGGCGGCGCCCACACCCGCATACACTCCGGCCCCCGAGCGCGCGATCGAATTCAGCAGCAGCTGGATCGTGAGCTGCGCGCGCACCGCCGCCGCTTGATCGGGCGACAGGACGCCCCCGGCTACCGCGAGCGCGATCCGGCTGTCGTTGCTCGGCCGGTGCGCGATGCCCAGCTCGCCGCCGGCGAACGTCTCGTGCGAAAAGGCGGCCGCGGCGCCGAGACTCAGCTCGGTGGTCTTCAACTCCTGGGACTGCATGGCCAGAATCGGCAAAAGCCACAGCGGGCTAGGCAATGGTGACGTCGTAGGTGACGGGAATGTCGGGCGCGAGCGAGGCGATCACCGAGCAGTACTTCTCGATCGAGAGGTCGATCGCGCGGCGCACCTTCACCTCGTCGGCCCCGTGGCCCTGGACCGAGACGTGAAGCGCCATCGCCATGATGCGCCGCGGCGGCTCTTCGCGGCGCGTGCCGCGCACGGCAATCTCCAGGGACTCGAGCTCGATGCGCTGCTTTTGAAGAATGATGACGATGTCGGAGGCGGTGCAGCTCGCCGCGGCGAGCAGCAGCAGCTGCACCGGCGACGTCGCGACCTTCGTATCACCGTCCACGAGAATCTTCGGCTGCCCCGGGCCGCTCCCTTCGAACTGGAGATCTTTGACCCAGCGCATCGTCGCTTCCGTGATGGGAGCCGAGAGGCGCGCCATCAGTTTCCCCGGCGCGTCGTCAGCCCGACGAACAAACGGTGCTTGTCGAACGCGTCCACCGCGCGGTACTCGACGATCCAGTTGAACGTGGAGCGATAGTGCAGCTCGAACCCGAACGTCAGGTTGAGCCAGAGATCGGGGCACTGCGCATCGTTGCCGCAGCCGTCGTGCCCCGCGAGCGAGAATCCGGCGCCGAGGTACGGGGTGGCGACCTCTTCCTCCGCCGTGAAGCGCCACAGCGCATCGAAGCTGCCGGCGTACGTATTGGCTCCGTTGAACACGCCGAGCTCGAACGCCGGACGCATCCGCACGCGATCGGTGAACAGGTTTCCCATATCCAGCGTCGTCCCGAGCAGAAACTGCCCGTCGCCGGCGAGATCGAGGCCGCCGCGCACGCCGAATCCGAACAAGCCGAACCGCGTCCCTTTGTGCGTGGAGTTCTTCGGGGGGACAAAGTCCTGCGCCGTCGCGACCCGCGCGGCGCACACGGTGCTGAGCAGCAGCATCACCAAGCGTATTCTCAGACTCGCTCCTCGACTTTGCGCGCGGCGGTACGGCCGTAGTCCCACAAAGCGTACACCGAAATCGCCGCGGTGGCCCACGCCAGCTTTCGGGCATGTGGCGATTCCGCAATCGCCGCGACGAGCGTCAGCACCTGCGCAATCGTGACCGCTTTCCCGCCGGCGCGCGCCGGCACGGCCACGGGGCGGCGCAGCAGCCAGGTCGCGACGAAGCCGAGCACGGCCAGGAGATCGCGCAGCAGCACCCCCACGAGCTCGTACCACTCCAGCAACCCGCGCCGCGCGATCGTTACGAAGGCCGTGATCATGAACGCCTTGTCGGCGATGGGATCCAGCACCGCACCGGCGCGCGACGAGCCGGACCGGCGGGCCACGATGCCGTCGGCCACGTCGGTCGCGGCCGCGGCCGCGACGATCGCCAGCTGCCACATGGGCGACGCCGCGAGCGGAAACAGAACGGCGAGCGGAAACCGCACCGCGGTGAGGATATCGGCTACCGCAAAAAGCGGTTTCACCGTACCTTAGCCTCCGTGGACGTCAAGCTGCTGAAACAAGCGGCCATCTTCCAGGATCTGGACGACGGCGAGCTCGCGCGAGTCGCGGAAGTCTGCCGCGAGCAGAAGTTCACCGTCGGCCAGTTCGTCTTCAAGGAAGGCGAGCCGGGAAACCGCCTCTTCCTCATCTCGGAAGGGGAAGTCCGGATCTCCCGGACGATTCCCGGGTCGGGCGAGGAGGCGCTGGCGGTGCTCAAGCCCGGCGCGTGCTTCGGCGAGATGTCGATTTTCGACCGCTCCGAGCGCTCCACCGACGCCATCGCCAATACCAGCTGCACGCTGATCACGATCTCCCGCTCCGACTTCGAGCTGCTGCTCGACTTTAACCGCGACATCGCCTACAAGGTTCTCTGGTCGGTCGTGCGGCTCCTGTCCGCGCGGCTCCGCGTGACGAACGACAATCTGCGGTCGTTCCTCGCGATGTCCATGTTCTGACGGAGACACTGTGAACGCACTCACGCCGTATGCGGCTTTCTTCATGCGCCTGGCGGTCGGCGGCGTGTTCCTGCTGCACGGCATCGCCAAGTTTCAACGAGGGATCGGCGCGACGGCGGGCTTCCTCTCCGCGCACCACATCCCCTTCGCCACGATCTTCGCCGTCATCCTGATCACGATTGAAACCGTCGGCGCGATCTGCGTGCTGCTCGGCATCCTGACGCGGGCGTGGGCGGCCGTGATGGCCGTCGAGATGGTGGTCGCGATTCTGGCGGTGACGTTGCCCGGCCATCAGAACTTCGAGCTGGAAGCGCTGCTGCTCGCCGGCGCGGTGACACTCGTCGCGCTCGGCGACGGACCGCTGTCCGTCGCCGTGAAGTTCAAGCACAGCCCGACTTAGTGCAGGATTCTTAAGAAGCCCGCGTCCGCGCCCGCGCGCAGGAAGCTCTCGGGATCGGTCGCGGGAATCGCGGCGCCCGTCTGTTTGCGCCAGCGCTTCGCGCTCGCCTCCATGTACTGTTCCAGCGAGCCCGCGGCCCACTCGGCGGCATCGTCCTTCATCTGCCGCACGATGTCTTCCCAGGTCCCGACATAGGTCGATCCGGACATGGTGCTCACCCGGTGCACCTCGCCGGCGCTCGTGCCCTTCCCCTTCATGCCCTGGAGCTCGGTGAGCAGCGTGC
>DATMZX010000071.1:0-11699 GCA_035573235.1 Gemmatimonadales bacterium
CCCTGCACGCCGGAGAGATGCAGCACGACGTGGCGCTCCGTGATGACGCCGGCCCGGGCCAGTGAGGCGGCGAGCGGCGTGATCGCATCATCGCGCACCGCGAGCACGACGATCTCGATGTCACCGATCCATTGGGGGGGCTTGGTACCGTCGCCGACCGTGAGCGTCAGCGGCTTGGGGAGATTCTTTTTACGGCGTCCGTGGAGGCAGACCGTGTAGCCTGCCTGCGTCAAGGCGAGGGCGAGACCAGCTCCCGCGCGACCGGGCCCGATGAGCCCGATCGCGCGGGAAGCGTGTTGCTTCACCTATTGCGGACCGTCGACGGAGCGGGCTGAGTGGCGGCCAGACTGAGCAGATCCTGCGGCGTCTTCGCCTTTTGCGCCAGCGTCAGCGCGCGCTTCACCTGCGGGTCGTCCGACATCCGGCGCCGGAACTCCGCCGAGCGGCCGAAAACGTACCGCGCCGCCTCGTAGCCGAGCTCCTGCTGCAGCAGCATGCGCGCGCCCGCGACGACCGAGTCGGGAAGCTCGGCACCCTTGGCCCGGATCCGGCGCACGACTTCATCCACCATCGCTTCCGTCACGGTGAAATTCTGATTGGCCAGGCGGTTCCCTTCCTTCAGCTCGATCGCATAGCTCGTGAGTGCGTCGCGATACGCCGGGATCTTGTCGCCCAGCGTCCGCACGAACGTCCGCTCGGCCATGGTGAACGTGTCGGCCATGACGTAGATGTCGGGGCGAATGCCGCCGCCGCCGTAGACCATGCGGCCGGCGTCGGTCTTGAACACGAGCGTCGTGTCGGGCTTGATGTCCTGCCCGCGCTGCGCCGCGATCACCTGCGCTTCCTGCTCCGCTTCGGTGCGCGTGACGCGCTGAATCGTCCGGCCGCTCGGCGTATACCAGCGCGCGGTCGTGAGCTTCAGGCCGGTCTCGGGGGTCAGGCGCCAGAACGACTGCACCAGGCCCTTGCCGAACGTCGGCGTGCCGACGAGCACGGCGCGGTCATGATCCTGCATCGCGCCGGCGATGATCTCGGCGGCGCTCGCGGAGCCGCCGTTGACCATCACGACGACCGGGAGGCGCGGCCACGACTGCTGCTTCGAGTCGGAGAACTCGTGCGACGAGCCGGGAGCGCGCCCGCGCGTTTCCACGATCGCCTTGCCGGGATCGAGGAACAGATCGGACACCGCGACCCCCTGATCGAGCAGCCCGCCGGGATTGTTGCGCAGATCGAAGATCAGCGACTTCATCCCCTGCTTGAGCAGCGTGTCGATCGCGGTCGCGACCTCGCGCGCGGAGCTTTCGCTCACGGGCGAGAGCGCGATGTAGCCGACGCGATCGTCGAGCATCATCGTGATGCGCGGATCGACCGAGCGGATGTGGATCGTCGCGCGCGTCAGATTGAATTTCATCGGCTCATCGATGCCGGTGCGGCGGATCAGCAGGTCCGCCTTCGCGCCGACGGGGCCGCGCAGCATCTTCACCGCCTTCTCCTGATTCCAGCCTTCGGTCGATTGGCCGTCGAGCTCGACGATGCGATCGCCCGTCTGAACGCCGGCGCGCTCCGCCGGCGTATCGGGCAGCGGCGCGATCACGGTGATCCAGCCGCCGCGCACGTCGATCTGAATGCCGAGCCCCGAGTAGTTCCCGGTCGTGGCCTCGGAGAGCTGGCGGAAATCGTCGGGCTTCAGGAAGACAGAGTAGGGATCGCCGAGCTGGTCGAGCATGCCGTCGATCGCCATCTGGTACAGCTGGCGCTCGTCGAGCGAATCGACGTAGTAGTCGGCGACGTGCGCGAGCACGTCGTCGAACAACCGCGCCTGCTGGTAGACCGAACCGGCCGGCTCCGTCTGCTGCTGGAGAAACCATCCGCCGCTGGCCAACGCGGCCAACGCAACGACGGCAACCACTGCTCCTTTATGACGAATCATTCAGCGCCTCTCAGTGAAGGTGCCGCCAGGCGGCTTCCTGGACGGCCTTCTTGGTTTGACTTGCATCAATATGAACAATCCCGGGGCCGGATGCGCTACGGTAGGCCTCACGGACTCGTGTGTGAAACGTGTCATCTTCACTCTCGATGCGGTCTTTGACCTTCCCGGCGTTGCGCTGCCGCTGCCGCCCCACGGAGACCGGCACATCGAGCACGAGGGTGAGGTCCGGGGTTAACCCCCCAGTTGCGACTCGCAGCGCGGCTTCGACGTCAGCGCGCGGCAGTCCCCGGCCGGTCACCTGGTAGGCCATGGTGGAGAGCCCAAACCGATCGGCGATCACCAGCTGACCATCGGCCAGTGCCGGCCGGATCACGCGCTCCACCAGGTCGGCGCGCGCCGCGAGAAACAGGAACAGCTCCGCCGCATAGGCGCGCTCATGCCGCGATTTCAGCGCCAGCTTGCGCGCCGCCTCGGCCAACGGTGTTCCGCCGGGCTCGCGCACGGTGAGGACCTGCGTTCCCTCGGCGCGCAGCGCGCTACCCAACCACCGCACGAGCGTCGATTTCCCCGCACCTTCGGGACCTTCCACGACGACGAAGGTCCCCTTCCCGCTTCCCCCGTCCCCCTTCCCCATCATCCAAGCGTAATGATCGGGCTCGCGGCGCCCTTCTTGATGCCCTCGTAGATCCGGGCGTTGATCCTCGCCATCAGCTTTTCGAAATTTGACTGCGCCGCCACCATCTGCTGGTATACCGAATTCGATTGCACGGTTTGCAGCGCCTGGTCGTACTTCTCGACCTGCTCTTTGGTGGGCTCGCTCCCCTGCTGCGCGGCGCGCTCGATCTCCTGCGCGAGCCGCTCCGCCTCGGCGAGCACTTTCTGCACCGCCTGATCTTCTCGCAGCGCTTCGGTGGCGCGGCGCAGCGCCTTGTATTCGTCGGTCTGGCCGAGTACGCGCCCTAGATCTTCCGCTTTTTCCTCGAGCAACTAAGCCTCCTTAAGAGAGAGCGCGTACCTGGAATAGCCGTACACATCACTATGGATGGCGACTTCCCAGCCGTAGTCGCGCCCCAGGGCGCGCACGGCCTCGGCTCGCCGCTCGTCGATTTCCAGCGCCAGCAATCCCCCACGCTCGAGCAGCATTCCAGCGCCCGCAAACAGCGCCCGCGTCGCGTCGAGACCGGTATTGCCGCTGACCAGCGCCTCGCGCGGCTCGAATTCCCGCACGGAAGGATCCAGCTCGGCGAACTCGCGCTCGGTCAAGTACGGGGGGTTCGCTACGATGGCGCGATACGCCCCCCGCTCTCCTTTGTCCACCAGGGGGCCGAGCAGGTTCCCCTCCCGGATTTCGACGGGGGTCGTTGGAGCGATACGCTCCACATTCTCACGGGCGAGCGCCGCGGCCGCGGGCGAGCGTTCCACCGCGACGACTTTGTCGAACTGTCCTTCGACCGCCAGCGCCAGCGCGATGCATCCCGACCCAGAGCCGATATCGGCCGCAATTCCACCCTTCCCCCTTCCCCCGTCCCCCTTCCCCGTCCGTTGCAGCACGAGCTCCACCAGCCCCTCGGTTTCGGGACGCGGGATCAACGCGCGCGGATCGATGCGCAGATCCAGAGTCCGAAATCCGACGTGTCCGACGACGTAGGCAAACGGCACACCCGCCTTGCGCTGCTCGACCGCTTTCCAAAAACGCTTGACCACGTCGGGAGCCGGCTCCGTCTCGCGCTTCAGCCAGACCTCGCCCGGCTTCATGCCGGATACGGCGCCCCACAGCGCGGACGCTTCGCTCGGATCTTCGAGCGACCCGGACGCGCGACTGAGCTCGTCGGCGATCCGTCGCAGGACCCGGATCTCAGACACCGGCTCGCTGCTCCTTCTCCTGCGCTTCCTTGAGCGCGGAGATCAGATCGTCGAGCCGGCCGTCCATCACTTCATCGATGTTGTGCGTGGTGAAATGGATGCGGTGATCGGTCACGCGATTTTGCGGGAAGTTGTAGGTGCGGACCTTCTGCGATCGGTCGCCGGTGCCCACCTGCGCCCGGCGGTCGCGCGCGCGCGCGGCCTCCTGCTCGGCGACCATGCGGTCGAGCAGGCGCGAGCGCAGGATCTCCATCGCCTTGATTTTGTTCTGCAGCTGCGACTTCTGGTCCTGGCATTTCACTTCGAGACCGGTCGGCAGGTGCGTGATGCGGACCGCGCTATCGGTCGTGTTGACGCTTTGCCCGCCCGGGCCGCCAGAACGGAATACGTCGATCCGCAAATCCTTGTCTTCGATTTTGAGATCGACTTCCTCGGCCTCGGGGAGCACGGCGACGGTCGCCGCGGACGTGTGAATGCGACCCTGCTGCTCGGTCACGGGCACGCGCTGCACGCGATGCACGCCGGACTCGTAGCGCAGGGTGCCATACGCCTTCGCCCCACGCGCCGCGAAGATCGCCTCCTTGAGACCGCCAAGGGTGCCCTCGGACAGGGAGAGGATCTCGACTTTCCAGCCGCGGCGTTCGGAGAAGCGGGTGTACATGCGGAAGAGGTCGGCGGCAAACAGCGCCGCTTCATCGCCACCGGTGCCCGCGCGAATCTCGACGATGCAATCGCGGTCGTCGAACGGGTCCGCGGGCGTGAGCAGCTCGTCGAGCGCGTCCCTGAGCCGTTCGATTTCGGGCGTCAGCCGCTCGAGGTCCGACCGCGCGAGCTGGGAAAGCTCGGGATCTTTGTCGGCGAGCACTTCGCGGGCCTGCGCCAGCTCGCCTTCGAGACGCTCGAGGCGCTGGTTCGTCTGGCCAATCGTCTGAAGGTGGGCGTTTTCCCGGCCGAGTTGCTTCAGCTTGGACGGATTCCGCGCGGTGGCGGGGTCAGCCAAGAGTCGGGCGACCTCCTCCGCCCGCGCGAGCGCCTGGCGGAGTCTGTCGTCCACGTTTTAGCTCGCGCCGGCCTTCTTCGTGGCGTACTTCTGGCGGAAACGCTCCACGCGGCCGGCGGTATCGAGCAGCTTCTGCTTGCCCGTAAAGAAGGGGTGGCAGGCAGCACAGACTTCGACGTGAATGACGGGCGTGGTCGAGCGCGTCACGAACGTGTTGCCGCACGCGCATTGGACGGTGGCCCGCTGATATCGGGGATGGATTCCGGGTTTCACTGACTTTCCTTGACTTAAGTCCTGACGGTTTTCAGCGCGCGGAAATATAGCCGGGACACGGAGTTGGAAGCAAGGCTCGGTCTCGCGCTTCAATTGACACCGCTGTGAACACGGCGTAACCTGTTGGGCGTGTCGGCCACCGAAGTTTTACAGAGAGTCCCGCTGTTCAGCCAGCTCGCCCCCGTCGATCTCTCCCGGGTGGTGGAAGTTGCGCGCGACCGTGCCTACCCCAAGAACTCGGTCATCCTGTTCGAGGACGATCCCGGGGACGCGCTCTACGTCGTCGCCAAGGGGCAGGTGAAAGTCGTGCTGATCGGGGAGGACGGCCGGGAAGTAATTCTCTCCGTGCTTGGCGAAGGCGAGTTCTTCGGCGAGATGGCGCTGATCGACGACGAGCCCCGCTCGGCGCACGTCATCGCGATGGAGGACTCGACGCTGCTGGTGCTGCGCCGCGAAGACTTCCAGGGCATCCTCGAGCACTCGGCCGGCATCGCGCTCGCGCTGCTGCGCGAGCTGTCGCGGCGGCTGCGCCGCGTCGACGAAAAAGTCGGCAGCCTCGTGCTGCTCGACGTGCACGGCCGGGTCGCGCAGCTGCTGCTCGACCTCGCCGACGAGACCGACGGGCAGCGCATCACGCGCCGGCTCACACACCACACCATCGCACAGATGATCGGCTCCTCGCGCGAAACCGTCTCGCGCACCATGCGGGAGCTCGTGGACAAGGGATTGATTGATGTGAGTCGCAAAGACATTGTGATCAAAGACCGCGGCTCGCTCGAGCAAGCAGCTGGACGTTCGTAACCGTCGTGACTCGCGTCACGGCTCTACGTCACTAATTACCAGTAACTTAGCCAGAGTATCGGCGTGCCGACTCGCATGGCTTACACGGTGACCTTCTGGGGTACCCGCGGGAGTATTCCTACTCCCGGCTCCGCCACTGCGCGCTACGGCGGCAACACGCCGTGCGTCGCGGTGGAGGGGGCTGGCGGTCAACTGGTGGTGCTGGACGCGGGGACCGGAATCCGCGCGCTGGGACTCGAGCTGGTGGCAAAACAAAACGGCGCCGCGAAGGTCGAAATCCTGCTGTCCCACGCCCACTGGGATCACATTCAAGGGCTGCCGCACTTCAAGCCGTTTTTCGCGCCGGGGAATACGGTGCGGATCTGGGGATCGCGTCAGGGCACGACGTCGCTCGAGGCGATCCTGCGTCAGCAGATGGACCCGGCCGTGTTCCCCGTGCCGCTCGACGCTCTGTCGGCACAGCTCACGGTGCAGCAGGTCGACACCGCGGAGTTTTCGATCGGCGAGTTCCGCGTGCGGACGATACGGCTGCGGCATCCGGGGACGACATTGGGATTCCGGCTCACGCCCGCGAAGGGCGGCCCGAGCATGGCCTATGTGACGGACAACGAGCTGGGCACCGGCGGTGAATACGAAGTAGACCGGAATTGGCGTCGCGATTTCGTCGCGTTCCTGAAGGATGTGGATCTGCTGATCCACGACGCGATGTATACGCCTGAGGAGCTGGAAGAGCATCGCGGCTGGGGACACTCGACGTATGAAGAAGCGGTGACCCTGGCGCAGGATGCGGCCGTGAAGCGGCTGGTGCTGTTTCACCACGAGCCCGAGCACGGGGACAAAGAGATGGATGCCCTGCTCGCGGCTGCGCGCACGTTCGCGAAGAAGCGCGGCGGAGCGCTCGAGGTGACGGCCGCACTGGAAGGCATGAAGGTGACCCTGTGACCCGAGGAGTCGTTATGCGCGCGCGTGCAGTAATGGCAGTGTTCAGCCTGGTACCGGTACTTCTGAGTGCGCAACAGCGCGGTCAGGATACCCGGCCAGGTATCGCCGTTTTTCCGTTTGCCAACGGCGGCTCCTACGGCCAGAGCAAGGAAGACTTCGACGCGCTGGAGCGCGGCATCGCGGGCATGATGATCTCCGAGCTGTCGCAGAATCCGGCCGCCCGCGTCGTCGAGCGCGAGCAGGTCCAGCGGCTGCTCGACGAGCAGAATCTCGGCGCCCAGGGGCGCGTCGATCCGCAGACCGCCGCCAAGGTGGGCAAGCTCGTCGGCGCCCGCTACGTCATCCTCGGCAACTTCATCGACTTCTACGGCGATTTCCGCGTGGACATCCGCCTCGTGAATACCGAGACGAGCGAGATCGTGAAGACGGAGTCCGATCGCCAGCAGCGCGAGCACCTGTTCGACATCATCCGCAACGTGGCGGCCAAATTGATGAAGGACGCCAATCTGCCGGCGTTGCAGCGCGCCGCGTCGAACGAGCAGCGCATGAATCGCCAGGTGCCGACGGAGGCGCTGACCTACTACTCGCGCGCGCTGCTGTATCAGGACCGCGGGCAGAAGGACAAGGCGATCGAAATGTTCAACCGCGCGATCGCGATCTTCCCTGAGTACGCAGAAGCCCAGGACGGCCTGCAGAAGGCGCAGCGATCCTAACAGATCCGTTCAGCGGGATTGGCAAGTCGACGGCGCGCCGGCTCTCCAGACTAGGAGCGCTGGCGCGCTTCGGCTTTGGCGCCTTCCGGGCCGACCGCGCGGCGTCCGGAGCCAAGCCGTGAGATACGTCCTGCTCCACCCCCCGATGTGGCGGCCGGACGCCGTCGCGCCGGCCCTCGAGACCTCGCAGGTCGAACCGCGCGTCGTGCGCCAGGCGCGGGATCTCGCCGTCGTCGACGACCGGCCGACCGTGCTGCTGCTCGATGCCGACAGCCGGTCCACGTTCCCGGTGGATGTGATGCGCGGCTTTGTGGATGCGGGCGGCGCGATCGTCGCCCTGGGGCGGGAGGGGGAAACGGACGTCCCCGAGACGCTGCCGACCGAATTCCTGTCGGGATTCCTCACCTACCCCACGACCCCGCGGCGGCTGCTGGTCGCGGTCCGCGCCGGGTTCCGGGAAGCAGCCGCGCGGGCCGAGACGGCGCGCGCCCGCGGCGAGGCGGCGCAGCGCGCGCGTGAAATCGGCGAGCTCACGCGGATCGGCGTCGCGCTCGGCACCGAGCGCGACATCAAGACGCTGCTCGAGCTGATCCTCACGCAGGCGCGCCGGATCACGCAATCGGACGCCGGCAGCTTGTACCTCGTGGAGCTGAGTGAAGAAGGAAAGAAACGGATGCGGTTCCGGCTCGCGCAGACCTACTCGAAGCCGGACGCGCCGTTCGTCGAGTTCACGATTCCGGTCGACCGCACCAGCCTCGCCGGCTATTGCGCCGTCACGGGCGATCCGCTCGTGATCGACGACGCGTACTTCCTGCCGCCGGACGTGGAGTACACGATCAACCGCTCGTTCGACGAGCGCTACGGCTATCGCACCAAGTCGATGCTCGTGATCCCGATGAAGGATCACAAGGAAGAAATCATCGGCGTGCTGCAGCTGATCAACCGCAAGCGCAGCCTCGACGCGGTCCTGTCCACGTCGGCCGACGTGGAGCGCCAGGTCGTCCCCTACTCGAAGCGGACGGTGGAGCTCGTGACGGCGCTGGCCTGCCAGGCGGCCGTCGCCATCGAAAACAGCCGGCTGTACGAGGATATCGAGAAGCTGTTTGAAGGTTTCGTGCTCGCGGCCGTGCACGCGATCGAGCAGCGCGATCCGACGACGTACGGTCACAGCGGGCGCGTCGCCGAAATGACGGTGGGGCTCGCCGAGATCGTCGATCGCCACGGCGATGGGCCCTATGGTGGCGTGACGTTTTCGCGCGAGCAGCTCAAGGAAATCCGATACGCCGCGCTGCTGCACGACTTCGGCAAGGTCGGCGTGCGCGAGCAGGTGCTGATCAAGGCCAAGAAGCTCTATCCATCAGATCTCGGTCTGGTCAAACACCGCCATGCGTTCATCCGGCGTACCGCCGAACGGGAATTCTGGCGCAAGCGCGCGGAATTCCTCGAATCGCGCGGGAAGAAGGGCTACGCGGCGTTCAGCAAGGAGCTCGAGGCGGCGCATGCTCAGGAGCTCAAGGAGCTGGACCGGTTCCTGGAAGTCGTGCTGCAGGCCAACGAGCCGACGATCCTCCCCGACGGCAGCTTCGACGAGCTCAAATCCTGGTCACAGCGGATGTACCTCGGGATCGACGGAACGACGGAGCCGTTCCTCTCGCCGGACGAGATTCGCTATCTCACGATCCGGAAAGGGAGCCTGGACGACGCGGAGCGGCACGAGATCGAAAGTCACGTGACCCACACCTACCAGTTCCTCCAGCGAATCCCCTGGACGCGGGAACTGCAGCACATCCCGGTCATTGCGTACGGGCACCATGAAAAAATGGATGGGCGCGGCTACCCGCGCCGCATTACGGCGGAGGGCATTCCGATCCAGACGCGGATGATGACGATCAGCGACATCTATGACGCGCTGACCGCGCAGGACCGGCCTTACAAACGGGCCGTGTCGACCGAGCGCGCGATCGACATCCTCACGACGGAAGTGAAAGAGGGGCAGCTCGACGCCGCGCTGTTCCAGCTCTTCATCGAAGGCAAGGTCTTCCAGCGCCAGCTGGGCGACAGCACCTCACGATAGCAGCAGCTTCACGGAGACGAGCAGCAGAAACACGCCGAAGGCCTTCTTCAACATGACGTCCGACATCGAGGCCGCGAGCCGCGCCCCAAAATAGGCGCCGATCAGGAGTCCGACGGCGACCACGGCCGCGTACGCGATGTTGACCTGACCGCGCTTGTAATACTCCATCGCGCCGAGAACCCCGACCGGTAACAGAAGCGCCGCGAGCGACGTGCCGTGCGCCGTGTGCTGCGGAAGCTTGGCGATGAGGACGAGGCCCGGAATGATGACGATCGCCCCGCCCACGCCGAACAATCCCGAAATCACTCCCGCGAACAGGCCAAGCAACGAAACGAGCACCCATGTCATTGGTTGTGTCCTTTCCCCCAGGCGCCGCCGCCCGGAGTTTCGATGCGAAGAATGTCCCCCGCGGCCAATCGTTGAGTCGTCTTCGATGACAGTGGCTTGCCGTTGAGGGTGTTGATGCCGGGGGCGCCATCACCGCCGCCATCGCCGCCCGCCGGCCCGTGCCGACGCCGCTCGGTGAGCAGCGTGACCTCCATCGGTGCCAGCGCTTCGAACTCCCGCGCCACCCCGTCGCCCCCATTGTGCATGCCCCGTCCCCCGCTGCCTCGGCGGAGGGCGTACGTGCGCACACGAAGCGGATGCTCGAGCTCGAGGACCTCGATCGGCGTGTTCAGCGTGTTCGACATCCCGACATGCACGCCCGACGGGCCGTTCGCTGCGCGGCTCGCGCCCTGGCCTCCCCCGATGGTCTCGTAATACGTCCAGCCAGGACCTCCGAACGTGACGTTGTTCATCGTCCCCTGGCCCTGGGCCGGCACGTCGCACCCACCTGCCGCCAGTGCGTGGAAGACGCAGTCCGCAATGCGTTGGGACGTTTCCACGTTGCCCGCCGCGACCGCACTCGGCGGGCGCGCGTTGACCAGACATCCGGGCGGCGCGGTCACGCGAATGGCGCGTGGCACACCGCCATTCATCGGCACGTCGTCAGGCAACAGCGTGCGCACGACGAACAGCACGGCGGAGCGCGTCACCGCAATCGGGCAGTTCACGTTGCCCGTAGCCGCGCTATGGGTTCCCTTGAAATCGGCGTGAAACACCCCATCGCGAATCGTGACCTCGACCCGGATTTGGAGATCCGCGTCGAACACGCCGTCGCTCTCGAGGAAATCGATCGCCGCCATCGGTCCCTTCGCGGGCTGGCGGCTCAGGACTGACCTGGTTCGGCGCTCGGCGTAGTCGAGCAGGTCGCGCGCGGCAGAACGGAGGTTGTCCCACCCATGGCGCCGCGCGAGCGCGCGCAAGCCGTCGGCGCCACGCTCGACGGACGCGCGCTGGGCCGCGAGATCACCGCGCCGCATCGCCGGCGTGCGGACATTGGCGAGCAGCAGCCGCTCGAGCTCCGGCGTGAGGCGCGACGGCGGGATGATGATGCCTTCCTGATAGAGCTCGCGCGCGCCGGCGGGCATGCTGCCCGCGGTCATGCCGCCGACGTCCGAGTGGTGCGCGCGCACGACGCTGTATCCGCCGACGGCGCCATCGATCTCGATCGCGCCGATCAACGTCAGATCCGGAAGGTGGCTGCCGCCGGCGTAGGGATCGTTGAGGAGAAACAGCTCGCCGGGCCGCGGATCCAGACTGCGCACGGCCGCCACCGCGTCGGCCAGCGCGCCGAGATGAACGGGAATGTGCGCCGCCTGCGCGATCATCTCCCCGTCGGCATCGAACAGTGCAGCGGAGGCATCGCGGCGCTCGCGAATATTGGGCGACAGGGCGCTGTGGACGAGCACGAGTCCCATCTCTTCCGCGATCGAGGCGAACGCGTGCCCCATGACCTCGAGCCCGACGGCATCGAGCTTCATGCGCGCTCCAGGAGCACCGCTCCCGACGGATGCACGACCCCGTTCCATCCCTCTTCCACCAGTGCCGTCGCATCCGAGCCCGCGAGTATCGCAGGACCCACGACCTTCGTACCGGCCGACATCTCACCCAATGGCCAAACATCGGCTTGCTCGCGCTTGCCGTCGCGGGTCACCATGGGCCGACGCCCCTTCGCCGCCCCTTCGCCGCCGTTTGCCGCCCCTCCCCTTCGCCGCCCCG
>DATMZX010000072.1:0-2443 GCA_035573235.1 Gemmatimonadales bacterium
GTGTAGATCACGTTCTGGAACACGAACACCAGCGCGCTCACGAACGCGAGTCCGGCCGGCAGCTTGGGCATGAGCTGATCGGCCACCGCCGGAGCCGTCGACGTGAAGCATGCGGCCGCCACGCCCAGCAGCGCGACGGCCTTCAGGAGGCTGAGCAGCTGCTGCGTGCGGTCGCCCGAGCGCACACCGACCCATTGCACGCCGGTGAACGCGAGGGTCACCGCAATCGCCGTCGCCGTCTCGTGGCCGGCCAGCGACGGCATGATCTCGGTCGCGAGCTCGCCGAGTCCGATCGCGGTCGCCGCGGTCGCGCCCGACGTGGAAATCCAGTCGGTCCAGCCGATCACGAACGCGGGGTACTCGCCGAGCGCACGGCGCGCGTAGACATACTGTCCGCCCGATTTCGGGATCATCACGGCGAGCTCGGCCATGGTCATCGCGCCAAACAGCGCGTAGATCCCGCCGGCCACCCATGCGCCGATGAACCACCCGGAGTTCGGGAGCGCGGCCGCGACATCGCCTGGCGACCGCAGGATTCCGACGCCGATCGTGTTGCCGACGATGATGGCGAGCCCGAAGGCGACGCCGAGGACCTGGAGCAGCTTGGCGGTGCGGGGCGCGGTGCCGGCCGTGGATTCCATGGCCGAACTTACGATATATGGTTAAGACATGACCAGCCTCCTGCCACTGTTGCTCGCGTTCTCGTTCTTGCAGAACCCCGATTCCGTCGTCGCGAGGGCCGCGAAGGCGCTGAAACCGCTGAGCGATTCGGCCGGGCTCCACGCGGCGGGGTTCCTGCCGCTCCAGTTTGGGCCGGTACGCGACCTCACACCGTTCCAGGGGCAGCACTGGCTGTCGATCGGCCGCGTGCTCGCGATGGCGTTCCGCGGTGATTCCGTGGACATCGACAACCCGACGTTCGTGATGTTCCTCCCGCTGAACGGCAAGCTCGAGCCCGTCGGCGTCGCGTACACGGAGCGCATCACGAGCAGGGCCGCCGCGCCCACGACGTTCGCGGGCATGCCCGCGATGTGGCACACGCACATGTTCTGCCGGAACGTGCCCGGCGAAGGGCAGGTGCTCGCCGATGGCCTCGAGGACTGCACCGATCGCGGCGGCATGCCGACGCGCAACCAGATCGCGATGATCCATACGTGGACCATCCCGAACCCCGACGGGCCGTTCGCGCACGACAATCCGTCGCTGCCGTTCCTCGCCGTCGGGCTCAAGCCGCCCGCGCATCCGACCCGCGACGACCGCCTCTTTGCGATCGCGCTCGGCGAGACGTACGGCGCGCTGCTGCCCGAGGGCCACCGGATCGATCACGAGGCGCGCGCGGCCGGAACGATCGAACCGCTCGAGGCGCAGCGGAAAATTCTGCGCGACCTCGTGCCGCAGCTCGTCGCCGCGGAAAAGAGCGGCGATCAGGCGAAGTTCGACTCGCTCCGCAAGAAGGCGATCAGTACATACAACACCCTGCTCTCGGCGTACCGCGGCCTGGCGTCAACCCCGCAAATCAAGAGCCGCCTCGATTACGAGCTCGGCGAAATGGTCGGCGATATCGAAATGAAAATGCCCTGAGCTCAGCTAACAGCTCATTGCTCAAGCTTACGGCCCACTGCTCGGGAGTGTCACAGCTAGTCCTTCAAAGCTCACCACGTCACACCCCCTTGAGCTTCCGATAGAACGCCAAATACTCCTTCGCACTCTGCGACCCGATAACTCGTGCGACCGATTTGAGCTCGAGATCATCCAGCGACTTGAAGCGCAGGCAGCCTTTTCCCATATCCAGCTTCTTCCCCGCCTTCGCGAACTCCTCACTCAGCATCTCGTGCGCACCCGGATTGAAGTACGCCCCCAGCAGGTGCAGTGAGAACGAGTTCTTGTTGGCCCCGAGCGCGACGAAGCACAGCGGATACCCGTTGTATGTGTTCGAGAATACCTTCAGCGGAATCCCCCAGTTGATCACCCCCCAGCTCATGAACTCGGCGTAATCGCTCGCGATGTTCGCGCGGACGAATTTCAGCGCCGCGACGCACTCCTTCCGCCTGTCCGCCGGAATCGATTCGAGATAGGCGGCAACGGTCTCAGGGCGTGCAGGCTTGGCTTTGCCCGGTGCTTTCTTCCTGGGTGCTGTCTTCTTGGCGGCCACGGCGCTCCTCCGGTAACGGTGTTGGACGGTGCGCCGTTATTATAGATGCGTTGACCCCACACCACGAGGGTTTGTCTCTATGTCAGGATTGCGCCGCGGCGTCGCGTTTTCAGCCGCTCTCATTGTCAGCCTCGCTGCCTGGACCACGGGCGGCGACACCCACTCGAAACAGCCGATCGCCCCGAACGCCCCGAAAGCGAACCCGGTAGACACTTCGATCTTCAAGTCGCTCAAGTGGCGCAACGTCGGCCCCGATCGCGGCGGCCGCTCGATCGCCATATCCGGCGTGAA
>DATMZX010000073.1:0-2329 GCA_035573235.1 Gemmatimonadales bacterium
CGAAATGGGAGGCGATCTGACAGCGACCAGCGTCGTGGGCGAGGGCTCCGTATTCAGCTTCCGCCTCCCACGGTGCGCGCCGCCGACTGCCGCTCGGCCTTGATTCACACCAATGCAGGGGAAGGATTCATGTCTGTCACACCACTCGAGGCCTCGTGCTTCGCCCTCCTGGACTCGATTCGCGCTCGCGGCGTGACGAGCATGGTCCTGGCCGTTCCGCGCCTCAGGCGGGAGCGCCATCTGAGCGCCGGCGAGGCGATGGCGGTGCTTCGGCGTTGGGCAGAGCAGTACGACGCGGTCCATGCCAGCGCCGCGCTATTCGGGCGCGAGGCCTGCGTCGACGCGTGACCGCGCGGGTTCGGCCTAACGGGCGCGGGCGAACGAACGACGGCGCGAGTCTCTCGACTCGCGCCGTCGCGCACTCGTACCTGTTCGACAGTGCCCTCCGCTGAAGCGGCACCATGCCGTTAGGCGTTTAGTCCGATTGGCGCGACTGCGCCGCCATCGGCGCCGCGTCTGCGGGGCCGGCGCCGCGGCCGAGATGCTGCTGCGGAGACGCTGTCGCGGCCGTGCCGGCCGTGACGCGGACGGTCCGCGGTTTGGACACCGCAGACTTGGGAACGTGCACCCGAAGGACGCCGTTCTCGACATCGGCGAGAATCTTCTCGCCGTCGAGACCTGGCGGCAATTGGAAGCGCCGCACGAACGACCCGTAGTTTCGCTCGACGAGGTGGTACCGCTCCTCCTGCCCGCCCGTCCGCTCGTCGAGGCGCTCACCCTGGATGGTCAGGACTCCGTCGAGCGCACTGACGTCGACGTCTTCCGCCTTCATGCCCGGCAGCTCGACGACGAACGTCAGCTCGTGGTCGGTCTCGCAGATGTCGACCGTCGGCATCCACGTGTGCTGTCCGGCCGGATCACGTCCGAAGGTATCCTCGAACAGTCTATCGATCTCACGCCGCAATCCAAATACCGGGGCGCTCCGGGCCGTCGCAGTGGCATACAGCATACTCAACTCTCTTTCGCGAGGAGCCCTGCGTACCCATCACCGGAGAGTCGGGCCCCGAGGGCTTCCGGTTCATCAGGTGCGGTGCCGCCCACCAACCCGCTCTCCTGGGCGCACGCGCCGGTATTGACCAAGCGGTTAATACATGATACAATACATTGAACAGCAGGTCAATAGACGATGGTCACAACCCATAGGAGAATTTCCCATTCCAGGCCAAAAAGCATCCGAGGAAACTCGCCGCGACCAGATCTTGACAGCCGCGCACGCCGTGGCCTCGCGAGACGGGATCGACGGACTCACCCTGCGAGCGGTTGCGGCCCGGGCGAAACTCAGCCATGGGCTCGTCCTCTTTCACTTCAGACGGAAGGACGAGTTGGTCACGGCGCTCCTCGACCGCGTGCTCGCCACCACGTTCCTGCTCAGCGTTTCCGACGATGTCCTCGGGATCCCAGACGCCGTCAGCCGCTTTGTTGCCGTGATCCGTCAGGAAATGGATCGCGTCTCGCAGGAGCCGCGCCGGATGCGGCTTTTCTTTGAGTATTGGGCGCTTGGCTCGCGACATGGGCGCATCCGAACGAAGGTCAGCGCGGCCCTGTCGCGGTATCGGGCGGCATTCCGAACCTTCGCCGAGGACGTGTTGGAGACCGATTCGGCGAAGTTCACGGGCGTAACACCGGACGGCTTGGCCGCCGTCGCCGTCAGTCTCATCAACGGATGCGCGGTCCAGGCCATGATCGATCCGGAGCGCTTCGACATCGCGCAGTATCGTGCGGCGGCGCAAGGCGTGATCGGGCAGCCCGCAGCCCGTGCGGCGCACCGTGGGCCGCGGGTCGCCGCCGCGACCCTCGCCTAACGCCGAGCCCGGATGTGGGTGGAACGCGAGGCACGGTTAAGGAAACGGCACCAGTGCGCACAAACCTCACGATTTGACATTTAGCGGCACCGCGCGTACGTTGCCGCCATGCAGCTTGCTCGCGTCACCCACCATCACGCGCTTCATCACCACGGCCCGACGGGTCGGGGCGAGGCGCGTATGCGGATGATTCGGTAAGCATCCACCATTCACGCCACGCTGCGGCCCGTCCAGTCATGGACGGGCCTTTTTTGTTGCCCAACGATCCCACACGTGCTCCGTATCGCATTGCCCAACAAAGGCCGATTGGCCGACGACACCCGCGAGCTCTTCCGCGACGCCGGCGTCGACGTGCGCGCCCGCGACGAACGCGCCCTCACCGCGACGCTCGGCGATCTCTTCGAGGCCATTTTCGTGCGCGCGCAGGACATTCCAGAGTTCGTCGCCGACGGCGCGGCCGGCGCGGG
>DATMZX010000074.1:0-9982 GCA_035573235.1 Gemmatimonadales bacterium
GCTCGACTGCGGCAGGTTACGAAGAGCACATCGTGGTGTGGCGAGACGACCAGATTCGGGATCTCGGCGTCGGGCAGCCGGTCGGACTCGATGCTGCCGGTGATGTCGTCGGTAACGTGGGTCAACGCGCCGCGATCTGGCGCGGTGGGAACGGTACGCCCGAGTTCATAGGGTCGCTGGGTGGCGATAGCACCGTGGCCGTAGCACTAAGCAATGCCGGTACGATAGCCGGTTCGAGCTTCACCGCCGCGCACGTCGAGCACGCCTTCGTGTGGAACGGTGATGGGATAATGCTCGATCTTGGCGTGGGACCCAACTCGGCGGCTCGGGGGTCGCGTGCGATCGCCATCAACGCCCGAGGTGACATCCTCGGCTATAGCTATGTCGAACCCCCGTGCATTGTCTTCGGGCGCCCCTGCGCGGCGGGGTCAATGACAACCCGGGCGCTACTCTGGCGGCGAGTAAGAGCTACGATCCGCCCGTAAGAAGGGGATTCCACCGAGAGGGAGGATTGTGTCGTTGGAATGACGCATCGCGCTGCCCTGTTCGGGGTAGGCACCCCCGCTACTGAAGTCGATTGTCCCCCTGATCTCCTGCTGTGACCTTGCATGAGCAAACGATTTCCAAGTTGCCCGGTGAAGGGATCAGCATGTCCCGTTGGCCTTGTATCCGAGTCGGTCTGACCTTGTGCTTCGGAGCGGTTATTGGGACTGCGGCGTGCACCGCTGATCCTACGAAGGTCGTCCAGCCCCCGCCCCCACCGCCACCGCCACCGCCTCCACCGCCCCCCCCACCGCCGCCTCCGAGCCCCGCGGGTTACGACGTAATCGATCTCGGCACGCTCGGCGGTGAATCCGCGAGGCCCTATGCCCTCAACGACAGCGGCCAAGTGGTCGGATCGAGCACGACCGCCACCGGCGAGTGGCACGCCTTCCTCTGGAATGGCGTGATGCGCGACCTGGCGATTGCCTTGCCAGAGAGCCGAGCCGAAACGATCACCAACTCTGGTGTCATTGGCGGCGTCGGGCTCACCGCTCGTCCAGAGGCTCATGTGTTCCGGTGGAATAACGGAGTCACGACGGAGCTCGGGACGGTGTCCGAGCTGGGTGGCGATGTAGACGTAGCCGTCGTCGCGTTGACCGGGACTGACATTGTGGCGTGGCGTCAAAGCGAAGCGAGCCGCTTCACATCGGCGATCTGGCACAACGGCGTGAAACAGCTGCTCGACGGTCTGTACCCCCCGGGGATTCCCGGGGGCGAGGCACAGGCAGTCGCGATGAATGGCCGCGGCCAAATCGTCGGCGCCAGCCTGCTCGCCGGACCAGCCGTGCATGACGTTTATCACGCGGTCATCTGGCAAAACGGCGTCCTGCGCGACCTTGGTGTGCTGCGACTGTTTCTATGCGGTGATGAGTCTCCTGGTAGAGATTGCGGCGCCTCCTGGGCGATGGACATCAACAACAGTGGGGATGTCGTCGGCTCGAGTCTCGATTCGCTGCTTGGTCATGCGGTGCTCTGGCCCCAGGGCGGGTCGATCCGCGATCTCGGACTTGGACGGGCCGTGGCGATCAATGATGCGGGAGACATTGCAGGCGACGACTACAGGAACGCGTTCTTCTGGCGCCAGGGCGTCATGTCGTCGCTCGGCTCTCTAGGTGGCAATGAGCTCTTCGTCAGAGATGTGAATGCGCTCGGCACGGTCATTGGTACTGGTCAAACCGCCCAGGGGAACCCCCACGTGTTCGTGTGGAAGCCCGGGCAAGCGGGGCTGCAGGATCTGGGTACTGGAAGCGATGGCGCGGATGGCGCGATCGCGGTGGCCATCAATGGACGCGGCGACATTCTCGGGTACACGTGCAGCGTTTCCTCTGGCAGCTATTGCGCCTATGACGCCACGTCGCGGGCGATTCTCTGGCGGGTCAAGCCTTGACCCCCGCCGCTACGGCCCGCCGTTGCGCCCCTTGGCGGCATGCTGGCGCGTCGCGCGACGCCGCTGCCGATCGGTAAGCACGATGCGCATCAGCAGGGCCAGCCCGCCCCCCGCGGCGGCGAGGAAGAACAGCATCGCGAGTCCGGGATAACCCCAGATCGTGAATGAAGTGGGAATCTGCATCAGCATCGCCGCGCCCACGATGAGCGCCGCGAGCACCAGGCCCACCGTGATCCGGTTCGCTACGGTCTGCAGGCCCCCCATCAACCCGCCGGCGTCGATTCCGGTATCGATCTTGAACCCAATCTTGTTGCTGGCGGTCGCATCCAGAATCTTGTTGACACGCGACGGCAGCCGCATCACGAGGTCTTTCATCTCGAGCAACCCGGCATACACGTTGCCCGGAGACATCGCTTTCACCATCCGCTGACGCATGATCTTCGATGAATTGCGCTTGATCGATGCACTGGGATCGAACTCCGGCGCCAGCACCCGCCCGATCCCGTCCAGATTGAGTAGGGCCTTGCCGAGCACCGTCAATTCTTGCGGCATGCGGATGCCGGTCTCTGCCGCCTGCTGCGCCATGTCCAGGAAGACTTTGCCCACCTGCAGCTCGCCCAGGGTCACGTCCTGCGTCCGCCCCACGACGTCTTCCACGCGCTGGCGGAACTCCTTCTCGTCGAACTCTTCCGTGGTCTCGCCGATCTTGATCGCGATGTCGGAGACCTCGTCGGCCCGTCCCTCGCTGACCGCCAGCACCATCTGCAGCAGCTGCTCCTGCAGTCGCGGGCCGATGCGATCCACCATGCCGAGATCGAGGAGCGCGACACGGTCGTCGTCGGTGAGGAACACGTTGCCGGGATGCGGATCGGCGTGGAAGAATCCGTCCACGAAGATCTGCTTGAGATAGGCCCGGAACAGCTCCTCGGCCAGCGCGTCGCCGTCAACTTCCAGCAGCGCCACGGGACTGACGCCGTCGATCTTATGGCCCGCGATGTAATCCATGGTCAGCACGCGAGCGGTGCTGTAATCGGGCACCGGCCGCGGCACGACGATCCGCTCGAACTCCGACAGATTGTCGGCCAGCAGCGTCAGATTGCCCGCCTCGCGGCGGTAGTCGAGCTCCGCGATCAGCGTTTTGTGGAACTCCTCGATCATGCCGCTGAAGTGATAGCGCTTGCCGATCTTCGTGCGACGATCGAGCACGCCCGCGATCTCAGCCAGCGACTCGAGGTCTTCGATGATCTGCTCGCGGATGTTCGGGCGCTGAATCTTGACCACCACCAGGCGGCCGTCCCGCAGCGTTGCCCGATGGACCTGGCCGAGGGACGCAGCGGCCAGCGGCTCCGTCGAGAACTCGCCGAAGGCCTTGGAAAGGCGCACGCCCAACTCTTCGGTGACGATGTGCTCGACTTCCTCGTACGAGAACGGCTCGACCTTGTCCTGCAGGCGCGCCAGGGCTTCGATGTAGGGCGGGGGCAGCAGATCGGGACGCGTGGACAGGAGCTGGCCCAGCTTGATGAACGTCGGGCCCATCTTTTCGAGATCGGCCGCCAGCTCTTCCGCCTTGGGGTTGGCCGCTAGAGCCGTCGTGCCTTTCGCAGGCTCGATCGCATCGTCCCACCCCGCCTCCCGCACGACGTCCGAGCGGCCGTACTTCATCAACAAGACGGCAATGTCTTTGTAGCGCTTGACGTGGGAGAGTTTCAGCGAGGAGCTCATGATTAATTCAACTTCGCCGGCTACCTCGCGAATTTGCATCGGTCGTAGGAATTAAGGCGACTCGTGTCAGCGGTCGAGACGAAAAATCTCCGCGTCGTCGTTAGATCGGCCCATGCACAGGTCGGCGATGATCTTCGCGGCGATCGCGCCAAACGTGATCCCGTTGGCGCCGTAGCCCAGCGCGTAGAGCGCCTGGGGACAGCCTTCCATGGGTCCGATGTAGGGCAGCCCGTCCCGCGTTTCACCGAACGTCCCAGCCCACGTGAATGCCGTTTGCGTCTCGATCCCCGGCAGCCACTTCGCGAGCTGCTTCTCCAGCCGCCGCGTCCGGTCGGGCATGAGCCGATCGCGCCACGCAGGATCCTTGAACGGCATGTCGGCGCCGCCGATCATGACGCGGCCACCTTCGGTCGCGCGCATGTAGCCGTAGGGCCGCGCGGTTTCCCAAACGATGGCCGAGCCGTTCCAGGGGCCGAGGTTCTCGAGGGGCTCTGTGACCAGGGCGTAGGTCGAGTGGAGCGCCACCATCCCCTCGCGCAGCGCCGGCGGCATTTCGTATCCCATCGCATAGACCACCCATCGGGTGCTGATTTCGCCCTGATCAGTCGCGACAGTCAGGCCATGGCTGTGGGCCCGGACGTCCCGCGCCGGCGTTCGTGGCAAGAGGGCTCCACCGCGACTCAGCGCGCGCCGCAGCAAGGCGCGTGTGAACCGCACCGGATCGAGCACTCCGGCGGTGGCGGCATGAATGGCGCCATGCGAGGGGAAGCCGTAGGTCTCCTCGACCTGGCGCGCAGTCCAGAACTCCCCCTCGAGGCCGTGCCGCTGCCGGAGCGCGGCCTCATCCTGGAGATTGCGCCCGTGGGCACGCCGCGAGGCGAGATAGATGCTTGGGGCGTGGGCGAAGCCGGTCGGCTCGGGCAGGGACTTCGCGATCGTCGCGATGTCATTCACCGCGCCCCGGCTGAGCCTATAGGCTTGTACAGCCTGGGGTTCGCCGATCATCCGGCTGAGGTCTACCAGGCTGACATCGATTTCATAACTGAGGAGCGCGGTGCTGGCGGCCGTGCTTCCGCAGGCCGGCGCGCGGCGGTCGAGCACGACGACCGCGAGGCCCTCCGCGCTGAGCGCGTCAGCGACGAGCGCGCCGGTAACGCCGGCGCCGATAATCACGACGTCGCAGGACGGGGGTAGGGCGGCGGGCTCTCCCATTTCCCGGAGGCCATCCGCTATCAGCCAAAAAGGCGCTCCTGAGTGCAGTCGCACGGATTTAGTTCTATGGCCCCTTCTGGCCGATGGTTCCAGCCACAAACGTCCCGGTACGTTTCCTGCACATGTCACCGGACGGAGTTAGGCATATGTCGCTGAATACGATGCAGGACCTGCTACTACAGCAGCTGAGGGATCTCTACAGCGCCGAGCAGCAGCTCGTGAAAGCGCTGCCGAAGATGCAGGAAAAGGCCTCCACCGAGGAGCTGTCGACGGCTTTTCGCGACCACCTGGCTGAGACGGAGAACCAGGTCGAGCGTCTCGAGCAGATCTTCGAGATTCTGGGTGAGCGCGCCGGCGGAGTGAAGTGCGCGGCTATGGAAGGGCTCGTCGAGGAGGCGCAGGAGACCCTCGATGAAGACGGGAACGAAGCGGTGATCGATGCGGCCATCATTGCAGCCGCCCAGCGCGTCGAGCACTACGAAGTATCGGCTTACGGTTCGGCAAAAGCCTTTGCGACGCTGCTCGGACTCTCAGACGTAGTCAAGCTTCTGAACGAGAGCCAGCAGGAAGAGACGGCGGCAGACAAAAAGCTGTCGCTGATCGCGACCACAGAGGTCAATGCACGCGCTGCAGGCACGCAACCCAGCATGGCGGCAAAAACATCGTAGCTGCGAGTTTCGCGGGTAGCACGTGACTGACATTGCCGTTCAAGTACAGGAGCTGATCGAACCCAGGGGGGCCAGCCGCCCATCGCGGCTGGTCCCTTTTACGTCCCGTCTTTTGATTCCGGTGCTCACCGCGATCCTCGCCGTGCTCGGCATCGCGGGGCTGCAGTTCGCCAGCAGCCTGTTGGTGCCGATCGTGGTCGCCGTGCTGCTGACCCTGCTGCTGGGCCCGCTGGTCCGCTGGATGTGCCGCTTTGGTGTCGTCGAGCCGGTGGCGGCGGGGATCATCGTGTTCGGGACGGTCATTCTGATCATTTCAGCGTTGGTCGTGTTGTCTGGACCGGCGACGGAATGGCTGCGCCGGGCTCCGGCTGCGATGCACCAGGTCGAGGACAAGCTGCGGGCGATCGAGCCGTTGAGCGTGATTCAAGCGACCGCGATGAGCCTCTCGCACCTCACCGGCTCAGCTGGATCGGATTCATCCGCCGCGACGATTCAGGTCGTGCCGCCCGGACCGCTCTCGGAGATGGGGTGGACCACGGCGCATGTGGTCGGCGGGCTGCTGACCGTCGTCTTCCTGACATTCTTCCTGCTTTCGTCAGGCTCGATGTTCCGGCGCAAGGTCGCCTACCTCGTCCCCGGCGGCATCCAACGCACCCGCATGAAGCGGGCGTTGTATGAGATCGAGCAGCAGATGTCGCACTACCTGCTGCTCAATACGCTCATCAGCATGGGCTTCGGGCTGGCGACCTGGGGACTCCTGGCGCTGATCGGCGTGCCGAACGCGATTCTGTGGGGCACGCTCGCGGGGTTCTCGAATTTCATGCCGTATCTCGGCGCGGCGGCGACGGTGGTGATGATCGGTATCGTCACGCTGGCGACATTCGACGGGACCCAGGCGACGATCCTCGCGTGCGGCGGGTTCCTCCTGCTCGATCTCATCAAGGGACACCTCGTGTGCCCGCTCGTGCTGGGCCGGCGGCTGCCGCTCAATACCGTCGCGATTCTGCTATCGCTGCTGTTCTGGGGCTGGGTGTGGGGAATCATGGGGGTCATCATCGCCGTACCGCTCACGGTCATGATTCAAATCATTTGCTCGCACACCGAACGCTTCCGCGGCGTCGGCATCGTGTTGGGGAACTGGGGCGCGCAACATCCTACGTGAAACACCGGGCTTGCCCGGACACGTACGTTTTCATAGTTTGAGTCAGCAACCTCCTCAAAAGGGTCTTCGGACTGAAATGAACAACCAATCCACCGTTACGCCGACGATGCGTCGCCTGTGGGCAGAGCCAAGCACTCTGTGCCGGCTCGGGCCGCTGTTCGACGCCCGTGGGCGTATTGCGTCCGGCTCGGCCGGCGCCGGTGGAGGCGGAGGAGCACCCTAGAAGTCGATCGGATCGTATTCGTGCCGTGATCCGGCCTTCCGGGTGCTTTATGGACCTGGGGGGCCGTTCTGTTATTGGGTTCCCCCTCTCCTGAAAGGAGAGGGGGTCAGGGGGAGAGGATCATGAGCACGCAACAACTCGACGACCACATCATCGCGCGTTACACCGCCCAGCCATCGCGGCTCCCGCCAGAGCTGCGACGGCAGATCGAGCACGCCTGGGACGGCGCGCCCGTGCAGCTGTACGCGCTCGCCGATCTCGATCAGGGGCTGCGGCTCGCCGAGTCGTGGCTGGCGCTGGGGCCTCGGCGCCTCGCGGTGGCGAAGCGCGCGGGTCAAGGCTGGGAGATCAGAACCGTCGAGCGGACGGCCGTTCAGGCGGTTCGCGAGGCGCCGGGGCTCTCGGCCAACACGCTGACGATCCTCGGCGAGCCGGGCGAGCCCGCGCTCGCGCTGCTGCGCTACACGCACCGGCAGCGCCGGGCGTTCGAGAACATCCGGTTCGTGCTCGAGGAGCAGATCGCGGGCCACGAGCGCGATGTCCCGAGTGTCGACGCGGACCGCGTCTACGCCGACAGCATCGCGCGCCCGATTCGTGAGGCGCAGGCGCTGGTTTCCGGGCGGCAGACGGCGGTGATTCGCCGGCTGCTCGGCTACCTGAATCCCTATCGCCGGCAGCTGACACTCGGCATGGCCGCGGCGACCGTGATCACGCTCGTCAGCCTGGTCCCACCGTATCTGGCGGGTCTGCTGATCGATCACGTCGTGCGGCCGGCACAGGCGGGCACGCTCCCGCTCGCGCGGGCGTGGACGATCGCGTGGATTGCGATCGCCGCGATGGCGGTCGTGTACCTGGTGAAGCAGGCCGCGGCGTACGTCCGCCTGCGCCTGATGGCGATTCTGGGCGAATGGGTCGCGCGTGACCTGCGCGACGCCCTGTACGAGCACATCCAGCGGCTCAGCCTGGCGTTCTTCTCGCGCAAGCGAACCGGCAGCCTGATCACGCGCGTGTCCGCCGATACCGACCGGCTGTGGGAGTTCCTGGCGTTCGGGATCGTGGATGTGTCGTTGTCGCTCGTGCAGCTCACGGGGCTCGGTGCCGTGCTGCTCACGCTCGACTGGCGGCTCGGTCTCGTCATGACGTTGCCGGTGCCGCTGTTCTGCTGGGTGATCTACCGCCACGGCGAGAATATCGCCCGGCTGTTCATCCGCGCGTGGCGCAAGTGGTCGCGCGTGACAGACGTGTTGTCGGACACGATTCCCGGCATTCGCGTGGTGAAGGCGTTCAACCAGGAGCAGCGCGAGATCGAGCGGTTCGGCGAGCGCAACGAGGACGTGACGGCGGAGTTCAATCGCATTCACGCCTCGTGGACCACGTTCTGGCCGCTGCTGGTGCTGGGCGTGCACGCGATGACGGTGACGGTGTGGGCGTTCGCGGTGCCGCGGCTGCTCGGCGGCGGCGAGCCGCTGCCCGTGGGAACGTTCGTCTCGTTCCTGCTTTACACGACGATGTTCCTCGGACCGATCGACGTGATCGGCCAGATGGCGCGGACGATCAACCGCGCCACGACGTCGGCGCATCGCGTGTTCGAAGTGTTGGATACCGAGCCCGAGGTGCGCGACCTCGCCGAGCCGGTGCGTCTCGAACCGGTGCATGGCCGCGTCACGTTCGAGCAGGTGACGTTCGGATACGACGGCGTGCGGCAGGTGCTGCGCGGCATGAGCTTCGACGTCGCGCCGGGAGAATTGGTGGGCCTCGTCGGACCGTCGGGGGGCGGCAAGACGACGATCGTGAATCTGATCGCCCGGTTCTACGATGTGACGGGCGGGACGATCCGGATCGACGGCGTCGATCTGCGGCGGCTCGATACGGGGCATTTCCGCCGGCAGATCGGCATGGTGCTCCAGGATCCGTACCTGTTTCACGGCACGGTGCTGGAGAACATCCGTTACGGGATGCCGGAGGCGCCGTTGCATCGCGTGGTCGAGGCGGCGCAGGCGGCGAACGCGCACGACTTCATCACCAAGCTGCAGCACGGCTACGACACGGTGGTGGGGGAGCGTGGGCACACGTTGTCGGGCGGCGAGCGCCAGCGCGTGTCGATTGCGCGGGCGATACTGCACGACCCTCGGATTCTGATTCTGGACGAGGCGACGAGCAGCGTCGACACGGAGACCGAGCGCGAGATCCAGCAGGCGCTCGAGCGGTTGGTGGCGGGCCGGACGGTGTTCGCGATTGCGCACCGGTTGTCGACGCTGCGCAAGGCGTCGCGGCTGTTCGTGATCGAGGATGGCCGGCTGGTGGAGCACGGCACACACGCTGAACTGCTGCTGCGGTCTGAGGGGAAGTATCGGCGGCTTTACGAGATGCAGTTGCAGCTCACGTAGCTATCGGGTATCGGCTACCGGCTATCGGGCTAAAACCCGATACCCGATAGCCGGTACCCGATACCAAGGAGGTTATGTGGAAACGACGGTTGTCAGATCGGAGCGAGAGGGTTCGACCAGAGGGCGGGACGCGCTCCGTTTAGAGTGGCGGGCCGACGGCTCGCTGTGGGCGGTGCGCGGCGACGAGGAGAAGGCGGTGTCGGTGCGCCGCTGCTTCCCGTGGACCGAGCCCACGCGACATCTCTCGCTGCGAGATGCGGACGAAGAGGAGTTCGCGTTCGTGCGCGATCCGGCGGATCTGGACGTGCGCTCGCGCGTGGCGCTCGAGGCCGCGCTCGCCGTGGCCGGGTTCGTGTTCGAGATCACGCGGGTGCTGGAGATCGAAGAGGAAGTCGAGATCCGGCGCTGGCGCGTCGAGACCCGGCAGGGGCCGCGCACGTTTCAGACGCGGCTCGATGACTGGCCGCGGACGCTGCCGCACGGGGGCCTACTGATCCGTGATCTTGCCGGAGATTTGTATCACCTGGTTGAGCCGAAACAGCTGGACAAACACAGCAGGGAACTGCTGTGGGCGTTCGTCGATTAGGTCAGCGTTGGCAGTGGCGGCAGAAGGTCGTCGTGCGTTGGTCGATGTCGTGGGTCTCCACGAGCGTCCTCCCGCACTGCACGCACTTCTCG
>DATMZX010000075.1:0-2115 GCA_035573235.1 Gemmatimonadales bacterium
CGTCGACGAGTGCCACCACCTGTCGGCAGTGAGTTTCGAGCTCGCCGCCCGTCGCGCGAAGGCGCGGTACGTCCTGGGTCTATCCGCGACCGTCGCACGTAAAGATGGACACCATCCCATCATCTTCATGCAGTGCGGGCCGGTACGCCACCGCGTCGATGCACGAGCCCAGGTGGCACAACGCGGCATCGAGCACCGTGTTCGGCTCCGACCGACCGAATTCCGCCTGCCTCCGCCGCTATCCGGGGTGGAGCAACCATCTATGCCGGCAATCTACGCCGCCTTGGCCCAGGACGGCGCGCGCAACGAGGTCATCTTCGACGACGTTCTCTCCGCACTGGACGCGAAACGCTCGCCCGTCGTACTGACCGAACGGCGCGATCATCTCCAATATCTGCGCGATCGCTTCCAGCGATTCACGCGGAACCTCGTCGTGCTGCACGGAGGCATGAGCGCGGGCGCGCGTACTGCCGCGAAGGCCATGTTGGATGTCCCGGACGGTCAGGAGCGGCTGATCCTGGCGACCGGGCGATACCTGGGCGAAGGCTTCGATGACTCGCGCCTAGACACGCTCTTTCTGACCATGCCGATCTCCTGGAAGGGCACGCTCGCCCAGTATGTCGGCCGCCTGCACCGGGAGCACCAGGGCAAGAACGAGGTGCTCGTCTACGACTACACGGACAACGCGGTCCCCGTACTGGCGCGTATGGCGGCGAGGCGCGGAGCCGGCTATCGGGGGCTCGGTTACGTCATCACATGACAGGCTGACGCCGTTCAGGACGGAGCCCAGAACCATGCAACGAGTTTCTAGGTCCTCATAGTGCACCGGCAAGGGCAAATTCGCCGCAAGGTGCACTCGTAAAGGCGAAGCGATCCGCAGAGATCAAGCCACTGCTATTGATATGATTCGTGCTCTGGTGCCAACCAAGCGAGTACGGCGCAGCAATACTCGATTCGGGAAACCGGAAGGCGGGCTTGGTCGACGCGTTTCTTGGCCCGCGTAGCGCGACCGCAGTCGCCGGGATGGCCGCGGCGATCCGGCGCGCTCGAATGCGCCGGCGAGGACGATCGCCGGGCCGGATCAGGCGCGGCCGGGCATCCGTTGCTGCCAGTCTTTCTCTATCGCGTCCGGCTGGGACGCAGTGCGCGCGGGGGCCGCGGTCGACGGCGAGGCGATCGACCCGCCCCGGGCGCCTCGCCGCGGTGCTGGAGGTCCTGCTACCGCCCATGGGCGTGCGCTTCGCATCATCGGCCGAACCGGGGACGGTGGGGAACCGTGAGGCCCCAGAATAGCTGCCGCACCCGGTCAAAACCTCTGTGCGCAGGTACGAGACGGCAACTTTTGGTTGGGATGGATTGGTCAGTCGGTGGTTCGTCGCCAATGCTTACTACCCGACTACGACATTGCGTACGCTACTTTCCGATCTGGACGGCGTCCTCACATATGCGAGCCGGGCGTGCGCTTCGCAGTAGGGCTTTCCCGGGAGGAAGGGGACATCGCAGAAGCGGAAATTGGAGGTTCCCGGATCCCCGATCGGCCAACAGCACTGCCTGTCGTCGGTTAAGGGCTGCCGGTTCGGAGTGGCACGGAGTGTCGCTGCTGTGCACACCGGGGATGCGGGTTCAGCTATGATCGCGGGCGCAGCGAGTGCCCGTTGCAGAAAGGAGAGCGTCGGGAGAGTTGTGCGCAGGCGAGGAGATCGCGGGGGACTGGGTCGGCAGTCCTGCCGTTGCGGGTTCATCTTGATCGGGGATTTGCGGGTCGTAAGATTAAGGCGATGCGCTTTGCCGACGACGGCATTCTTCGAAATTCTCAGGCAGCGGCCGATTTCGGCCGTGGAGAGACCTTCGTCCCAGAGCTTGCGCAACTCCGCGATGGTGATGTCGGTCCACCGGGTATCGTTCTGCATCTGTGGGTCCTGCTGTTTTCGATACCGCTCCGAACGGCCATTCGCCGGCAGGCCGCGCACGGGCGCCCCACATCCGGCTCGATCTTGTTGCCCAGCGTGCCGCCGAACGGCGTGGACGGAATCCTAATGTCATACTTCAAGACGAACCACAAAGCCATTGAGATCAGCGGGTATCACATTGCGAGTGTAAGTTCCGACCTATTTT
>DATMZX010000076.1:0-29756 GCA_035573235.1 Gemmatimonadales bacterium
TGTGGATCTTCGCGATGCGCGTGATGATGATCGTCGCCTCCGGCGCGTCGTACTTCTTCAACGCCGCGGTCGTCAAAGCCAAGTACCAGACGGCCGATCATATGAACTACGAGGCGCCGCTCACGACGCTCGTCTGGCTGACGTCGCTCGTGTCGGTCGCGCTCACGTTCCTGTCGTCGGCCCTCCTGATTCCCAGCATCGGCGGCGACTCCACGCTGTGGTGGAAGCTGTCGCTCGTGATCACCTGCGGCACCCTGGCGGGCGCGATCATCCCCGAGTTCGTGAAGGTGTTCACCTCGGTCGGCTCGCGGCACGTGCGGGAAGTCGTGACGTCGTCCCGTGAGGGCGGTGCGTCGCTCAACATCCTGTCCGGCTTCGTCGCCGGGAACTTCAGCGCGTTCTGGTTAGGGATGACGATGATGGCGCTGATGGCGATCGCCTACGGCGTCAGTACGACCGGTCTCGGCGCGCTGATGTCCGCGCCGGCCGTGTTCGCGTTCGGCCTCGTCGCCTTCGGGTTCCTCGGGATGGGGCCGGTGACGATCGCGGTCGATTCGTATGGACCGGTGACGGACAATGCGCAGTCGGTCTACGAGCTGTCGCTGATCGAGCAGGTGCCGAACGTGAAAGCGGAGATCAAGAAAGACTTCGGGTTCGACCCGAACTTCGCGCGCGCCAAGGAGAACCTCGAGGAGAACGACGGGGCGGGGAACACGTTCAAGGCGACCGCCAAGCCCGTGCTGATCGGCACAGCGGTCGTGGGCGCGACCACCATGATTTTCTCGATCATCGTGGCGCTGACCCGCGGGCTGCAGCCGGAGCTGTTGTCGAATCTGTCGATCCTGCATCCGCCGTTCCTGCTCGGTCTGATTACCGGCGGCGCCGTGATTTACTGGTTCACGGGCGCGTCCACGCAGGCGGTGACGACCGGCGCCTACCGCGCCGTGGAGTTCATCAAGGCCAACATCCGGCTCGAGGGCACGACCAGAGCCTCGGTGGCCGACAGCAAGAAAGTGGTGGCGATCTGCACGCAATACGCGCAGAAGGGGATGTTCAACATCTTCCTGACCGTCTTTTTCGCGACGCTCGCGTTCGCGTTCGTCGAACCGTACTTCTTCATCGGGTACCTGATCTCGATCGCGCTGTTCGGCCTGTATCAGGCGATCTTCATGGCCAACGCGGGCGGGGCCTGGGACAACGCCAAGAAGATCGTCGAGACCGAGCTGAAGCAGAAAGGCACGGAGCTGCACGCCGCGACGGTCGTCGGCGACACGGTGGGCGATCCGTTCAAGGACACCTCGTCGGTCGCGATGAATCCGATCATCAAGTTCACCACGCTGTTTGGGCTGCTCGCGGTCGAGCTCGCGGTCTCGATCACCGCGCAGCGGGGCGCGACGCTGAGCCTCGTGCTGGCGGGCGCGTTTCTGGTGATCGCGCTGGTGTTCGTGTGGCGCTCGTTCTACGCCATGCGGATCGAGCACGCCGTCAAAGCGGGAACCCGCTAGCGGGGAGTTCATGACCACCACCCAGATCGTCGTCACGGCGCTGGGCGCCGTCGCCATCGTCTGGGTGCTGTGGTATTTCCTCTACTCCCGCGGCGCGGCCGTCGCGGCCACGGCCGGTGCCCAGGGCGTGCAGGAAGTGCGCGTGACGGTGAAGGGCGGCTACACGCCCGATACGATCGTGGTGCAAGCCGGCAAGCCGGTGCGCCTCCAATTCTACCGGGACGAAACCGCGGACTGCTCCGAGCGTGTCGTGTTCGAGCGCTTCGGGATCGACCAGCAGCTGCCCGCCTTCCAGACGACGACGATCGAGTTTACTCCCGATCAACCCGGGGAATACGCCTTCCGCTGCGGCATGAACATGCTCAAGGGATTGCTCGTGGTAGAGCCGACGGGCGAGCGCCGCGCGGCGTCGTCGCCGCACAAGTTCCACGGGGCCAAGCATGAGTAAGGCCCGCATCGTCCTCCCGATCGAAGGCATGACCTGCGCGAGCTGCGCCGCGACGGTGCAGGAAGCGCTCGCGGGCTCAACGGGCGTGTCGTCGGCCGGCGTGAACTTCGCGACCAACAAGGCCGCGGTCGACTATGACGACGCGCAGACCAACGTCGCGGCGCTGATCAAGACGGTGCGCGAAGCCGGCTACAACTGCGGCAAGGCCAGCGTCACGTTCGGCATCACCGACCTCCATTACGCGCCCAGCGTCGCGCCGCTCGAGCAGTCGCTCGGCCGCGTGAACGGCGTGATCCGCGCGGTCGCCAACCAGGCCACCGAGACGGCCACCGTCGATTACATCCCGGGCGTCGTGAGCGCCACCGACCTCGAGGTGGCTGTCACGGGCGCCGGGTTCGAGGTGTCGGCGCCGATCGCCGAAGAGGACCCCATCGAGCGCGAGCGAATCGCGCGCACCCGCGAGATCAACACCATCACCTGGAAGTTCGTGCTCGCGGCGGTCGTGGCTGCCGTCGCGATGGTCGGCTCGATGCTGCTCATGGCTGACCGGCCGATGGGTGAGATGGGGACGATGAAGCAGGTGGACCTGCTCGGTCGCTTGCTCATGCCCGTGGCGATTTCATTGCGGGACTGGATCGCCGGGCAGGGGTGGATCCTCGAGCTCACCTGGATCAAGTGGGGTCTCGCGCTGCTCACGCTTCCGGTCGTTGTCTGGTCCGGACAGCAGTTCTACAAAGGAACCTGGAGCGGCTTCCGGCATCGGACGGCCGATATGAACACGCTGATTGGGGTCGGGACGGCGGCGGCGTTCCTGTACTCGCTCGTCGCGACCGCCGCGCCCAGCCTGTTTCTCCAGGCCGGACTGCCGGCCGACGTCTACTACGAAGCGGTGGCCACGATCATCGCGCTCGTATTGCTGGGGCGCCTGCTCGAGGCGCGCGCCAAAGGCAAGACGTCCGAAGCGATTCGGCGGCTGGCGGCGCTGCGCGCGAAACTGGCGCACGTGTTGCGCGACGGCCACGAGACCGACATCCCGGTCGAAGCGGTGGTGGTCGGCGATCTGCTGATCGTGAAGCCCGGCGAGAAGATTCCCGTCGATGGCGTCGTCACCGAGGGCGCCTCCGCGGTCGACGAGTCGATGCTCACGGGCGAGCCGATGCCGGTCGCCAGGAAACCGGGCGATGAAGTCATCGGCGCGACGCTGAACACGACGGGCAGCATCACCTTCCGCGCGACGCGCGTCGGCAAGGAAACGGCGCTGGGGCAGATCGTGCAGCTCGTGGAGGACGCGCAGGCGACCAAGGCACCGATCCAGAGGCTCGCCGATCGCGTGGCCGGCGTGTTCGTGCCGATCGTGATCGCGATCGCCATCGCCGCGTTCGTCGCCTGGTTCGACTTTGGGCCGGGCCCGCAGCTGCGGGCGCTCGTGTTCGCCACCGTCGCCTTTGTGACCGTGCTCATCATCGCGTGCCCCTGCGCGCTGGGGCTCGCGACGCCCACCGCCATTCTGGTCGGCACCGGGAGGGCGGCGGAGTACGGGATACTGATACGGAGTGGGGAAGCGCTCGAGCGTCTCGCGAAAGCGCGGCGCGTGCTGCTCGACAAGACCGGCACGATCACCGAGGGCAAGCCGACCGTCACGCACATCGTCACCGCCAAGAAGCCCGACGGCACGCCCATCGCGCCGGCGGATGTGCTGAAGTGGGCGGCCTCGGTCGAGCAGCGCTCCGAGCATCCGCTCGCCCACGCGATTCTGAAGGCGGCGCACGACAAGCAGGTGACGCTGCTGCCTGTCGAGAAATTCGCCGCGATGGAAGGCCGTGGCGTGCGCGGCACCGTGGACCGCCGCATCATCGAGGTGATTTCGCTGCGCCACGCGCGCGAGCGCAGCCTCGAGCTCGGTTCGCTCGGCGCCGATGGCGATCGCCTGGCCGCGCAGGGACGCTCGCCCGTGATCGTCGTCGTGAACAACACCGTCTACGCCGTCATCGCGATCTCCGATCCGATCAAGCCGACGTCCAAGGCCGCGATCGAGCTGCTGAAGCAGAAGGGGCTCCCCGTCGTGATGGTGTCGGGCGATTCCCGCAAAGGCGCGGAAGCGGTGGCGAATGAAGTGGGGATCGACGAGGTGATCGCCGAGGTGCTGCCGTCGCAGAAGGCGGATCTCGTGAAGAAGCTGCAGCGCCAGCAGGGGGGAGACGTTGTGATGGTGGGCGACGGCATCAATGATGCGCCCGCGCTCGCGCAGGCCAACGTGGGCATCGCGATCGGCACCGGCACCGATATCGCGATGGAGGCGTCGGACGTGACGTTGATTCGCGGCGACCTGCGCGCGGTGTTCGTCTCGATCGAGCTGGCGCGCCGCACGATGCGCACGATCCGCTGGAACCTGATCTGGGCGTTCGGCTACAACATCGTGCTGATTCCCGTCGCGGCCGGTTTGTTGTATCCTGTCACCGGCTGGTTGCTCTCCCCGATCCTGGCGAGCGCGGCCATGGCGTGGTCGAGTCTCTCGGTCGTGCTCAACAGCCTGACGTTGCGGTCGTTCAAACCTCGAGGAACAGGCCGTCATGCGTTACTTCCACAGAACTAGCGCGAGTCCGGAAGCGGTGCTCGACGTCGCCAAAGCGTTCTTCGGCGGCCGGCTGGCGCCGGCGGAAGAGACGCCGAGGCGTCGTGCCTATCAGGGGACCGTGGGCCGCATCACGATCAGCGCGCGGCCCGAGGGCGGGCACTACACGTTCGTGGAAGTCGCGACCGATCAGGTGGGAGAATCCGAGCTCGACAAGCTCGCCAAGCGCTTCCTCGGCGAAGTGCACCGGCTCGTCGAGCCGGCGCACATCCCCCGCGGCGCCTACTAGCCCGCCACCTTCGCGGCGTATCCCGCCTTCGCGATGGCCGCGACCATCTGCTCGGTCGTGACCTGGTCGTCGTTGAAATCGATCTCGGCTTCGCCGTCGGGCAGATCGATGATGGCGCTGTAGACGCCGGCGATCCCCTTCAAAGCCCTCTCGACCTTGGCCTGACAATGGCCGCAGGTCATCCCGGTCACACGCAGTTTGACGTTCGCCATGGCTCTTCCCCCCCAACTATAATTTAGGGCCATGGCTCTTCCTGCCACCCGACCCACTGCCGCCATACCGACTGGCGCCGCGCTGTCGAACGACCAGCTGCTCGAGATCTATTACTACCTGCGCCTGACCCGTACCCTCGAGGAGCGGCTGGTCGCCCTGTACCGGCAGACCAAGGTCATCGGCGGGCTGTTCCGCTCCCTCGGCCAGGAGGGGGAGTCGGTCGGGTCGGCGTACGCGCTCGAGCGCGGGCGGAACAAGGACATCCTTTCGCCGTTGATCCGCAACCTGGGCTCGATGCTCGTGATGGGCGCCAGGCCGATCGAAATCCTGCGCCAGTACATGGCCAAGGCCGAGAGCCCGACGAGCGGCCGCGAGATGAACGTCCACTTCAACGATCTCGAAAAAGGCTACTTGGGCCAGATCTCGCATTTGGGCGACATGATTCCGGTCATGGCCGGAATCACCCTGTCGTTCAAAATGCGACGCGAGCCGCGGGTCGGGCTGGTGTATATCGGCGACGGCGGGATGTCGACGGGAAGCTTTCATGAAGGACTGAACTTGGCCGCGGTCCAGCGCCTTCCGCTGGTCGTGGTCGGCGAATACAACCACTGGTCGTATTCGACACCTCCCGAAAAGCAGTTCGCGGTCAAGGATCTCGCGGACAAAGCGAAAGGCTACGGCGTTCCGGCGGTCACAGTGGACGGCAACGACGTCTTCGCGGTGTACGAGGCCACCAAGTTCGCGGTCGAGCGCGCGCGCCGCGGCAAAGGCGTGCATTTCATCGAAGTGAAGACGTACCGCCGCAAAGGCCACGCCGAGCACGACGATCAGCACTACGTGCCGAAGGACGTGCTGGAACAGTGGTCGAGCACGAATGATCCGGTCGATCGATTTACCCAGCGGATTCTCTCCGCCGATCTTGTGAGCGAGGCCGACCTGAAGGACATCGACGAGCGCGTCCGTGTCGAGGTCGATCAGGCGACGGACGCCTGCGTGGACGAGCCGCTGCCGTCCGCCGATACCGCCCTCACCGGCGTGCAGGTCGACCCGCCCGCGGCGGACAAACTCTGGTTCAAGGCGCTCTGATGGCCGAGATCACATTCCTCGAAGCGCTGCGCCAGGGGCTCTGGGAGGAAATGGAGCGCGATGAGCGCGTCTTCATCCTCGGCGAAGACGTCGGCATCTACGGCGGCGCCTTCAAGGTCACCGACGGCTTCGTGAAGAAGTTCGGCGAATCGCGCGTCATCGACACGCCGATCGCGGAAGCGGCGATCGTCGGCGCTGCCGCCGGCGCGGCGCACATGGGTTTGCGGCCGGTCGCGGAGATGCAGTTCATCGATTTCATCTCGTGCGCCTACGACATGCTGACGAACTACGTCGCGACCGCGCGCTACCGCGCCGGGCTGTCGACGCCGATCGTGGTGCGCGGTCCGTGCGGCGGCTACGTTCGTGGCGGGCCATTCCACTCGCAGAATCCCGAAGCGGCGTTCCTGCACACGCCGGGACTGAAGATCGTGTATCCGTCGACGGTGCGCGACGCGAAGGGACTCATCAAAGCGTCGATCCGCGATGAAGATCCCGTCCTGTATCTCGAGCACAAATGGCTGTACCGGCGAATCAAGGAGCAGCTGCCCGAAGGCGAAGAGATCCTCACGCCGATCGGCAAGGCGCGAACCGCAAGGGAAGGGAAGCACCTGTCGATCATTACCTATGGCGCGACGGTGTGGAAATCGCTCGAGGCCGCCGACAAGCTCGAGAAGGACGACGGGCTCTCAGTCGAAGTGATCGACCTGCGGACGCTCTTGCCGATGGATGACGCCGCCATCGTGGCGACCGTGCAGAAGACGAACAAAGTTCTGATCGTGCACGAGGATACCCGCACGGGCGGCATCGCCGGCGAAATCACGGCGCGCATCAACGAGCAGGCGTTCGAGTGGCTCGACGGGCCGATCATGCGCGTGACGGCGCACGACGTGCCGATCCCGTACGCACCAACGCTCGAGGACTTCGTGCTCCCGCAGACTGACGATATTGTGAAAGCTGCGCGGTGGTTGGCGAACTACTGAGCTAGCGTGGAGAAAGAATGGCCAAAGTAGACGTTCTGATGCCGCAGATGGGCGAGTCGATCGCCGAGGGCACCTTGAGCAAGTGGCTCAAGAAAGTCGGCGACACCGTGAAGCGGGACGAGCCGCTGTTCGAGATTTCGACCGACAAGGTCGATGCCGAGATTCCCGCGCCCGCCGCCGGCACGCTCGCCGAAATCAAGGTGCAGGAAGGCCAGACGGTGCCGGTGCAGACGCTCGTCGCCGTCCTCGAGACGGACGCCGCCGCTGCCGCGGCAAAGCCCGCCGCCGCGGCGCCGGCTCCCGCACCAGCGCCGCCGAAACCGGAGCCGCCGAAACCGGCACCCGCGCCAGCGCCGGCCGCTCCACGCGCCCAAGTCCCTAGTCCCCAGGCCCCAGCCCCTGCGCCGGTGATGAAGGGCGATGGCGACGGAGGAGTCCAGACCGCCGAGCAGCGGCTCCGCACCAAGTCCACGCCCCTCGTTCGCAAAATCGCGGCCGAGCACAGCGTCGACATCTCGCGCATTGCCGGGAGCGGCCACGCCGGTCGGGTGACGAAGCAGGACATCCTTGGGTTCATCGAACGGGCGCCGGCGACGCCGACCCCGGTACCTGGTACCAGGTACCCGGTACCGGCTGGTGGCTCAGTCGAGCACCCCGCCGTGGAGCCGTGGCCCGGTGACCGCGTCGAGCCCTGGTCCAAGATCCGCAAGATCACCGCCGATCACATGGTGATGTCGCGCCGGGTCTCGGCGCACGTCGCGAGCTTCTTCGAGGTGGACTTCACGCGCGTCGCGCAGCTGCGCGGCAAGGCAAAGCAGGTGTACGCCGAGCGCGGCGTGAACCTCACCTTCCTCGCCTTCATCGTGAAAGCCTGCGCGGAAAACCTGCGCAAGCATCCGGTCGTCAACGCCGCCGTCTCCGGTGACAGCACGATTTACCGCAACGAGGTGAACATCGGGATTGCGGTGGCGCTCGATTGGGGGCTCATTGTACCCGTGATCAAGCGTGCCGACGAGCTGGCCTTGATGGGGCTCGCGCGCGCGATCAACGATCTCGGCGAGCGCGCCCGGACCAAAAAGCTGTCGCCCGACGACATTCAGCGCGGCACCTTTACGATCACCAATCCGGGCGGCTTCGGGCCGTTCGCCGGAATCCCGATCATCAATCAGCCGCAGGTCGCCATCCTCGGCGTCGGTGCGATCGAGAAACGGCCGAAAGTCGTCAGCGGCCCCGACGGCACGGACTCGATCGCGATCCGGACGATGGGGATGCTGACGATGTCGTACGATCATCGCGTCGTGGACGGCGCCGACGCCGACCAGTTCCTGGCCGACGTCAAGAAGTTGCTGCAGGAATTTCCCGAGGGAGCGGTGTGAAGATGCCGAAAGTTCTGACCGCCGCGCGAGTGCGCGTGCCCACGCAAAACGAGGCCGAGTACGTGAACACGCTGCGCGAGCTGAGCCAGTTCGCGGAGGCGCGGGGCCAGCGAATCTGGCTGTTTCGCAACGCCAAGGATCCGCGCCTGTTCATCGAATTCTCCGAGAGCCCGACCGAGATGTCGCATCGCGCGCAGGCGTCGCGGCTGCCGGAAGAGATCAAGCTGGAGCGCCGGCTCCAGGCGCTCGCGACCTACGCGCCCGATGCCTGGGAGCTGTGGAGCGAGGTCCCCGTCGCCACCACGTCGCAGGCATAACCGCTATGGTCCGCGTACTGACGATCGATGCTGAGCGCTGGGAGGTCTATCCGGCCGGTCGCGTGACGGTCTACGGCCGCGATCAGTTCGGGTTGATCTTCGAGCGCGGCACGGGGCCGCAGCGCGCGCGGCGCGTGACCCATTACTCGCCGCTTGGCGCGCGCTCGCCCGACCGCGCGTTCGGCGAGCTGTCCGAGCGCGAGCTGCTCGAGCTGTTCCGCCAGTCACAGCCGGCCTGGACGGCGCCCGAGGTCGACTACGCCGCACATTGACTTGCATTGTCATTCGACGGCATCCGACGGCGAATGTGAGCCGTCGGAGGTCGCGCGGCACGCGCGTGCCGCCGGACTCTCCGCTATCGCGTTGACCGATCACGACACGACCGACGGCGTCCGGGACGCGTCGCACGAAGCCGCCAAGCTCGGCGTCCGGGTCATCCCGGGCTGCGAGTTCAGCGTACGCGCGCCCTGGGGCGAGCTGCACGTGCTCGCGCTGTTCCTGCCGTGTGAGAACGAGCGCCTCCAGGAGTTCCTGCGCGAGACCCGCGTGGCCCGGCGCCGCCGGGGCGAGCAGATGGTCGCGAAGCTCCAGGGGTTGGGTGTGGCGATCGATCTCGAGGACGTGCAGGCCCAGCTGCTCGGCGGCGACGGCGGTGCCTTGGGGCGACCGCACGTCGCGCGCGCCCTGGTGGACTGCGGCGCCTGCGAGGACATCACCGATGCCTTCCGGCGCTATCTCGGCCGCGGGCGCGCCGCGTATGTCGAGAAGCCGCTGCCCAAGCTCTCGGAGATCACGGGGCTCGTGCACGAGATCGGCGGGCTGACCGCCGCCGCGCATCTGGGCGATCACGGGACCGAAGCACAGATTCGCATTTTCCAGGATCAGGGACTCGATTGTGTCGAGGTCCGGCACCCCAGTCACGCCGTCGGAGTGGAGCAGCGGCTGACGAAAATCGCCGAGCGCCTGGGCCTCGGCATCAGCGGTGGGTCTGACTGGCACGGCGAGAGCGAGTACGGCGGCAATCACGCGCCGCTCGGCAGTATGCAGGTGCCGCACGTCTGGCTCGAGCAGCTCGAGCGACGCCTGGAGCAGGCCGGAACCTTGAAACAGGAGGCGAGAACTGATGAGCGATCCGCTACCGATCGGCAGTAACGCACCCACATTCAGCGCGCCGGCATCCGACGGCAACACCTACGCCCTCGCCGACCTGCTCAAGAGCGGCGGCGTGGCGCTCGTGTTCTATCCGGGCAACAACACGCCCGGCTGAAACCGCCAACTCTCCGCCGTGCGCGATGAGATCGAGAAGTTCAAGGCCGCCAAGATCCAGCCGCTGGGCGTGAACCCGGCGACCGTGGACAGCCACAAGAGCTACGTCGAGAAGATGCATTTCAATTTCCCGCTCCTGTCCGATCCCGAGCGCAAAATCGCGGGATCGTACAACGCGCTGAAGGAAGACGGGAAGGGGATTCAGCGCACCGTGTACGTGATCGGGCGCGACGGGACCGTGCGGTTCGCGCAGCGCGGGGCACCACCCGTCGACGACATCGTCGGTGCCCGCTGATCTGCGCGGCAAGGTCGCCCTCATCACGGGCGTCGGCCGCGTCGGGCAGATCGGGCATGCGGTCGCGCGCGGGTGCGGCCGCGCCGGGGCGAAGCTCCTGCTCGCCGACGTCAACGCGGTGGGCCTCGCCGATCGCGTCAAAGAGTTCGCCGCGGAAGGCATTGCCGCCAAAGCCTCCGCCGGCGATCTGACCATGCCTGATGCGTCGCGCGCCGCCACCGCCGCGGCGAAGAGCCACTTCGGCGGCCTCGATATCGTGATCAACGTGGCAGGCGGGTTCTTCAGCTACGGGCCGTTCACCGAGGTGAAGCCGGACGCGCTCGACCGCGAGCTCGCGGTCAACTTCAAGACGGCGTTCTACATGTGTCAGGCCGCGATGCCCCTGCTGATCGAGCGCGGCGCCGGGGCGATCGTGAACTTCGCCTCGATCGCGGTCGTGCGCTCGCTCATGCACATGTCCGCCTACAGCGCGGCGAAATCGGCGGTCGCGGGACTGACGCGCGAGCTGGCGCGCGAGTATCGCGACGCGAACATCCGCGTGAACGCCGTGGCCCCGGCCACGGTGCGCACCGCCGACAACGTGGCCCAGATGGGCGCCGATCCCAAGACGCCGCTGGTCGAGCTGGACGAGGTGGTGGATGCGGTGCTGTTCCTCGTCAGCGATGACGCCGCCGCGATCACGGGCCAGGTCGTCCCGATCACCGGGAAAGCGTACTAGTGCGGCTCGACGGCGCTGCCGCGCTCGTCACCGGCGCGGGTCGCCGCGTGGGGCAGGCGATCGCCGTCGCGCTCGCGCAGGCGGGCTGTGATGTCGCGGTGCACTACCACGGCTCGGCCGAGGGAGCGCAGGAGACGGCGCGGGCGGTCGAGCAGGCGGGTCGCCGGGCCAAGCTGCTGCAGGCCGATTTGAGTGACGCGGCGGCCGCGCGGAAACTTCCCGATCAGGCCGCGGCCGCGTTCAAGCGGCTCGACGTCGTCGTGAATTCCGCGGCGGTGATGGTGCGCGAGCCCGTCGAGGAGGTCACGCCCGAAAGCTGGGATGCGACGCTCGATCTGAATCTGCGCGCGATGTTCTTCGTGTCGCAGGGGGCCATCGCGCATCTGCGCCGGGCCAAAGGGAAGATCGTCAACATCGCGGATCTCGCGGGGCTCGAGCCCTGGCCCGCCTACGTGACGCATTGCGTCAGCAAGGCCGGCGTGATCATGCTGACGAAAGCGCTGGCGCGCGCGCTGGCGCCCGACATCGCCGTCAACGCGATCGCTCCCGGTGCCGTGCTCCTGCCGGACGAGTGGGACGAGCAGTCGCGCCAGCACATCGAGGCGACGACGCCATTGGCGCGGCTCGGCTCGCCCGCGGATGTCGTTGCCGCGGTGCAGTTCCTCCTGGCGGGGACCGATTACGTGACCGGCACGATCCTGGTGGTGGACGGCGGGAGACTGATCCGCTGAGAGACGTCGTCGTTGTTGGTGGCGGCTGTTACGGCACGTTCTACGCGTCGCAGCTCGCGAAGGCCAAAGCGCGGGGCAAGACCGACTATCGCAGCGTCATCGTCGTCGACCGGAACCCCGATTGCCAGGCCAAGCGGGAGCTCGGCGACGCTCCAGACCGGCAGTTCGTTGTCTCCGCATGGACAGCGTTCTTCGATGGCTGGCTCTCCGACGCGCGACGCACGACGCACGATGACGATCAGATCGTTCCCAGCCCGCACATGCCCCATCTCATGTTCGAGTGGGTCGTGCGGCGGGCGCGGCAACGCTGGCCCGGCCGCGAGGTCGCCATCGCTCCGGTGCCGGGTGACATTCCGACGCCCTACGATCGCCCCGGCAGCACCGACGCGACGCGCTACGTCTCCTGGGCCGACTGGATCTGCCCCACGCATTGCATCGAGCCCGCGCTGTGTCCGGCGATCGGCGCGCCACGCACGTGGGAGATGTCGGACACGGTAACGGCACTCGTCACGCAGCTGCGCGCTTCCGGGCGGCCGGTGCAGGGACCGGCCTTGTTCGTCTGCAAGCACGAAGTTTTTGGCGTTGGGATGTTCTCGGCCGAGTCTGTGCGAGGGGGAGATCGCCTCGTCGCAACGGCTGGGGCCGACGGCGGGGCGGAGGTGCTCATCGGCACCATCTCGAGTTGTCATGGAGCGTTGAACCTGCTGCGTATCGCCGATGACGGATGACAGACGATCGATGACTCCCGACGATCGTCACCGCTACCTGACGCACGCTCGGGAGCTGTTCAATCACGGCGACTACTGGCTGGCGCACGAAGCGTTGGAAACAGTCTGGCGTTCTATTATTAAGGAAGACGAAGCCCGCGTGTGGCAGGGATTGATTCAGGCCGCCGCCGCGCTGCTGCATCGCGCACGCGGGAACAGGCACGGCGTGGTCGTCGTTGGAGCGGCAGCCCTCGAGAAGCTGGGCGGTCCGCAGCGGGCCGAGATCGAATTCGAAACCGTCGACTTTCGCGCGCAGCTGTCGCGCGCCCTCGCGGGGGAGGGAGATCCCCCTCGACTGGAATTCAAAGCACATGACGAAGCGTGACGCCCTGACGTTCGACGTCATCATCGTGGGTGCGGGTCCCGCGGGCCTGTGCGCCGCCCTGTACGCGGGCCGGGGCCTGCTCAAGGCGGTCACGATCGAGCGCGGCGCGCCGGGCGGCGAGCTCCTGAATACCGATCTCATCGAAGACTACATCGGCTTCGAGAGCATCAAGGGCTGGGAGCTGGCGCAGAAGATGACCGAGCACGCCAGGAAATTCGGCGCGGAAATCGTCACCGATACCGTCGACCGCATCCACCGGCATGCCGACGGCTGGTTCGACGTCGAGACCGCGCGGGGTGACACCTACCGCAGCCAGGCGGTGATTCTCACGGCGGGTGGCACGCCGGTAAAGCTCGGCGTGCCTGGAGAGAAGGAATACGCCGGCAAGGGCGTCTCGTACTGCGCGGTTTGCGACGGCGCCTTCTTCAAGGGCGAGCATCTGGCGGTCGTGGGAGGCGGCGATGCCGCTGTCGAAGAAGCCGACTATCTCACGCGCTACGCGAGCAAGGTGACGCTGGTCCACCGCCGTGACGAATTCCGCGCGTCGAAAATCCTGCAGGAGCGGGCCTTCGCCAATCCGAAAATCGAGGTCATTCGCAACGCCATGGTGCCGGAGATCGTCGGCAACGAGAAAGGCGTGACGCACGCGGTCCTGGAGGACAGGGTCAGCGGTTCGCGATCGAATCTCGATGTGGGCGGCGTGTTCATCTTCGCGGGATTCAAGCCCAACACGCAGCTCGTCGAGGGGCACGTCGATCACGATGCCGGCGGCTATCTCATCACCGACAACAAGATGATGACCTCGATGTCGGGGCTGTTTGCCGCGGGCGATGTGCGCAGCCAGGTCACGCGCCAGATCACCACCGCCGTCGGCGACGCCACGACCGCCGCCATCGCGGTCGAAAAATTCCTGAAAGCGTTGCGCGAAGGCGACGGCAAACCGGTCAAGACATGAAGATCATCCAGATTCCCAACGGTGTGTTCGCCGAGAACTGTTACGTCGTGGTCGACGAGCAGGCAGCGCAGTGCGCCATCGTCGATCCGGGCGAGGAAGCCGGGCTGATCCTGCACAAGGTCGCCGAGACCGGCGCGAAGCCGGTCGCGATCTGGCTCACGCATGGGCATCTCGATCACGTGCTCGGCGTGGAACGAATCGTCGGCGAAACGGGCGTGCCCGTGTGGCTGCATCCCGCGGACCGGCCGCTCTACGACGCCGTGCCGGAGCAAGCGGCGTGGTTCGGGCTCGGGGGATCGCCGCGGCCGCCGGCCCCCGATCGCGACATGGTGCAGGGCGAACAGCTCGCGGTCGGCGCGCTGCGCTTCGCGGTCCGCCACGCGCCCGGTCATTCGCCGGGGAGCGTCTGCTTGATCGGACACGGCGTCGTCTTCAGCGGCGACGTGCTGTTTGCCGGCTCCGTCGGCCGCACCGACCTGCCCGGCGGCGATGGCGAAACCTTGATCGCGAGCATCGAGCGCGAGTTGCTCCCGCTTCCGGACGACACCATCCTCTACAGTGGCCATGGACCCGAAAGCACCATCGGACGGGAGCGACGCACGAATCCCTTCCTCACCGGCGCCTACCGGCTCGTCTAAGTCTACGCCGCGCTGCCTGCGCTGCGGGGCGACGGTGCGCCCGAAGCCCTGGGGCTGCAAGAATCCGTGTCCCAATTGCGGGTTCCTGTATCCACTGGGCGACTGCTCCGATTGAATCACGCCCTCGCCCTGCTGCTCCTCGTCATCGACTGCGTCACGCGGGCGTGGCGCATTCAGCTGGCCGGCCGCGCGGCGGGCGGTGAGCTCAGCTTTTCCGATGCGCTACGCCTGAACCTGTACGGCGAGGCCGCCGCGACCTTCACGCCCAACCGGCTCGGCGGTGAGCCGGCGCGCTTTCTCGGGATGACGTGGTCCGGCATGCGCGTGGTCACGTCGCTCGTGGCGCTGGGCGTCGAGGTCGCGGCGGAATGGCCCGTGTTCGGGCTGGTCGCGATCGCGCTCGCCGCCTACTACGTGCCCGACTGGAGCCACACCGCGGAGCGGTTCCTGACACACAGCCTCGCGCGCGACCTCCTGGCGTTCGAGCTGCTGGCCTTGGTGGCCTTGCTCACGATCTGGACGTTGCAGCGGCTGGTGCGGGCCGGCGCGATTCGCCACCGCGTGCGGCGGCAATGGCGGGTCGCGCTGGCGCATGTGCGCCGGGCGCCGTGGTGGGTGCTGCTCGCGGGCGCGTTGCTCACCGTCGTGAGTCTGGCCGCGCGCGCGGCGGTGCTGCCCGCGCTCGTGTGGGGCCATCCCGACGCGCCGTCCCTGGCGCTGATGTTTTTCGGATCGCTCGCGCTGATCCATGCACCGCTGGTGGTGCCGCTGCCGTCGGGTGGCGGCGGGATCGAGGTCGCGTTTCTGTCGGGATTCGCCGGCGATTTCGGCCCCGGCCACCAGGTGAAGATGCTGTTGCTGTGGCGCTTCTACACGACGATTCTGTTGAGCGCGCTCGGCATGTACTTGCTCGTGCGCACGCACGGAGCCACGGCGGCCAAGGAGCTGTTTACCGTCGGGTGGTTTCGCCGGAGGAAGAAGTAGGCGCCGGCGCCATGGCCATCAGGACGACGGTGCGCTCGTCGGCGCGCACGACGCCGTGCGGCACGCCGGCCGGCGCGGCGATGAAGTCTCCGGGCCCCGCGGCGATTTCACGATCGGCCACGACGAAAGTGGCCTTTCCGCTGAGCACTACATAGAATTTGTCGGCGCCCGCATGCGTATGCGCCGCCTGCGATTGTCCGGGCTCGAAGCAGTTGAGCCCGACGATCAGGCGATGCGAGCGAAAGCAGTCTACCTTCGCCATGGCGTCCGGGCGGAACGTGGCGCGATCAACGAGATGCTGAACGACGTCGTGGGATTCCATGGGTGATTCCTGGCTCGAGACGGACGGTCGTCGGACCGATGGAGGCGTAGTGGCTCAGACGCGTATGGAACGTGATCCCCTGGGAGAGCTGCCGGTCCCCGCTGAAGCGTTATGGGGCATCCAGACCGAACGCGCCCGCCAGAACTTTCCCATCTCCAATCTGCGACCCCTCGCGCCCTTCGTCGATGCAGTCGTCTGGATCAAGAAAGCCGCCGCCCTGACCCATCGCGACACCGGCCGGCTCGACAAGACGCTTGCCGATGCCATCATCGCGGCGGCCGATGAGGTCCTGGCGGGGGGCCATCGCGATCAGTTTGTGGTCGATCCGTACCAGGCCGGCGCGGGCACGTCGCACAACATGAACGCCAACGAGGTGCTCGCGAACCGCGCCAACGAGCTGCTCGGCGCCAAGCGCGGTGAGTACAAGCCGGTCCATCCGAATGATCACGTCAACATGGCGCAGTCGACCAACGATGTGATCCCGACGGCGATCCGGCTCGCGGCGCTCGCCCAGCTCGCCGCGCTCACGGAGGCGCTCACGCGCCTCGCCCGCGCGTTTATCGCGAAAGGGAAGGCGTTCGACGGCATCGTGAAATCGGGGCGGACCCACCTCCAGGACGCGACGCCGCTGCGCCTCGGCCAGGAATTCGCCGCATGGGGGCACACCGTCGAGCGCAATCGCGATCGCATCGTGCGCGCCGCCGACGATCTGCGCGATCTGGGCATCGGCGGAACCGCCGTCGGCACGGGACTCAACGCGGAGCCGCAGTATCCGGCGCTCATGATCAAGCACCTGCGCGCCATGACGGGCGTCGACTTGCGCGAGGGCAAAGACCGTGTGCAGCTGATGCAATCGATGGGTGATGCCGCGGCGTTTTCGGGGGCGGTCCGCACCTACGCGGCCGATCTCGGGAAGATCGCGAGCGATCTGCGGCTGCTCGCCTCGGGCCCGCGCACCGGTTTCGCGGAGCTGCTGCTGCCGGCGGTGCAGCCCGGCTCGAGCATCATGCCGGGCAAGGTGAATCCCTCGATTCCCGAGATGGTGAATCAGGTCTGCTTCCAGGTGCTGGGGAACGACGTCACGGTGATGACGTCCGCGGACGCGGGCCAGCTCGAGCTGAACGTCATGATGCCGGTGATCGCGCACAACATCGTGTTCTCGATGATGATCATCACCAACGCCTCGCGCGTGCTCGCGGAGCGCTGCGTGGAAGGGATCGACGCCGACGCGGCGCAGTGTGCCTACTGGCTCGAGCGGAGCCCGGCGCTGGTCACGGCGCTCGCGCCGAAGATCGGTTACGCCGAGGCCGCGAAACTGGCGAAAGAAGCAGTGGCGAAGAACGTCACCGTGCGGCAGCTGGTGCAGGAGAAGGGATTGTTGAAGGGGAAGGAGCTCGACGAAGTGCTCGACTTGCGGGCGATGACGGAGCTGGGGGTGCCCGGAGAGCGTGGGGAGCGTAAGTAACTCTCACATCGGAGACGCACCTATGAACAGCTGGGTCGTGGCTGGTCTGATCGCCGGTGTCGTGGTGTACGTCGTCGACTACGTGATGTGGGGCAAGGTCTTCACCGCAGGGATGGACTCGTACGTCGAGCCGATGTCGCCGGACCAGATGAAAGCGTTCATGGGTCCGGCGCTCGCCAAGTCCGCCGTTCTCGCGTTGCTGTTCGGCCTGGTGTTCGCCTACCTGTACGCGCGTCTGCGGACCGCGTTGTGGGTCGAGGGCGGCGGTCCGCTGGCCGGAATGGAATTCGGCACCGTGCTGTGGTTGCCGGTGCTGTTCGCGACCGTGGGCGGGAGCATCTGGTACACGCGCGTGCGCGCGCTCCATCGCGCCACCATGTGGGCGTGGCTGGCGCGCGTCAACGCGGCCGGACTCGTGGTGGGATTGCTCATGAGGTGATCGCAGTCACGAGTGACCGCAGTCACGAAATCAGGTGAGATAGTCGTCACGGCATAGCCGAGCGCGGCGAGTAGAAGTTGCACCATGCGCACGCTTTCGATTCTCCTCGCCGCGCTCGTGTTGGCCAGCAGCGCCACCGCGCAACGCCGCGGCCGTATCGGCCCTACCATGTCGATCATCGCGTTCGAAGACGAGCGCGGCACACACAACTATATGTCGTGGGGAGCGACCCTCGCCCTTCTATCGGGCGACGAGGGGGAAATCGGTCTCGCCGCTTCGCGCTATGCCGATCTCTCCAGCAGTACGTGCGAGCGGCAGATGACGTTCTTCGGCGCCGAGTCCAACTACTATCCGGTGGGGGCGGGCGGCATCGCTCCGTTTGCATCGACCGCGCTCGGACTCGCGCGCGTGCTCGACCAGAACCCCGGCCTCATTCCGCTCGGCTGCAGCACCACCACCGCGGCGACCAACGAAATCGGCTTCGGTTTCGGGATGGGCGTGCGGCTGAATCTCGGCAGCCAGCTCGCGGGGCTGCTCGAGGGCCGGTTCTTCCAGGTGCCCAATAGCGCGATGCAGACCATCGAGGGACGCGCCAATTTCTCGTTCCTGCTCGGCCCGCCACGCGAGAGTCAAATCATGCGAGGCACACTCGGGCCGACGGTGGGTCTGCTGGGACGGCTGAGCGGCGCCTTCGAGGGCCGAGGTCCGACGATCGGTGTGCGCTTCCGCCGCGACACCAAGAAGGCGGGATCACTCGGCCTGCAGCTCGACTACGCGCCGCTGCGGGTCACGTCCAGCTGCACCAGCGGCTGTGAGCCGTTTGCCATCTTTTTCGCCCCTGGATACGAGCCGTCGCTGCGCCCGTCGTGGGGCCGGATCTATGCGGATCTGGGTGTGCTGCTGGCCGGCTTTCCCGAGAAGGGCGACGACCGCGGCATGGCGCAGGGGGTCCACGGCGGCCTCGGGCTCGACATTCTCAGCGGCCGCTCGCTCATGTGGAACCTCAATACGCGGGTCTTGTGGATGCAGCGCGCGACCGCGAACGACCGGGACGCCTTTCTCCTGCAGGCGGGGATCAGCCTCAGCCCGGCCATTGAATCCCGATAACAGCAGTCGCATATTGCTCCCATGCGCGTTACAACCTGGGCGGAGTACGGCTTAATCGTTTCGATCCAACTCGCGAAGCGGTCGGGGCAGGGTCCGGTCGCGGCTCGCGAACTCTCGGAGCAGGAACGGCTTCCGCACGACTACGTCGAGCAGATCCTGTTGCGCCTGCGGCGCGCGGGACTGGTCGAGTCGGTCCGGGGCGCGCGGGGCGGCTATCTGCTGGCGCGCGAGCCGCACGACGTCAGTGTGAAGGACGTCATCGAGGCCTCCGAGCACGTGACCTTCGAAGTGAACTGCGACCTTCATAAAGTGGACGATGAGCGCTGCGATCCGGCGAACGCGTGCAGCATCCGTCCCGTGTGGCGCTTGCTCGAGCGCCGGATCAATGAGGTACTCGAGGGTGTCAGTCTCGCCGACCTCCTGCATGCCGAGCCGCAGGTCTATCAGATCGCCGGGGTCGCGTCCGTCCATTGACATCGCTGTCGCATGAGGAGCTGCTGCGCTACTCGCGGCACCTCACGCTTCCCGAAGTAGGTCTCGCCGGACAGTCGAAACTCAAACAGGCGCGTGTGCTGCTGGTGGGTGCGGGCGGGCTCGGCTCACCCGCCGCGCTCTATCTCGCCGCGGCCGGCGTGGGCACGCTTGGCATCGTCGATTTCGATGTGGTCGATCGCAGCAATCTTCAGCGCCAGATTCTTCACGGGACGTCCGACATCGGCACCGCCAAGACCGACTCGGCGCGCGCGCATCTGCACGACATCAATCCGCACGTCGCGCTCGAGATGTTCCCCGAACGACTTTCGTCGGCGAACGCGCTCGAGATCCTGAAACGGTTCGATCTGATCGTCGATGGATCGGACAATTTCCCCACGCGCTACCTCGTCAACGACGCGTGCGTGCTGCTCGCAAAGCCGATGGTCTATGGCGCGGTGTTCCGCTTCGACGGTCAAGTCTCGGTTTTCTCGGCGCAGGATGGTCCGTGTTACCGGTGCCTCTACGCCGAGCCGCCGCCACCCGATCTGGTGCCGTCGTGCGCCGAGGGCGGTGTGCTCGGCGTATTGCCGGGCATCATTGGTTCGCTCCAGGCGCTCGAGGCGATCAAGTCGATCGTCGGCGTGGGTGACTCGCTGATTGGACGCCTGCTGCTGTTCGATGGCCGTCGCATGCAGTTCCGTGAGCTCGAACTGGAGAAGGATGCGAACTGCCCGGTGTGCGGCGCGAACCCGACCGTCACGTCACTGATCGACTACGAAGCGTTTTGTGGTATGGGGCAAGGGGGAAGAGGGACGGGGGACGGGGTTGAAATCAGTGCGCAGGAGTTACGGCGCGAGCGCGGCCGCAAGCCGAATCTGATTCTGCTCGACGTGCGCGAGCCGCATGAAGCGGAAATCGCGCGGATCGAAGGGTCCCAGCTGATCCCGTTACGCGACTTGCCGCGCGCCATCGCGCATCTGCCGCCGCATGCCGAGATCGTTACGCTGTGTCATCACGGCCTCCGCTCCTTGAAGGCGCGCGAGCTGCTCATGGGGGCGGGATTTGCGCACGTGCGGAGCCTCGCGGGTGGAATCGACGCGTGGTCCCGCGAGGTGGATGGGGAAGTCCCGCGATACTGATGCCGAAGGGGGGACTCGAACCCCCACGGGCTTGCGCCCACTGGCTCCTGAAGCCAGCGCGTCTACCAATTCCACCACTTCGGCGAAGTGCTAGTTTTTGCGGAGCGGGAATCTAGAACGTTGTATAACCCCAAGTCAATGCGTATCTTGCCCACGTCATCGTGGAAAAAGTCTCGATCGCCAGGAACCCGCGCGCCCGTCACGACTACCACCTTCTCGAGACATGGGAGGCGGGCCTCGTGCTTACGGGTACCGAAGTCAAATCGCTGCGTGATCGCAGGGCGAGCTTGAACGAGGCGTACGCCCACGTGCGCAACGGTGAGGTCTGGCTGGAGGGCATGACGATTTCGCACTACGGCCCGGGCAGCTACAACAACCCGCCACCCGCCCGCTCTCGCAAGCTGCTCCTCCACAAACGCGAAATCCGGAAATTGCTCGGGGCGACCACGCAGAAAGGCCTCACCGTGGTGCCGCTCGAGGTCTACTTCAAAGACGGGCTGGCCAAGGTCGCGATCGCCCTCGCCAAGGCGAAAAAGGCGCATGACAAGCGCGAGGATCTGAAGCGGCGCGTCGCGGAACGCGAGATGGCACGGGTTGTGAAAGGCAGACGGTCGTGATCCCGCTGCTGCTCGTGGCCAGGCTGCTGGGTGTCCCCCAGCAGGTACTGATTGCCACCCCACGCGGACAGGTCAGCGTTCCCGTGGTGAACGACCATGGCGCTGCCGCTGTGGCCGGCGTGCTGCTCGCGCAGCCGCTGGGACTCTCACAGTCACTCGACGGATCGACGCTCCGCGTCACGCTGAACGAACAGGTTTTCGAGTTCGATATTGGCTCCCCATTCGTGCGATATGCCGGCGCGGCGTATCCGCTCGTGGGCGCCCCGTACGTTGCGCGCGACACGATCTTTCTGCCGCTGCAGTGGCTCACCGGACACGTGCCTCGGCTGCTGGGGAGCCGCTACCACTGGGATCCGTGGCTGTCGCGGCTCGATGAAGTACCGCCCCCGACGCCGCTGGTCACCCGGCCTGCCACGACGATCCCGCCGGCGGCGACACCGAACCCCATGACCGGTCTGCGACTGACGCACACGGTCGTCGTCGACCCGGGGCATGGCGGCATCGATCCCGGCAACCCCGGGATGTACTTCCCGCGAGGACTCACCGAGAAGGACATCACGCTCGGCATCGGGCGATTGCTGCGGACGGAGCTCCAACGCCGGGGCTTGAGCGTCGTGCTCACCCGAGCGACCGACACGCTCATCGATCTCGCCGGTCGGCCGACCTTCTGCCGTGCCGACTGCGATCTGTTCGTGAGCATCCATGTCAACTCGATGCCGGCGGGGCGGCGGCAGACGCAGGTCAATGGCGTAGAGACGTACTTCGTGTCGGACGCAAAGACCGAAGATCAGAAACGCGTGGCCGAGATGGAAAACGACGCGCTGCGCTTCGAGACCGACGCGTCCAGCCAGTCGAGCGGGCCGCTGGGCTTCATCCTGAACGACCTGCAGCTCAACGAATATCTGCGGGAATCGGCGCGGCTGGCGGAGCTGGTGCAGGGCAAGGTCGCGGCGATTCATCCCGGCGAGGATCGCGGCGTCCAGCAGGGGCCGTTCCTGGTGCTCGCCGCGGCGCGGCGTCCCGCGATCCTCGTCGAAACGGGCTTCGCGACCAATCCGCGCGACGGTGCCTTCCTCGCGTCCGCCCAGGGACAGCAGCGCATCGCCTCGACGATCGCCGACGGCATCGTCGCGTACCTCGTCGAGTTCGAGCGCAAGCTCGCGATCGGCACCGGCGGCGGTCGATGAGGCGCGGGCTGGCGATCCTGCTCGCGCTCTCCACCGCGGGCTGCGCGTACTACAACTCGATGTGGAGCGCCGAGCGCTATGCCAAAGACGCGCGCCGGGCCGAGCGGCGGGGCCAGGTGTCGGAAGCGCGCTCGCGCTGGGCGCAGGCGGCGGTCAAAGCAGAGCGTGTCGTCATCCGCCATCCAAAGAGTCGCTGGGCGGATGATGCCCTCACGCTCCAGGCCGAGGGACTCGCTCGCTCCGGCTCCTGCGATGAAGCGGCCGACGTGATCAAACGCGTGCACGAGACGGTCACTGATCGGGAACTGCTCGAGCGCGTCGCCCTGGTCGATGCTGAATGTGCGCTGGACGCGCGGCAACCGCAGGCGGCCGAGGCCGCGCTCGTGCCGGCGCTCGCGTCCAAAGATGATTCGCGGCGCTCGCGCGCGGAGATGCTCGCCGGCCAGGCCTCGGCGCTGCGGCTGGACTACGACGCCGCCGTCGGTCATTTCGAGCGCTCTCGCGAGACCGCCGCGCGTCCGGCACGCGTGCGCGTACTGATCGCGGCCGATCGCCCCACAGAAGCAAGCCGGGCGATGCAATCGCTCACCGGCCCCGAGTTCGCGACCGACCGCGCCGATCTGCTGACCCGCCTCGCGGTCACGAGCGGAGCGCCGGCGGCATCCGCGGCGCTCGATGCGCTGCTTGCGCGAGGCAAGCACATCCCGTTGCAGGAGCAGGCCCAGCTCCTGATTGCCGATGCCGATCGCCTGTTCGCTGCCGGCGACTATGCAGCGGCTGCGGCTGGTTATCGTCGCGCGGCACAGGTCGCGCCCGACGCCACCAGCGAAGCAGGTCTGGCCAATCTCGGCACCCAGCGCGTGCTGCTGACCGGCGCCAAAGACCGGTCGGACGTCAAGCCGATCGAAGCGGAGCTCGCGCGGATGAGTCTGGAACCCGGTGCCGTGTCAGCCAAGCGCCTGCTCGATCTCGTGAGACAAGCGACGATCATTCCCGAGGCGCTTGCTGCCGGCTTCCGCGCCGCCGAGCTCGCGCGCGATTCACTCGCCGCGCCGGCGCTGGCAGGCGCGCTCTTCCTCGAAGTCGCCGGGCGAGATACGGCATCCCTGTACGCGCCCAAGGCGCTGGTCGCCGCGCTTCCGCTGCTGCCTGAGCAGCACGACTCGATTGTGGGTTTGCTGAACGCCCGATACGCGACCTCACCATATACGCGGGCGTTCTACGGTGAGCCCAGCGTCGCGTATGTAGCCGCTGAAGACTCGCTGGCTCGAGAGCTCGGTGTGCAGATCGCCCGCGCGACGGTGGTGTTTGCCGGGGCACGGACCGACTTGCCCATCCCAGGGCCTCGCGGTCCGCATCTCGAAGATGTGGAAGCGGCCCGCGCGGCTGGACGCGCGCGCCCGGCGAACCGTCCCGCGGCGGCCGCGGGTCGTGACCGGCCGCCGCCCACGCCGACCGGGCCGGACCGTCCGTGAGCGCGGTGCAGCTGTTCGGCACCTCTTTCCAAAACCCGATCTTGTTGGCTGCTGGAACTGCCGGCTTCGGCCGCGAGCTGGATCACGTCATCGATCTCGATTTGCTCGGCGGCATCGTGACGAAAGCGGTCACTCCTGAACCCCGCCGCGGCCACGCGCCCCTGCGCGTCGCCGAGTTCCGCGGCGGGATGTTGAACGCGGTCGGACTGGCGAACCCGGGTGTGGAGCAGGTCGCCGAACACGAGCTGCCGTGGCTGGCGCAGCGCCTGCAGCGTGCTCGGATTCTCGTGAACGTCGCCGGCGCCACGGTGAACGACTACGTCACGGTGATCGAGCGACTCACCCCGATGGACGCGATCACCGCATTCGAGATCAACGCGTCGTGTCCCAATACCAGCGCGGGAGGTCTCGAGTTTGGCGCCGAGCCGGCCGGACTGGCCGAGCTGGTGCGGGCCTGTCGACGAGTTTCGACCAGGCCGCTCACGGTGAAGCTCTCACCCGTCCTCCCGGACATTCCGGCGATGGCGCGGGTGGCGCGCGACGAAGGAGCGGAAGCGGTAACGTTAGTGAATACGATGCCCGGACTGCTCGACAAACGGCTCGGTAACGGCAGCGGCGGACTCAGCGGTCCCGCGCTCCTGCCGATCGGCGTGCTCGCGACGCGGCGCGTGCGCGAACACGTGCACATGCCGGTCATCGGCGTGGGTGGTGTGCGCAACGCCGCCGATGCGCGCGAGTACCTCGCGGCGGGCGCGTCCCTCGTCGCGATCGGGACGGCCGCCCTCGCCGATCCTCGCGTACCCGTGCGGATTGCGCGCGAGCTCAACCATGGCTGAGCTGATCGTCGCGCTCGATCTCCCAAGCGGGCGCGAGGCCACCGCGCTCGCCGGCCGGCTTCCCAACCTCCAGTGGGTGAAGATCGGTTCTGTGTTGTTCGCGCGGGAAGGACCGTCTCTCATCCGGGAGTTCGTCGCGCGAGGCGTGCGGGTGTTTCTCGATCTCAAATGGCACGACATTCCGAACATCGTTGCGAGTGCCGTGACTGCCGCGCGCGAGCTTGGCGTCTCGATGGCCACGGTACACACGCTGGGAGGACGGAACATGCTGGCCGCGGCGGCGCAGGCCGCGGGCAGCCAGCTCGCCGTGGTGGGAGTGACGGTGCTGACGTCGCACGACTCGGCGGAGCTGGAGAATGTGCTCGGGCGAGGCGTGCCCGATGTCGGGTTCGAGGCCGAGCGACTCGCGCGCGCGGCATTGCAGGCGGGACTGCGAGGGGTCGTGGCATCGGGTCAGGAGTTGGGTCTGCTTCGCGAGGCGCTCGGCTCCGAGCCGTGGATCGTGGTGCCGGGGATCCGAGCTCCGGGGGAGCCGGCGGGCGACCAGGTCCGGACCATCGATGCGGCCGAGGCGGTGCGCCGCGGCGCGACACACCTCGTTGTGGGGCGGCCGATTACCGCGGCGCGCGATCCCGTGGCTGCCTATCGGCGCCTGGCTGGGGCTCTCGTATGCGACTGACCTGGCTTGCCGTGTGGATGGTGGTCGCTCTCCCGTGCGCGGCCCTGGGCCAACGGACGCTCAGCGACGCCGCGGAGCGAGCCAAACACGCCATCACGGCGCACGACGCCCACGCACTGGTGGGCCAGAGCTCGAACGTCGTGCTGCAGATCCCCGGTGCCGACCCATCATCGCCGCTGGGAAGACCGCAGGCGGTAGAGCTGCTGAGCCGCTATCTGCGGCCGTCGGAAGAGCGGGGTCTCGATGTGACGGCCATTCGGGAGGTCGAGCGCGGCAAGGGGTTCATCGAAATCACCCGGCGCTATGTGGTCTCCGGGACCACCGAACTACGACATGAAACCTTGTATCTCGGCTACCGGTTCTTGGACGGCGAATGGCGTCTCGCGGAACTGCGGAGCGCCCCGTAAACGGTTCTAATACCGCCCCTTGCGTGAACTTACAGCCCCGTCTATTGTTCAAGACTCAGCCAGAAAATTTCACTTTTCCGGAGTAGCCTGTTGAAGGTACGTACCAGCGTGCGCCCCATCTGCGAGCACTGCAAAGTCGTGAGGCGCCGGGGCGTGATTCGCGTCATCTGCAAGCGCAACCCCAAGCATAAACAGCGGCAGGGTTAAGCATGGCACGTATTGCTGGCGTGGATTTGCCACGCGACAAAAAAATTCAGTTCGCGCTTCCGTACATCTACGGCATCGGTCCCAGCAACTCAATTCGCATTCTCGCCGAAACGGGCATCAGCCCGGACGCGCGTGTGCGCGATTTGCGGGACGCTGAAGTCGCCCGGCTGCGCCAGGTGATCGAGCGCGATTACAAAGTCGAAGGCGCGCTCCGCACCGAAGTCGCGATGAACGTCAAACGCTTGATGGACATCGGGGCGTATCGCGGCACCCGTCATCGCAAGAATCTGCCGGTGCGCGGCCAGCGCACGCACACCAATGCGCGCACGAAGAAGGGACCCCGGCGCGCGATCGCGGGCAAGAAGAAGCCCGTCCTGAAAAAGTAGAGGCACATGGCCGAAGAGAAGCCGCAGGAAAAGACCGAGAAGCCAAAACCAGTTCGCGCCGCGGGTGCGAAGCGGGCCAAGAAAGTCGTCGAGGCGGAAGGCGTCGCGCACATCACCGCGACGTTCAACAACACGCTCATCACGATCGCCGATCTGCAGGGCAACGCGATCACGTGGGGCTCGTCCGGCAAGGCCGGGTTCAAGGGCTCCAAGAAGTCCACACCCTTCGCCGCGACCGTCGCCGCCGAGCAGGCCGCGCGCGAGGCGCTGAATCTCGGCGTGAAGCGCGTGCACGTGCGCGTGCAGGGTCCCGGCTCCGGTCGCGAATCCGCCATTCAGGCGCTCGCGAGCGCCGGGCTACAGATCCGCTCGATCCGCGACGTGACGCCGATTCCGCACAATGGGTGCCGCCCGCCCAAGAAGCGGCGGGTTTGACGCATGGCACGCTACACGGGTCCGGTGTGCAGGCTGTGCCGGCGCGAGGGCACCAAGCTGTTTCTCAAAGGCACGCGCTGCTTGACGGAGAAATGCGCCGTCGAGCGCCGCGCGTACGCGCCCGGGCAGCATGGCCAGTCGACCGGCCGGCGCCGCAAAGCGTCGGAGTATGCCAAGCAGCTGCGCGAAAAACAGAAGGTGAAGCGGATCTATGGCCTCTCCGAGCGCCAGTTCCGCAACCTGTTCGAGCGGGCGATCAAGGAGCCGGGTGTGACGGGTGAAGCGCTGCTCGTGGCCCTCGAGAGCCGGCTCGACAATCTGGTGTACCGCATGGGCTTTGCGACCTCGCGCAAACAGGCGCGGCAGCTCGTCCGGCATCGCCACATCCTCGTCAACGGCCGCGTGCTGGACATTCCGTCCTACCGCGTCCGCATCGGGGAAGAAGTGAAGGTCGCCGATGCGAGCCGTGAGCTCGTGCAGGTGAAGCTTGCGCTCGAGCAGTTCGGGCGCGGACAACCGGTTTCGTGGATCCAGGTGGACACTGACAAAGTGCTGGGCAAGGTGACCGAGCGGCCGACCCGCGACGCCATCCCGCTGGCGGCACAAGAACAGTTAATCGTCGAGCTCTATTCCAAGTGATTACGACTCTTGATTTGACGGGGTTGGTCCGCCCGCACCTGGTCGAGATGACCAAGCGCGAGGACAACCCGAATTCGGCCGAGTTCCGGCTCCAACCGTTGGAGCGCGGCTACGGCTATACGTTGGGCAATTCGCTGCGCCGGCTGCTGCTGTCGTCGCTGCGCGGCGCGGCGGTCTGGGCGTTCCGGATCGATGGCGTCGTGCACGAGCACCAGACCATCCCCGGCGTCGTCGAAGACGTGCATCAGATCATTCAGCGGCTCAAGCAGCTGACGCTGGTGCTCGCGCCGGAAGTCGACGAAGCGGTGCTGCGCTTCAAGGTCGAGAGAGCCGGTCCGGTGTACGCGCGCGACCTCGAGCAGCACGGCTCGGTCTCCATCGTGAACCCCGAGCAGCTGCTGTTCACCGTCCAGGACGACCGGGACATTTCGGGCGAGCTGTACGTGAACAAGGGCCGCGGCTACGTCGAAGCCGAGCAGCATCCGGTGGACCGGACGCTGGCGGTGGACGTGGTGCGCGTCGACTCGATCTACAATCCGGTCCGCCGCGCGAACTTCACCGTGGCGGAAACGCGCGTCGGCCAGCGCACCGACTACGATCGGCTCACGCTGACCGTCGAGACCAACGGCACGATTTCTCCGGAAGACGCCGTCGCGTATGCCGCGGCGCTCGCGCAGGAGCACTTCCGCTTCTTCGTCGACTTCGGCAAGGTGCCGATCGTGTCGACCGAGTCGGGCGGCCCCGGCAACGGGGGCTCCGAAGGCGGCCGGCTGCGCGACGTGCTGAGCCGCGCGATCGACGACGCGGGCTTGTCCGTGCGGTCGGTCAATTCGCTCAAGAATTCCAACATCCGCACCCTGGGCGATCTGGTCCGCTACAAGGAAGACGATCTGCTCAAGGTGAAGAACGTCGGCGAGAAAGCGCTGGGCGAAATCGCCGAGCTGCTGCGCCGCGAGGGGCTGAACTTCGGGATGCAGCTCGAGGAGACGCCGGGCGGCGACGTTCGGATTCTCGACGAGGGCGTCGCGCCGCAGGCCCAGCTCACGGTGGGCGAGGACGAGTAATGCGTCACCGCGCCAAAGGCCGCCAGCTCTCGCGCACGTCGAGCCACAAGAAGGCGACGCTGAACAACATGGCCACGAGCCTGTTTCAGCACGGCGGGATCCAGACCACCGAAGCGAAGGCCAAGGAGCTGCGCCCGTTCGCGGAGCGCCTCATCACGCTCGCGCGCCGGGGGGATCTGCATGCCCGCCGCCTCGTGGAGCGCCGGATCAAAGACAAGGCCGTCACCACCAAGCTGTTCGCCGAAATCGGAAAGCGGTTCGCGGCGCGGCCCGGCGGCTATACCCGCATCGTCAAACTGGGGCATCGCGTCGGCGATGGCGCCGACGTAGCCCGGATCGAATTATTGAGTGAGTGAGACTGGACCGCAGCAGAGCAAAACAAAAAGGGGACCCGACGGGTCCCCTTTTTTACGAAGCCTTGGCCACCCGGTTCGACTTGATGCACTGCGTGCACACGCGGATCCGCTTGACGACGCCGTTCACGACGACGCGGACACGCTGTAGGTTGGGGTACCAGCGCCGGGGGGTCTTGTTGTTGGCGTGGCTGACGTTGTGTCCCGTGATGGGACCTTTGCCACACACTTCACACACTCGAGCCATAGCTCATCCGACTGGAAAATGAGGCCGAAACCTAAACAGCGTCCGGGAAAGCCACAACCCCGCAAGACGGCGGTGATTACCGGGGTTACGGGGCAGGATGGCTCCTACCTGGCCGAGCTGCTGCTCGAGAAGGGCTACGAGGTCATCGGGATCGTGCGCCGCACCTCGCACGACTCCTACGAGCGCATCGGCCACCTGCTGGACCGGGTCCACGTCGTCGCCGCCGACCTACTCGACCAGCACTCGCTCACGATGGTGATCCGCGACGCGAAGCCGGACGAGGTCTACAACCTCGCGGCGCAGAGCTTCGTCCCCACGTCGTGGAGCCAGCCGGTGCTCACCGGCGAATTCACCGCGCTGGGAGTGACCCGGCTGCTGGAGGCGATCCGGCTCGCGCATCCGGAGGCCCGATTCTATCAGGCGAGCTCGTCCGAGATGTTCGGCAAGGCGGTGGAAACCCCGCAGCGCGAGACCACGCCGTTCTATCCGCGCTCGCCCTATGGCGTCGCGAAAGTCTACGGCCACTGGATCACGGTGAACTACCGCGAGTCCTACGGGATGTACGCGGTGAGCGGCATCCTCTTCAATCACGAGTCGCCCCGGCGCGGCGTCGAGTTCGTCACCCGCAAGATCACCGATGGCGTGGCACGCATCCGTCACGGCATCGCGACCGAGCTGCGCCTGGGCAACCTCGACGCGCGGCGCGACTGGGGCCATGCGCGCGACTACGTCGAGGCGCAATGGCTGATGCTGCAGCAGCCGCAGGCCGAGGACTTCGTCATCGCCACCGGTAAGCAGTACAGCGTGCGCGAT
>DATMZX010000077.1:0-9456 GCA_035573235.1 Gemmatimonadales bacterium
GGACCGCGCATCGTGAACGGTGCGCTGCTCATGAAGGACAACAAGATCGCGGCGGTGGGCAAGAGCGCCGACGATCCGGCGATCAAGCAGGCGGAAGGCAGCGAGTCGCCGGTGGTGATCGACGGTACGGGCAAGTTCGTCACGCCGGGCATCATCGATGTGCACTCGCACTTGGGCGTCTACCCTGCTCCGGCGGTGGAGTCCAACAGCGACGGCAACGAGCTCGTAAATCCCGCCACGCCGTACGTGTGGGCCGAGCACTCCGTGTGGCCGCAGGATCCGCAGTTCCCGCGCAACTTGGCGGGCGGCGTCACCACGCTTCAGATTCTGCCGGGTTCCGGCAATCTGTTCGGCGGACGCAGCGCGATTCTCAAAGTGGTTCCGTCACGCACGGTGCAAGGGATGAAATTCCCCGGCGCCAAGTACGGCCTAAAAATGGCCTGCGGCGAGAATCCCAAACGCGTGTACGGCAATCGCGGCGGCCCGCAAACGCGGATGGGCAACGTGGCCGGCTATCGCGCGGAGTGGATCAAGGCCGAGGCCTATCGCCGCAAATGGGACGCGTGGCTCAAGAACCGCAAGGGTGATCCACCGCCGCGCGACTTGGGGCTCGAGACGCTCGCCGAAGTGCTGCGCGGCAATATCCTCGTCCAGATGCACTGCTATCGCGCCGACGAAATGGCGCAGGTGATCGACATCTCGCACGAGTTCGGTTACAAGGTCCGCGCGTTTCATCACGGCGTGGAAGCCTACAAGATCGCCGACTTGCTCGCCAAGGAAGGCATCGGCGCCGCGGTGTGGGCCGACTGGGGCGATTTCAAGATGGAAGCGCTCGATGCGGTGCCGGCCAACATGGCGCTGCTCTGGAAGGCCGGCGTCAAAGTGATGATTCACTCGGACGATCCGTCGGGCTCGCAACGGCTCAATCAGGAAGTCGCGAAAGCCATGGCGTCGGGACGCGCGATCGGTCTCAACATCACGGAAGAAGACGCGGTGAAATGGATGACGATCAATCCCGCGTGGGCGCTCGATCTCGACAGCAAGATCGGGTCGATCGAAACGGGGAAGGATGCGGACGTCGTACTCTGGTCCGGCGACCCGTTCAGCGTGTACACGCACGCCGACAAGGTGTGGATCGACGGCGCAATGCTCTACGACCGGAGCGATCCACAGGCGCGGTGGCGCAGCGACTTCGAGTTAGGCTTCGTGCCCGACGTGGCGACGGGAGGGTCCAAGTGATGACATCACGCCTGCTCAACCTCGGGATCTGCGCGTTAGGCGCAGCGTTCGTCGCGACCGGCTCGGCCGCCGCGCAGACGATCGCCATCACCGGCGGCAAGGTGTTTCCGGTGAGCGGTCCGCCCATCGAGAACGGCACGGTGCTCATTCGGAACGGCACGATCGTCGCCGTGGGCGCGAACGTCGCCATTCCGTCGGACGCCGAGAAGGTGGACGCGTCGGGCAAATGGGTGACGCCGGGTCTCGTCAACGCGGAGACTCAGTTAGGCCTGGTGGAGGTCGGGTTCGGCGCCGGCGCAAACGAGTCGCGCGCCCGCAGCACCGATGGCGTGACGCCCGACTTCGCCTCGTGGGACGGGCTCAATCCGCGCTCGGTGCTGATTCCGCCGGCCCGTGAGGGCGGCGTGACCAGCGTCATGTCGACGCCGGTGGGCGGACTCATTGCCGGCCAGTCGTCGATGATCGACTTGTACGGCGACACGCGCGCCGACATGATTCTGCGCGCGCCGGCCGCGATGATCGCGGGCATCGGTGACGCCGGCGGCGATGGCGCACCCGCCAAAGGCCAGGTGGTGTCCAAGCTGCGCGAGCTGCTCCAGGACACGCGCTACTATCAGAAACACGTCGCCGATTTCGACCGCGGCGAGTCGCGCCAGTTGTCGGCCAGTCCGGCGGGGCTCGCGGCGATGGTGCCGGTGCTGGAAGGCAAGGTGCCGCTGCTCATCGACGCGGACCAGGCGAGCGACATTCAATCGGTGATCGACCTGGCGAAGGAGTTCGGCATCAAGGTGATCCTGGGCGGCGGCGAAGAAGCCTGGGAGGTGGCCGACCGCCTGGCCAAGGCCAAGATTCCGGTGTTGGCGGGCGCGATGTCGAACATTCCGTCGTCGTTCAGTGCGTTAGGCGCGCGCCAGGACAACGTGACGCTGCTCCGGAAGGCGGGCGTGCAGGTGGCGATCATCGGCAACGGCGGCGGCGATGAAGAGTTGTTCAACGTCCGCAACATTCGCTACGAAGCCGGCAACGCGGTGGGCTACGGCCTGTCGTGGGACGAGGCGCTCAAGGCGATCACCGAGACGCCGGCCGAGATCTTCGGCGTGGCGGACCGGATCGGCTCGTTGCAGCCGGGTCGCGAAGCCAACGTCGTGATCTGGGACGGCGACCCGTTCGAGTTTGCGACGCGGGCGGTGGCGGTGTACGTCCGCGGCCAGAAGCAGAACGACGTGTCGCGGCAGGATCTGCTCACGAAGCGCTACGAGACGATGCCGCCGCGATATGAGCCCTAGTCAGGGAAGCGGCCGCTGCCGCGTCCTTGGGGACAGGGGAACCGGCGCCTAACGGCGCCTCGGGGAAATGGGCGGGGGCGAGGGGGCGAGAACGCTGCTCGCCTCCCGTTAAGGCGAAAGAACCTCACCGGCATCGCCGGTGAGGTTCTTTGTTTTCCTTGAGACCGTGTAAACGCTATCTCGATCTCCCCCCCCGCCCATTTCCCCGAGGCGCCGTTAGGCGCCGGTTCCCTTGTCCCCAAGGCGACGCAGTCGCCGCTTCCCCACCCTCACGCCGCGCCGGTCTCCGCATAAACCGACACCTTGAACCGCAACTTGCTCTTGTGCTCGAACTTCACCACGCCGTCGATGAGCGAGTAGATCGTGAAGTCCGTCCCCAGGCCCACGTTGCGGCCGGGGTGAATTTTGGTGCCGCACTGGCGGATGATGATGTTGCCGGCGCGCACGCGCTCGCCGCCGAATTTCTTCACGCCGCGATACTTGGGGCCGCTGTCGCGACCGTTGCGGCTCGAGCCTACGCCTTTTTTGTGAGCCATGGCGAACCGTCAGCCGAGGGTGATGTCGTTGATCTTGACGTCGGTGAACTTCTGGCGGTGTCCCTGCTTCCGCGAATAGTTCTTTCGGCGCTTGAACTTGAACACGATGATCTTGTCGCCCTTCCCGTGCTTCACGATCTCGCCCGTAACGGACGCGCCGCTCACGAGCGGAGCCCCGGCGTGGACGGTCGTCCCGTCGGAACCAAGCAGCACCTCGTCGAACGTGACGGCGGCGCCAACCTCGGCTTCGAGGGAGGGAATGCGAATTGTCTTTCCCGGCTCGGCACGGAACTGCATGCCGCCGGTGCGAATAATGGCGTAAGTCATTGGAAGGCTGGTTGGTACAGTCTCGTAAGCTAGTCGCCCACCCCCACCACGTCAACCGATGCGAAGAGGAAGGAGGAGGTAGGCGGATCAGCCACCAGCAGCCCACACACACGCGCCATTCCCTCTTCCCTCTTCCCAGCCCTCGCTCCGACCTCTCCGCTGTCTCTTGACCATTCCCCAGGGTGTAGACATCTTACCCCCTGGCAGTAGGCACCCTACACCCCCATCCGCCGTCACCATGGCCAAGCGTCACGCGCCCCTCACCCGCATCGAGCTGCTCCAGGGCACCCTCGACTTGATCATTCTCCAGAGCCTGCGCTGGGGCCCGCGTCATGGATACGGACTACTCCAAATCATTCGCACCATGTCGAACGGCGTGCTGCAGGTGGATACGGGGTCGCTCTATCCGGCGTTGCATCGCCTCGAGCGCCAGGAATGGATCGAGGCCAGCTGGGAGCAATCCGAGAACAACCAGCGAGTCCGCGTCTACCGGCTCACCGCGGCGGGACGCAAGCAGTTGGCCGTCGAACGATCCAAATGGGAACAGTTCTCCACGGCGATCGCGGGCATCTTCGCGGCGCCGCCTGCCGAGGAGGTCTGATGTCACCCGAAGATCGTGGTGCCCGCGACGATGATCTCGACGCCGAGATCCAATCCCATCTCGACATGGCGGCCAAAGAGCGCATGGCGCGCGGCGAGTCGCCCGAGGACGCGCAGGCCGGGGCGCGCAAGGAATTCGGAAATGTCGGCATCGTGAAGGAGGTGACGCGCGACATGTGGGGCAGCGGCGGCGTCGAGCAGATCTGGCGCGAGCTCAAGTACGCGACGCGCAGCCTGCTCCGATCGCCCGGCTTCGCCGCGGTCGCCGTAATCACGCTTGCGTTAGGCATCGGGGCGAACACGGCCATCTTCAGCGTCGTCAACAGCGTGCTGCTGCGCCCGCTGGCGTATCCGCATCCCGGCGAGCTGGTCCTGATCACGAGCCAATTCCCCACGTTGGGCTTTGATCAGTTTCCCGTAGATGCCGCCGAGTTCCTCGAGTTCAAGGAGCGCAACCACTCGTTCTCGAACGTCGGCGCCTACTACGCCGGCGCGGTGAACGTGGGCGCCGCATCGAGCCCGGCGCGCGTGCCGGCGGCGCTCACTTCGGCCAGCCTCTTCCCGACGCTCGGCGTGTCGCCGGAAGCCGGCCGCTGGTTCACCGATCAGGAGACGTTGCCTAACGCACCGCACGTGGCGCTCCTGTCCGACGAGCTCTGGCGCAGCAGCTTCGGCGGCGAATCGTCCATCGTCGGACAAAAGGTGGACATCGACGGCGTGCAGACCCAGGTCGTGGGAATCATGCCGCCGGGCTTCGACGTGCACGATCAGGGCGTCCGACTGTGGCTGCCGCTCACGCTCGACCCCGACAGCGTCAACAGCTATCGCGGCGGGCACTACCTGAACCTGGTGGGGCGGCTCAAGCCCGGCATTTCGCTCGCCACGGCGCGCGTCCAGCTGGAGCCGATGCTCGCGCAATGGACGCAGATCGACGGCGGAACGCCCAACGCGACGCCGGGGCAGAAGGGCTTCGTGCACACGCCTAACGTCAAGACGCACCGGCTGCGGTACGACGACTTGCTCACCGACATCGTGGGCAGCGCGGGCCGCGCGCTGTGGGTGCTGCAGGCGGCGGTGTTCCTCGTGCTGTTGATCGCGTGTGCCAATCTGGCCAACCTGCTCCTCATGCGCGCCGAAACGAAGCACAAGGAACTTGTGTTGCGCGCGGCGCTCGGCGCGGGACGCGGCCGGCTCGCGCGGCAGTTCCTGGCCGAGAGTCTCGTGCTGTCGGTGGCCGGCGCCGCGTTGGGCTTGCTCGTCGCGCGGTGGGGGTTGCACGCGCTGGTGCTGTCGAGCAACGCCGGCATCCCGCGCGCGACGCGCGTGGGGCTCGACGGACACGTCCTCGTCTATACGCTGGCGCTTGCGTTAGGCACGGGCATCCTGTTCGGCCTGGCGCCCATGCTGCGGCTCAACCCGCGCGCGATGAGCCTCTCGCTGCGCGAGGCAGGGAGCCGCACCACGGCCCACGCGTCGGCGGCCCGCGTGCGGCGCGGACTGGTGGTGGCGGAAATGGCGCTCGCCGTGACGCTGCTCGTCGGCGCGGGATTGCTCCTCAGAAGCTTCGAGAAACTCACGCGCGTCGACTCCGGCTTCGACCGGTCGCAGTTGGTCACCTTCAACATCGTGCTGCCCGCTGCCACCTATGCCGACAGCCTGCGTCGCGTGCGGTTCTTCGAGCAGCTCGACGAAGAGTTGCAGCAGGTGCCGGGCGTGCAGAGCGCCGCGGCGATGTCGGGCTTGCCGCCACGCCGGCAAGTGAATGCGAACGACACGCGCTTCGAGGGCTACGTCGCAAAGCCCGGCATACCGCCGCAGAACGTCGACTACTACAACTACGTGACGCCTAACTATTTCTCGACCATGCGCATTCCGATGGTCGAGGGTCGTTCGTTCGGGCCGGTCGACGGCGCCGCGTCGCCGCCGGTGGTGATCGTGAATCAGACGCTCGCACGGCTCTTCTATCCGGGTCAGAGCGCGATCGGGCACCGGCTGCAGCCGAGCGGTATCGCGGACACCGCGAAGTGGTACACGATCATCGGCGTCGCCAAAGACGTGAAGCAGGGCGGCGTGGATGCGAAGACGGGCACCGAGTTGTACATGCTCGGCAATCAGAGTCCCACATATTTGGGCTACGCGCCGCGGAACATGAATTTGGTCGTGCGATCGACACTGGCGTCGGACGTGTTGTCGCCGTCGATCCGGCGAGCCGTAGCGTCGCTCGATCCGGCGTTGCCGATCGTCGGCCTGCGCAGCATGGACGAAGTATTCGAGGATTCCCTCGCTCGTCCGCGATTCCTGGCCCAGCTTCTGATCATTTTCGCCGCGGTCGCGCTCGCACTCGCGGCCGTGGGGACGTACGGCGTGCTGGCCTATTCGGTGGCCGAGCGCCGTCGGGAGATCGGCATTCGGATGGCGTTGGGCGCGAGTGAAGGTGGCGTCCTAACGTTAGTGTTGCGTCAGGGAATGGTGTTGGCGGTCATTGGTCTGGTGGTGGGACTGGGCGGCGCGCTGGCGGTGACGCGCGTGGTCCGGTCGCTGCTGTTCGGCGTCGAGCCCACCGATCCGGTCACGTTCGCGGCGGTCGGGCTCTTCATGCTTGGGGTGGCGCTGGTGGCGTGCGTGGTGCCGGCGCGGCGTGCGACCCGGGTGGACCCGTTGGTGGCGCTGCGCATGGACTGAGCGGGGTGCGGCGTTTGCGCGGCGCGACCGGATCACGTTATTGTGGAGGCCGTTGAACTCGCCCACTTCCTCATAGGGAGCCCGTTCCATGCATCGCTTGAGTCTGGCCGTCGCGTTGGTTGCCGCCGCATCCCTGCCCCTCGCCCAGCGGCCGCGCATCGCGAGCGGTTCCGTGTCCGACACGCGCGCGATCTGGTCCGAAGTGTCGAAGTACATCACGCAGTCGGCGGACGACATGTCGGATGCCGATTTCGCGTTTCGTCCGACGCCGCAGGTGCGGACGTTCGGCCAGATCATCGCGCACATCGCCGGGTCGCAGCACCTCATGTGCGCGGCGGCGTTAGGCGAGCCGGGCGGCAGCGAGGACGACATCGAGAAGACGAAGACGACCAAGGCCGACATCGTGGCGGCGCTCAAGGCGTCCAACGAGTACTGCGCCAAGGCGTACGCGCAAGCGGACGACCAGGTGGCGGGCAGCACGAAGCTGTTCGGCGAGGATCACACGCGGTTCTACGCGCTGGTGCTCAACGCGACGCACGACAACGAGCACTACGGAAACATCGTGACCTACATGCGCATGCGAGGCATGGTGCCGCCGTCCAGCCGGCCGAGCGCGACGCAGTGATTCGTTAGGCGGCGGGCCGGAGGCGCACAGTCTCCGGCTACGCCACTGCGTACTGCTGTGTGACGTCCCGCTCCGCGCCCTTCACCACCAACTTGAACTCGTCGGGCTTGAGCAGCGGGTCGTCGCGCAGCTCGAGCGCGAAGCCCGCGCCCTTCTCGAGCTTCCGGGCCAGATCCTGCTCGTGCTCCAGCACGTAGAGCGCGACGTCGGGATGGACCTTGATCAGCAGATGATCCTTCTTGCCCTCCACCGCGATGCGTTTGATCGAGCGCTCCATGCGCCTAACGGTGCTCTCGGGCGTGAACACGCGCCCTGTGCCATCGCACGTGGGACAGGCCTCGGTCATGTTCTGATAGTGGCTGGCGCGCACGCGCTGGCGCGTCATCTCGATCAGGCCTAACTCGCTGACCGCGAACGCCTTGGTCCGCGCGCGGTCGCGCGAGAGATGCGTCCGCAGCTCCTGCAGCACTTTGTCGCGATTCACCTTCGTCTCCATGTCGATGAAGTCGCAGACGATGATGCCGCCGATGTCGCGCAACCGGAGCTGGCGCGCCAACTCGCGCGCGGCTTCGGTGTTGGTCTTGAAGATGGTCTTCTCCGGATCGCGCTTGCCGGTGTAGCGGCCCGAATTTACGTCCACCGACACGAGCGCTTCCGTCTGCTCGATGATCAGGTAGCCGCCCGAGGGCAGATCGCAGCGCCGCTTGACCAGGTCCCGGATTTCCGGCTCGATCTCGGCCTTGTCGAAAATCGGAATCAGATCGTCGTACAATTTGACGCGCTCGATGAGCTCGGGTGCGATGCCCTTCAAGTACTCGACGATTTCGTTGTAGACCTGCTTGTTGTCCACCACCAGCGAGTCGACTTTCGTGCTGAAGAGGTCGCGCGTTAGGCCGCGGGTGAGGCTCGTTTCGCGGTGGACCAGCGCCGGCGCGCGCAGGAAGCGCGTCTTGCGCTGGATCTTCTTCCAGGTGGTCATGAGCGTGGTGAGCTCGCGGCGGAAGGTCTCCTGCGTGACGTCTTCACCTACGGTGCGCACGATCACGCCGCCCGAATCGGCGGGGAGCACGGCCTGCATCTGCTCGCGCAGCCGCGCGCGCTCGGCGCGGTCGCCGATTTTGCGGCTCACGCCGACGCGCGACGCGAACGGCATGTAGACCAGGAAGCGTCCCGCCAAGGAGACCTGCGCGGTGACGCGGGGTCCTTTGGTGGAGATGGGCTCCTTCGAGACCTGGACGATGATGTCCTGGCCGCGCTTGAGCAGGTCTTGAATGGGCGGTGCTTTGACGCGCTTGCGACGGCCGCCGCCGCCCGACTCTTCCTCGTCGTCCGAGGCGTCGTCTTCGGGCTCGTCGTCCGCGTCCTCATCGGACTCGGGGAACACGAGGTCGCTCGCGTGGAGGAACGCGCTCTTCTCGGTTCCGATGTCCACGAATGCGGCTTGGATGCCCGGCAGTACGGCTTCGACCTTCCCCAGATAAATGTCCCCGACCATGCGGCGGTTGTCGGGGCGGTCGATCATCAGCTCGACGAGCTGCTCATCCTCCAGGATGGCGACGCGGGTCTCTCGTGGACTCGCATTGATGAGAATCTCTCGCTTCATGCACTGGCGCGGCCCGTCCGCCGGATGGCGACCCGGCATGCGGGGGAAGGCTGCGTCTCGAGGTGGAGTGATCGCGTACCGGCCCCGTGGGCGTTGCGATTGGGCCTGAGGCCCCCACCGCCAACGGGCGTCCCGTTGGGCGGCGAACCGTCCACGCCGATCCGGCCTCGACGCCTAACCGACGGATCGCGACACCCCAGAGGGTGAGCGCGAGGACGGCGTACGCGAGGAATGGTCCGGAGAGCGTGCGGTCTATCGTGGGCATGGGCTGCGGTGCGCGCGGAGCGCGGCGATGATGGTGCGCGTGACGAGCCGCGTTCCTTGATACCTAACGCACACCATCGGTCTTGGGTCGCTCGACCGGGTGCGCGCATGGAAAAACTAGATTGGGATCGAGCGATGCTGCGGGAGGTCGGCCGCCATCAGCGCCAGCCTCGGTCGTCGACGACGCCTCTTCTCAGTGGACGAAGAACCGGCGTCGATGGTTCGCGCAGCATCATCCGTAGTATACGCCTCGTTCGGCACGGTGCGCAATGCAGAGGTTCCTGGGTCATTCAC
>DATMZX010000078.1:0-5533 GCA_035573235.1 Gemmatimonadales bacterium
TCCGGATAAAGTTGGCGACGGGCGTCGCCGCGAGTGTGAGCAGCCGAATGCTCCCGCGCGACGCAAGCTCGACCGAGACCCGCGTGATGGTCTCGTTGTCCGGACATTCCACGACGCTGACGAAGTCATAGGGGCCGAGCACCGCGTACTGCGAGGTGACCTTGGCCCCGTACTTCTCGATCTCCTTGTTCACTTCCTGCAGACGTTTGGGATTGGTCTTCAGCGCCTTCGCCCCTTCGTCCGTCAGATTCGACAGCAGGATGTACGTGGGCATGGGACGGATCAGCTCCGTTTCTCGATGGAGACATAGTCCCGCTTGTCCGGGCCGGTGTACAGCTGCCGCGGCCGGGCGATCTTCTGCTCCTTGTCGAGCAACATCTCCTGCCACTGCGCCAGCCACCCCGGCGTCCGTCCGATCGCGAACAGCACCGGATAGATCGTGACGGGGAATTTCATCGCTTCGTAGATGATTCCCGAGTAAAAGTCGACGTTCGGGTAGAGCTTGCGGGTGACGAAATACTCTTCCTGCAGCGCGATCCGCTCGAGCTCGACGGCGATGTCGATGAGCGGGTTCTTCCCGGTCACATCGAACACCTGCTCGGCGATCTGTTTGATGATCTTGGCGCGCGGATCGAAGTTCTTGTACACGCGGTGGCCGAAGCCCATGAGCCGCACTTCGCCTTTCTTGACCCGCTGGAGATAGGCGGGAATCGCCTCCACCGAGCCGATCTCGCGCAGCATCCGCAGCACTTCCTCATTCGCGCCGCCGTGCAGCGGACCGTACAGTGCCGCCGCGGCTCCCGCCATCGTCGAGTAGGGGTCGGGATGCGAGGAGCCGATGTTGCGCATCGCGCTCGTGGAGCAGTTCTGCTCGTGGTCGGCGTGCAGGATGAACAGGACGTCGAGTGCCCGCTCGAGCACGGGGTGCGGGCTGTATTTCACCTCGGTCGTCTTGAACATCATGTTCAGGAAGTTGCCGGTATAGCTCAGGTCGTTGTCCGGATAGGCGTACGGCATGCCGACGGAATGACGGTGCGCGAACGCCGCGAGCGTCGGCGTTTTGGCGATCAGCCGGACGATCTGATTGCTGCGCATCGTCTCGTCGGCGATGCGCTTGGCTTCAGGATAGAACGTCGAGAGCGCGGCGACGGCGCTGACGAACATCCCCATCGGATGCGCGTCGTGATGGAAGCCGTCGATGAACTTCTTGATGTTCTCGTGGATGATCGTGTGGTGCGTGACCTGATAGACCCACTGGTCCAGCTCGACGGCGCTGGGGAGCTCGCCGTTGAGCAGCAGGTACGCCGTCTCGAGGAACGTGCTCTTCTCGGCGAGCTGCTCGATCGGGTAGCCGCGATACCGCAGGATGCCCTGGTCGCCGTCGATGTAGGTGATCGCGCTCCGGCACGCCGCGGTGTTCATGAACGCGGGATCGTAGCTCATCAGCCCGAAATCGTCCGCGCCCGCCTTGATCTGGCGCAGATCGGCGGCGCGGATCGTTCCGTCCTGGATCGGCAGCTCGTAGCTCTTGCCGGTGCGGTTGTCGACGACGCTGAGGGAATCCTTGGGCACTGCCGGTCCTGTCGGCCTGGGAAGTTCGAAAAGATAACTGGCAAGAAGCTATCGGGTACCGGCTATCGGGTACCGGGTTTACCCGATAGCTGATAGCCGATAGCCGCTCCCTTTCTTATCTTGCCGCATGGCTCAACCCCGTCCCAGTCTCTATCCAACACGTTCCAGCGCCGGCGCACTGCTCGGCCAACAACTGGCGTCCCGCGGCTATCAGTCGTGTCTGCTCCTGGGGATTACCCCGGAAGGTGTCGAAATCGCGGCGCACGCGGCCAAGTCGATGGGCGCGCAGTTCGACGTGATCGTGGCGTCGTTCATCAAGTTGGGCGCGAACCTCGCCCCGATCGGCGCCATGGCCGAGTCGGCGCCGGCCGAGATGGATCCCGATTTCCAGCCCGGGATGAACCTGCTCGAGAAGCTCCAGGCCGCCATCGACGAATCCCGCGCCCGCGTCAAACAGGATCTCGTGCTGTACCGCACGCAGCGTCCGGTGAAGAAGGTCGCCGGCCGCACGGGCGTGATCGTGGACGGGCAGATCGTGTGGCCGTGGAAGGCGCTGGCGGCGGCGAAGGCCGTCGAGGCGTTGGGCGCGCGCCAGGTGGTGATTGCCACGCCGGTGGCCGCGCAAAGTGCGGCGGACCGGATTCGGGCGAGACAGTACGCGCTCGTTTGTCCAACCGTGGTGATGGAGCAGGAGGGGCATCCGTTCCCGTACGGGGACGCGGGTGACGACGCACCGGAGCGCCTGAAGAGCATCATGATTGCTCACCAAGCAGCGTAGCGGTTGGGCGGTTGGGCGGTTGGAGCGGCAATTCGCACCTCGCCGCGATTCTTTGGTTAGTTCCGTTCTGTCCACTTCCATATTCTCGATACATGAAACCGCACGAGCGGATCGAGTTTGAACGTCACCACGAACTCGCCGGCAAGACCACGATGGGTCTGCAAAGAGCAATGGCCCGTCGAGCAACGCACGGGCCACGATCTTCCCAACCGCCGAACCGCCAAACCGCTTAACCGCTCACTCGGGCAGCTCCACGATGTCGCGCTCGAGCCAGCGATGCTCGCCGGCCAGAATCTCCTGCGCAAACTTGTACGTCGGTACATCCTCGTTACGCCGCAGGCCGTTGAACTTCGAGCGCACCCGTCGTCTGGCTTGCCGGCAGAATAGATCGGCGAGCTTCACGGCGCGCGCTCCCGCCGTCCGGTCCTTCTCGTAGATCGCCTGCGCGCGCGAGCAGGTCGCGGCCATCGCGAACAGCTCCGCCGCCACGTCAACGAGCCGGAACAGCACCGACTGCCGCTGCTCGAGCTTCGGCCCGAACCGCACCATCGAGTGGAACACGCTGCGCGCGAGCTTGCGGGCGCTGCGCTCCACGAATCGCACGTGGCCGGCGAGCTTGCCGAATTCCCCAAAGCGCGGCCAGCGCCCCCAGCCGATCCAGCGCGTGGGATACCACCAGCCGTAGAACGCGGCCGAGCGCGCGAGCCCCGCGAGGCGCTGGCCCATGGTCTTGCCCGGCATGACGACGTCGCCCGCGACCTGGAGATGCTTGTCCACGGCCTCGCGCGCGATGAACAGATGCATGATCTCCGAGGAGCCCTCGAAAATCAGGTTGATCCGGAAGTCGCGCATGATCCGCTCGACCGGCACGGGCGCTTCACCCCGCGCGCGCAGCGAGTCGGCGGTCTCGTAGCCCCGGCCGCCGCGGATCTGCAGCGTATCGTCGATGATCTGCCAGCCGGCTTCGGAGTTGTACAGCTTGGCGATCGCCGCCTCGAGCCGGATGTCGTAGCCGCCGCGCTCGGCCATCGCGCCGCACAGCTCCGCGACCGCTTCCATCGCGAGCGTGTTCGCGGCCATCGTCCCGATCTTCTGCGCGATGGCGTCGTGCTGGCCGATCGGATGGCCCCACTGCACGCGCTCGGCCGACCAGCGGCGCGAGATTTCGAGGCAGCGTTTCCCGGCGGCCACGGAAGAAATCGGCAGCGTGAGGCGGCCCGTGTTGAGCGTGATCAGGGCGAGCTTCAAGCCTTTGCCTTCGCCCCAGAGCACGTTCTCCTTCGGCACGCGCACGTTGGTGAACCGGATCACGCCGTTGTAGAGCGCCTTCAGTCCCATGAAGTGGCAGCGGTGCACCGTCTCCACGCCCGGCCACTCCGTCTCGACGATGAAGGCCGTGATCTGCTTCTTCTCTTTGCCCCCGACCATTTTCGACGGCGTGCGCGCCATGACGACGAGCAGCTCGGCCTTGGTGCCGTTGGTGCACCAGAGCTTCTCGCCGTTCAGAATCCAGCCGTCGCCGTCCTCGCTCAGCACGGCGTGCGTCTCCATCGCGGCGGGATCCGAGCCGACGCTCTCCTCGGTGAGCGCAAACGCGGAGATCGCACCTTTCGCGAGGCGCGGGAAGTATTTCTTCTTCTGCGCCTCGGAGCCGAACATCTTGAGCGGCTGCGGCACGCCGATCGACTGATGGGCCGACAGCAGCGCCGTGAGCGAGCCGTCGACCGACGAGACCAGCTCGATCGCCTTCATGTAGGAGAGCTGCGAGAGTCCCAGGCCGCCGTACTCGCGCGGGATCTTGATCCCGAAGGCGCCGAGCGTTCTCAGGCCGTCGACGACCTTCTCGGGAATTTCGCCCTCGCGGTCGATCTGATCGGAATCGACGTCCTCGCGCAGAAACCGCTCGAGCTTGTCGAGGAACGGCTTGGCGCGGGCGACTTCCTCAGGATCCTGCTCGGGGTAGGGATGGATCAGATCCATCCGCAGCTTGCCGAGGAAGAGATCGCGCACGAAGCTGGGCGCCGCCCACTCCTGCTCGCGCGCCGCCTCGGCGACGTCGCGGGCTTCGTCTGCGCTGACTTTGCGTTTCGGTTCGAGGAGAGTGGCCATCTTCCCTAATGTAACACCTTGCGACCGGAATTAATCCGCAGTTTCTTCCACGCGTTCAGCCCGCCGTCAGCCTTCATAAGGAGTTCCCCCATGTCGCGTATAGCGTTACTCACACTGGCGCTCGGCGTCGCATTTGTCGTGCCCGGATCGGCTCAACAGCCGGCAGGGACCAAACGTGCGGCGCCGGCGGCGCAAGCGGCCGTCACGATCCCATACCAGAAGTTCGTTTTGAAAAACGGCCTGACGCTGCTGGTGCACGAGGATCACAAGGCGCCGATCGTGGCCGTCAACATCTGGTACCACGTCGGTTCCAAAAACGAGCGCCCGGGCCGCACCGGCTTCGCGCACCTGTTCGAGCACCTGATGTTCAACGGCAGTGAGCACTTCAACACCGACTACTTCCAGGCGCTCGAGCCGCTCGGGGCCACCGATCTCAACGGCACCACCAACGAAGACCGCACCAACTATTTCCAGAACGTGCCCACCAGCGCGCTCGACGTGGTCCTGTGGATGGAGTCGGACCGCATGGGACACCTGGTCGGCGTGATCGACCAGGGCCGGCTCGATGAGCAGCGCGGCGTGGTCCAGAACGAGAAACGGCAGGGCGAGAACGAGCCGTATGGCAAGGTCGACCTCCTCATGACGGAGGGGACGTATCCCGCCGGCCACCCATACTCGTGGTCGGTGATCGGCTCGATGGAAGATCTCAACGCGGCGAAGCTCGACGACGTGAAAGAGTGGTTCAAGACGTACTATGGTCCGAACAATGCCGTGATCGTCCTCGCGGGCGACATCACGCCCGACGTCGCCCGGCAAAAAGTCGAGCAGTATTTCGGCGACATCCCCGCCGGCCCGCCGATCGCGAAGCAGGACACCTGGATCGCGCGCCGCAGCGGCACGCACCGCGAGGTCATGCAGGATCGCGTGCCGCAGGGGCGCATCTACAAAGAGTGGAACATTCCCGAGTTCGGCTCCGCCGACGCCGACTACCTCGACATGGTGACCGATGTGCTCGCGCAGGGAAAGACCTCGCGCCTGTACAAGCGGCTGGTTTACGACGCGCAGATCGCGACC
>DATMZX010000079.1:0-8099 GCA_035573235.1 Gemmatimonadales bacterium
ATTTCCGAGTCCTAAGGAAGGGTGGGGCATCACGAACGTCGAAGCGGCGGCCTGCGGCACGCCTGCAATCGCCTCGAACAGCGACGGGTTGCGGGAGTCGGTGCGCGACGGCGTGACGGGCTATCTCGTGCCGCACGGCGATGTCTCGGCGCTGGCCGACCGGATGCTGGCGCTCGCGAACGATCCCGCTCGCGTCGCGCAGCTGGGGCGCGCGGCGCGCGAATTTGCGGAGAGCCTCTCCTGGGACGCCGCCGCCCGCGCGACCCTCGCGCATCTCGAAAGCACAATCGGCAAATAAGAAAGCGAGAGCTCATACATGCGTTTCACGATCACCGCCCGACACACGGAAATCGATGATGATCTGCGCGCCCATGCGCGCGAGCTGGTGGAAAAGGTGAGCAAGCTCGCGCGGCGCGCCCAGAATGCGCAGGTCACGTTCACCGAAGAAGCCGGACGGGCGGGCGTCGAGATCGAGCTGCACGCCCCCCGCGGCCGGTTCTACGTGGCGAAAGCGCAGGAAGCCGATCATCGCTCGGCGCTGGATGTGGTGATCGCTCGCTTGAAGCGGCAGCTCCTGGACGAGAAAAAACCTCCGCGCCCGCGCCGCGCGCGCCGCTCGCAGCCCAAGGTGTCCGGACCGCGGTGAGCGTCCCCACCGCGGCTCCGCCCCGGCTCAAAGTCGGGGATCTCCTCGCCCGCAAGGGCGATCCCTTGCAGCTGGAAATCCTCACGGGTGAGGTCGGACTCGAGCGCGAGATCCGCTCGCCGGAAGCGTCCAGCCCGGGGCTGGTCCTCGCCGGCTACACGGCGCGCTTTCTCGGAGTCGACCGGCTGCACATTCTGGGCGAAACCGAGATCACCTACCTCGCGTCGCTCGACGCGAAGGCGCGCCGCGCGTCGATCGACACGTTTCTGTCGTATGCGCTGCCGTGCATCATCATCACGAAGGCGCAGGAAGCGCCCGAGGAGCTGCTGGTGCTGGCCCGGGAGCGGGGCATCCCCGTCATTCGCACCCGTCTCAAGACGGCGGAGTTCTACCGGCGTCTCAAGCCGTTCCTCGACGACGCGTTCGCGCCGCGTACCACCGTGCACGGCTCGCTCGCCGACGTGTTCGGCGTCGGCCTGCTGTTCCGCGGGCGCTCCGGCATCGGCAAGAGCGAGTGCGTGCTCGACCTCGTCGAGCGCGGGCACCGGCTCGTCGCCGACGACGTCGTCCACGTCACGCGGCGCGGGCACGACGTGCTCATCGGCCGCGGGCACGAGATCTCGCGCCACTTCATGGAGATTCGTGGCGTCGGCCTGATCGACATCAACGCGCTGTTCGGGATCCGCTCGGTGCGGCAGCAGAAGCGCATCGAGGTGGTGGTGCAGCTCGAGGACTGGGACACCGCGCGCGAATACGACCGGACCGGGCTCGACCAGCAGAGCACCGAGCTGCTCGATGTGCGGATTCCGCTCGTGACGGTGCCGCTCAATCCCGGCAAGAACCTCACGGTGATCTGCGAAGTGGTGGCCATGAATCATCTGCTGCGCTACAGCGGCGTGGACTCGGCCGCGTCGTTCAACGAGCGGCTGATCAAGCGGATGAAAGAGAAGGGCGATGCGCAGCAGTACCTCGAGGAAGACTATGAGTGAGCTGCGCGGCATCATCGTGTCCCACGCGGCCGTCGCGCAGGCGATGGTCGCGGCGGTGCGCGCCATCACCGGGATCGACAACGCGCTCACCGCCGTTTCCAACGAGGGCTGCGGCACCGACCAGCTGGCCGAGCGCCTGCGCGACGCCGTGGGAGAGGGACCCGCGATGATTTTCGTGGACCTGCCGGGCGGCTCCTGCATGACCAGCTCGACGCGCTACGCCAAACAGCACGCCGAGATCGCCGTGGTCACCGGGGTGAATCTCGCGATGCTGCTCGACTTCGTGTTCCATCGGAACATCTCGCCGGAGGAAGCCGCGCGGCGCGCGGTGGATGCCGGCGCCAAAGCGATCCGGGTTACGGCAGCATGACGCTTGCGTTGTATCGGATCGACGACCGGCTCATTCACGGGCAGGTAGTCGTGGGATGGGGCCAGCCGCTCAACGCCTCGTTTATCGTGCTGGTCGATGACGAGGTCTCGAGCAGCGACTGGGAGCAGGACCTCTACCGCATGGGGGTGCCGCCGCAGATCGAGGTGATCTTCGCGTCGGTCGATCAGGCGGCCGCGCAGCTGTCCACCTGGGAAGCCGACGAGCGCGTCGGAATCCTGCTCGTCGGCGATATCGACACCGCCGTTGCCCTCGCGCAGCGCGCGCCGCAGGTGCGGAGCTTCAACGTCGGTGGCGTGCATCATCGCACCGGCCGGCGCGAGCGGCTGCGCTTCGTGTATCTCACCGACGACGAGGCGGCGAAGCTGCGCCAGCTCGCGGCCGGCGGCGTCGAGGTCACCGCGCAGGACGTGCCCACGGCCCGCGCCATTCCGGTCGGGGAATTCACCTGAACCTCCCGCTCGACGTCCTGATCGCGCTGATGGTCTGGGGGACGCTCGTGGGCGTCGATCTCGTGAGCCTCCCGCAGATGATGATTGCGCGTCCCATCGTCGCCGGCGCGGTGACCGGCGCCATCCTCGGCGACATCGCGACGGGCATCAAGCTCGGCGTGATGTTCGAGCTGCTGCAGTACGACATCCTGCCGGTCGGCGCCGTGCGGTACCCGGAATACGGTCCCGCCACGGTCGCCGCGGTGGCGACCGCGCACGCGTCAACGGGGGTCTTGGGACTCGGGCTTGGGGCCCTCGTGGGTCTCGTGACCGCGCTCATCGGCGGTGTCAGCATCAACATTCTGCGCCGGCTGAATTCGCGGATCGTGCACGCCGCATCGCCCACGCTCGAATCGGGGGACCCGCGCGCGCTGGTGCGATTGCACGTGGGTGGGGTGTTGCGCGACGCCGTCCGCGCCGCGCTCGTGACCGCATTCGGCCTGTTTCTGGCCTGGCTCGCGCGGCCGTTGCTCGCCGGTCCGTTGTCGGCGCGCGACGCGATCGTGCTCGCGACCGCCGCGGTCGCCGCCGCGCTCGCCGCGGGCGCGGCGGGCACGCTGCGGCTCGTGGGGAAGGGCCCGAATCTCGGCTGGTTCGCCGCGGGACTCGGCGGTGGCTTACTGGTGGCCGTATGGCTGCGGTAAAGGGCGCGGGCCTCGGTCGCGCGCTGCTGCGCCTGTTCGCGGTGCAGGGCTCGTACAACTACGAGCGCATGCTCGGCCTCGGCGTCGGCGTGGCCGAAGAGCCGTTGCTGCGCGACCTGGCGGACGGCCGATACCGGCCGGCGGTGGCGCGCGGCGCGCGCTTCTTCAACGCGCATCCCTATCTGATCGGTCTCGCGGTGGGTGCGGCGGCGCGCGCCGAGCACGACGGCACGCCGCCGGATCAGATCGAGCGGCTGCGCGAGGCGTTGTGCGGGCCGCTCGGCTCGCTCGGCGACCGGCTCGTGTGGGCCGGATGGCTGCCGTTTCTCTCGGGGCTGACGCTCGTGGCGGTCGCGCTCGGGGCCGGGCTCAGCGCGGTCGCGGCATTTCTCATCGTCTACAACATCGGTCACGTCACGCTGCGCTGGTGGGCGTTGCGCGCCGGCTGGACGCATGGAACGCGGGTGAGCACGGCCCTGCATCATCCGGCGCTGCACAAAGCCACCGCACTGCTCGGCCCCGCGATGGCGTTCGTCGTCGGTGTGGCGCTCCCGGTGTCGGCGCGCTATCTCGCGGCGCCGTTCCCGCGCTGGGGTCAGCTCGGCGCGGTCGTCACGGCGGGGGTGGCGTTCCTGCTGCTGCGCTGGCGCGGCGATCGCTTGAGCGGGCTGCGCGTCGCCCTCGGACTGGCCGCGGTCGCCCTGGTGGTCGGATGGATATGGCCGTAGTCGAACGGGACGCGTGCATCGTGAATCCGCTCGGGATGCACGTGCGGCCGGGGGCGGAGTTCGTCAAAGTGGCGAACAAGTTCAGGGCCAGCGTCGAGGTCCTGAAAGACGGCGCGGTCGTGAACGGGAAGAGCATTCTCGGGATGATGACGCTCGCCGCGGAATGCGGCTCGACGATCCGCATCAGAACGAATGGGGACGACGCGGAGCAGGCGATGACGGCGCTGCTCGAGCTGGTCGCCGCGGGATTTCACGAGATGCACTTGAAGCCGGATTCCAAGGCATGAGCGACCGCCTCCTCAAGGGCATCGGCGTTTCGCCCGGCATCGCGATGGGCCCGGCGGTCGTCGTGCGTTGGGCGCTGCCCGAGGTGCCGCATCGCGTCGTGCCCCGCACGCAGGTCGAGAAGGAAGTCCGGCGGCTGCGCGCGGCGCTCAAGGATGTGCGCAACCAGCTCACCGAGCTGCGGGCCCGCGCCGAAGACCGCGCGGGGGTCGACGAGGCGCGGATCTTCGACGCGCAGGTGCTCATGCTCGAGGACCGGGACTTCATCGGCGGCGTCGCGGAGCTGATTCGCGAGAACCACCTCACGGCCGAGAAAGCGTTCGAGTTCAAGACGCTCGAAGTGCGCGATCTGTGGACGGCCGCCGGCAATCCGCTGCTGCGGGATCGGCTCGCCGATCTGACCGGTGTCGCGATCCGCGTCATCCAGCATCTGATGCACAAGCGCGGCGATTCGGACGTGTGGGAGAGTCTCTCCGAGCCGTCGATCCTCGTCGCCCGCGAGCTGTCGCCCGGCCTCACCGTGCAGCTCGATCGCGATCAGATCGCCGGGCTGATCAGCGAGGAAGGGACGCGCACCTCGCACGCCGCCATTCTCGCGCACTCGATCGGCATTCCCGCGATCTTCGGCGTACGCGGTGCGGTGGCGCGGATTCGGCCCGGCACGAAGATCATTCTGGACGGCACGCGTGGCACGATCCTGCTCGACCCCACGCCGACCGAGATCGAAGACGCGCAGCGCACCGACACGCGCCGGCGCGAGCTGGCGACGCGGCTCGAGGAAGCGGTGACGCAGCCCGCGGTGACGACGGACGGGGTGCACATCCCGCTGCGCGGCAACGTCGATCTGCCCGATGAAGTCGACGCGGCGCGGGAGCACGGCGCCGAAGGCGTGGGACTGCTCCGGACCGAGTTCCTCATCACGGGACACAGCGAGCTGCCGTCGGAAGACGAGCAGGCGGCCTACTTCCAGCGCGTGGGCGAGGCGTTCGCGGGCCACCCGGTCATCGTGCGCACGTACGACCTCGGCGGGGACAAATTCCCCGCGCCGTTCCGGACCTTCGCCGAAGCGAACCCGTTCCTGGGCTGGCGCGCGATCCGCGTGTGCCTGGACGAGCCCGAGATGTTTCGCACGCAGATCCGCGCGGTGTTGCGCGCGGCGGTGACGGCGAACTTGCGCCTGATGATCCCGCTCGTGACGCGACTCGACGAAGTCGAGCGCACGCGCGAGCTGATGGTGGAGGAGGCCGAGCGCCTCGAGCGCAGCGGCATCCCGGCCGCCAAAACGGTGCCGCTGGGCGTGATGGTCGAAACTCCGGCCGCCGCGGTGCTCGCCGACCGGTTCGTGCAGATCAGCGACTTCCTCAGCGTCGGCACGAACGATCTGACGCAATACACGCTGGTGGTGGATCGCGGCAACGCGCGGCTGGCGGATCGTTTCACTCCGCACGATCCGAGCGTGCTGCGCCTGTTGAAACTCGTCTCCGAAGCGGCGAAGGCGGCGGGGAAGCCGGCGAGCGTCTGCGGCGAAATGGCCTCGGAGCCCATCTCCGCGTTCCTCCTGCTCGGCCTGGGGTACGAAACGCTGTCCGTTGCACCTCCGGCGCTGCCGATCATCAAGTGGCTCATCCGCCAGGTGAGCACCGCGCAGGCACGCGCCGCGGCCGACGCGGCGCTCGCCGCGCGCTCGGCGGAGCTCGCGCTCGACATCTTGCGCTTCGCGCTCGCCGAAGCGGTCGACTTGACGCTGCTGGATCCCGATGCACGGTTGCCCGCAGGACGGCGCTCCGGTAGCTTGAAAACTTGAGGATCTAAAAACATGCCAACTCATCGCTACGTCTTCACTTCCGAGTCCGTCACGGAAGGCCACCCCGACAAGATCGCGGATCAGATTTCCGACGCGGTCCTCGACGCGATTCTCCTGGAAGATCCAAAGGCCAGGGTCGCGTGCGAGACGCTCGTGACCACGGGGATGGCCGTCATCGCGGGCGAAATCACGACCACGACCTACGTGCACATCCCCGACATCGTGCGCGGGACGATCACGTCGATCGGCTACACCGACGCGAATTTCGGCTTCGACGCGCAGACCTGCGCGGTGCTCACGACGATCGACCGCCAGTCCACCGACATCGCCATGGGCGTCGATACGGGTGGAGCGGGCGATCAGGGCATGATGTTCGGGTACGCGAGCGACGAAACGCCGTCCCTGATGCCGCTGCCGATCATGATCGCCCATCGCCTGGCGGAGCGGCTGGCGAAGGTGCGGAAATCCGGCGAGCTGTCCTGGCTGCGTCCCGACGGCAAGACGCAGGTCAGCGTCATGTACGAGGACGGGAAACCGATCGGGATCGACAAGGTCGTAGTGTCGGCGCAGCACTCCGACATGATCGACAACACCGAGCTGCGGGCCGGCATCATCGGTCACGTGGTCCGGCCCGTGGTGCGCGAAGCGGGCTTCGAAGTGAAAGACGGCGATGTGCTGGTGAATCCGACCGGCCGCTTCGTCGTCGGTGGGCCGCAGGGTGACGCGGGACTGACCGGTCGCAAGATCATCGTCGACAGCTACGGCGGCATGGCGCGGCACGGCGGGGGCGCGTTCAGCGGCAAGGATCCGTCGAAGGTCGATCGCTCCGCCACCTACGCGATGCGCTGGGTCGCCAAAAACATCGTCGCCGCCGGGTTGGCCAAGCGCTGCGAAGCGCAGGTCGCGTACGCCATCGGCGTCGCCGAGCCCGTGTCGATCATGATCGAGACGTTCGGGACCGGCACCGTGCCGCAGGACGCGCTCGAAGCCGCGGTGCGCGAAGTCTTCGATCTCACGCCGGGCGGCATCATTCAGGCGCTCAATCTTCGCAATCCGATCTATCGACCCACCGCCGCGTACGGTCACTTCGGCCGCGCGCCCAAGAAGACGCACGTCGGAGCAGGGGCCAAGGGCGAGCGGGACGTCGAGTTATTCACCTGGGAGCACGTCGATCGCGTCGAGGAGCTGAAGGTCGCGGCCGAGCGGGCGTCCCGTTCATCCCGGAAAGCCAATGTCTGAGACACTGACCTCGCGCAAAGCCACGAATGACATCAAGGACATCCGTCTCGCCGATGAAGGGCGGCGACGGACCGAATGGGCCGAGCGCGCGATGCCGGTGTTTCGGCAAATCCGCGAGCGCTTCACGCGCGAGCGCCCGCTCGAGGGGAAACGGCTCGCCGCATGCCTCCACGTGACCACGGAGACCGCGAATCTGGCGGTGACGCTGCAGGCGGGCGGCGCGGACGTCGTGCTGTGCGCGTCCAATCCGCTGTCCACTCAGGACGACGTGGCGGCGCACCTCGTGCGTGATCACGGCATCAAGGTGTTCGCGATCAAGGGCGAAGATCACGCCACCTACTACGACCATATCCGCGCCGCGCTCGCGCACCGCTCGGACATCACGATGGATGACGGCGCCGATCTCGTCGGCGCGCTGCACATGATCGCGCTCAACCGCCTCGACGATCTCGCGCCGCCGGTGCGCAAGTGGGTGGAAACGCTGTCCGCCGCCGATCGCAAGGCGCTGCTGACGGGCGTGATCGGCTCGACGGAAGAGACCACGACGGGTGTGATCCGGCTCAAGGCGATGGCGAAGGACGGCGTGCTACAGTTCCCCGTCATCGCGGTCAACGACTCGCAGACCAAGCATCTGTTCGACAATCGCTACGGCACGGGCCAGTCGACTCTCGACGGGATTATCCGCGCGACCAACATGCTGATCGCGGGGAGCACGGTGGTGGTGGCGGGCTACGGGTGGTGCGGGCGGGGATTCGCGCTGCGCGCGCGCGGCGCCGGGGCGAACGTCCTCGTCACTGAAATCGATCCGATGAAGGCGCTCGAAGCGCAGATGGACGGCTACAAAGTCGCCACGATGGCCGAAGCGGCCCGCGTCGGCGATCTGTT
>DATMZX010000080.1:0-4173 GCA_035573235.1 Gemmatimonadales bacterium
GATTCCGTCGGGACTCAACTTCGACCTGTTCCGGGTCATGCCGCAGGACGAAGCGCGCCGCGCCGCGTCTCTGCCGATGGACAAGAAACTCGTCCTGTTCGTCGGCAATCCCGACCTCGCCCGCAAGCGCTTCGGCCTCGCGCGGGAAACGGTGGACCGCCTGGCGGAGCGGATGCCCGGAGTCGAGCTCCTGCTCGGCTGGGGCGTTCCCCACGACCGCATGCCGTACCTCATGAATGCGGCGGATGCGCTGATCTTCACCTCGCTGCAGGAAGGCTCGCCGAACGCGGTGAAGGAAGCGCTCGCCTGCAATCTGCCGGTCGTCTCCGTTCCGGTCGGCGACGTCCCCGAGCGGCTGCGGGGCGTCTCGAACTGCGAGCTGGTCCCTGAGGACAAACCGGAAGCGCTCGCGGCGGCACTCGAGCGCGTGCTCCAGCGCGGCGGCCGCTCCGAGGGCCGGGCCGCGGTGGCCAATCTCGATGAGCAGGTGATCGCTCAACGCGTCATCAACGTCTACACCCGTGCCATGCGCGGTCATCACATCCGCCGCAACGGAAAGGCTAGCTAGGCCATGTGTGGCATTACCGGTATCGTCGCCCCTAAGGGCGCGCGCGTTCCCTGCGATCTGTTACAGGCGATGACCGATCTCATCGCCCATCGCGGTCCCGACGGCGAGGGGTTCCTCGTCGGATCGCACTTCGTGCGCAAGGCTGCCGAGGCGGCGGACGATCTTCCGGCACGCGTGGGATTGGGACACCGCCGGCTGGCGATTCTCGATCTGTCTGAGCGCGGGATCCAGCCCCTCTCGGTCGATGGGGGCCGGACCTGGATCGTATTCAACGGCGAGATCTACAACTACCGCGAGCTGCGTGCCGAGCTCGCCCAGCGGGGCCGCCGGTTCAAGACAGAGACGGATACCGAGGTGCTGCTGCACTGCTACCTCGAGTGGGGCGAGAGCTGCCTGGCGCGGGTCCAGGGGATGTTCGCGTTCGCGATCTGGGACGAGACGCGCCGCCAGCTGTTCTGCGCGCGCGACCGGCTGGGCATCAAGCCCTTCTACTATACGGCGACCAACGGCTGGTTCTCGTTCGCGTCCGAGATCAAGGCACTGGTGACCCTGCCCGGCCAGCAGCGCACGCTGGATGACGACGCCGCGCTCGGCTTTCTGATTCATACGAACTGCGATTACGGTGAGCGCACGATGTTCCGCGAGGTGAAGGCCCTGCCCGGCGGCCACATGCTGCGGCTCGACCTCGCCAGCGGCCATCTGGATATCCAGCGCTACTGGACGCTCGAGCCCGCGCACACCAACGGGACGTCCGACTCGGTCAAGATCGGCGGCCTGCGCGACCTGCTCATGGACGCGATGCGCCGGCACCTGATCAGCGACGTCCGCGCCGGCAGCTGCCTGTCGGGCGGCATCGATTCGTCGGTCGTGGTTGGCCTCGCGGGCAAGGTATGGCGCGAGCAGCCGGAAGCGGCGACGGCGCTGGGCGACCGGTTCTACACGTTTACATCGTGCTGGAGCGATCCCGAGTGCGACGAGCGGCAATTCGCGCTGACTGCCGCGGAGGCCGCGGGCGCGACGCCTCACCTCGTGTTCCCGACCGCCGAGGATTTCTGGGAGACATTCCCGAAGATGGCGTGGCATCAGGACATGCCCTTCGGATCGTTCAGCTACTACGCGCAATGGAGCGTGATGCGGGCGGCCCGCGAGGCCGGCGTGAAGGTGCTGCTCGACGGCCAGGGCGGTGACGAAGTGTTTGGCGGCTACGCCAAGTTCCGCTACGCCTATTTCGCTTCGCTGCTGCGGTCGGGCCGGTGGCCGTCGCTGGCACGCGAGCTGAGCGCCGCGGTCCTGCAGAGCGACAATTACGTCCTCGATATCCGGAAGGGCTTCCGCTACCTCCCCGGCCCGCTCCGCCGCCTGCTGGGCGTGGATACGCTGCTGCGCGGCGTGCTACGCACCGACTTCAACCGCTCGGTTTCGGCCGAAAGCACGCCGGCGACGCGCTGGTGGCGCAACGCGATCAACGCCACCAACGGCAATGGCAACGGTCACGGGACCAGCTTGATGCAGCGGATCCAGGTGGACGACATCGTCACCGATACGCTGCCGATGCTGCTGCGCATGGAAGACCGCTCGTCGATGGCGTTCTCGCTCGAGGCCCGCGTGCCGCTGCTCGACCATCGCGTCGTGGAGCTCGGCATTTCGCTGCCCGACCATCTCAAGGTGCAGCGTGGCTGGAGCAAGTACGCCATGCGCGAAGCGGCGCGTGCCGAATTGCCCGAGATGATCCGCAACCGCACCTCGAAGCTCGGCTTCGCCGCTCCTGATCGCGCCTGGCTCGGCCGCGAGCTGCGGCCAACGATCACGGCGATGCTCGAAGACTCGATGCGAGTGGAGCGGTTTGTGGATGTGAAGGCGCTGCGCGAGGCCTACGCGATGCCCCAGAGCTCCGCGGAAGCCTACCTGGGTCTGTTCCGGATTCTCGCGCTCGAAATGTGGATGCGGGCATTCGACGTCAGCTGATCAAGCGCAAAAGCCAGCCAGAAGATCATTAGGTGACGCCGGGGTGGTGCCCCGCGTCACCTATTGGTTTCTGGCTAACTCGTTTTCAGCAGCAGGAACGCGTTGAACTCCGGCCCGGTCTTGACCGGTCCCGCCGGCGACCCGCCAATCGGCGGCGTCGGAGTCACGCCGGCGAGCGGCACGGTGATGGTGCCACCGCCGTTGTACGTCCCGCTCGCGACCGGCGACCCGAACAGATCCTGCACGTTGCGCACTTCGTAGTGATCCCCTGACGCCAGGATCCCGCCGACATTCACGTTCGCGCTGGCCTGATTCGCCCAATTGTACACGACGATGTTGGCGCGACCCGGCTCGTAGGCATTGGGGATGACCGCAATCGACGTCGTGCTGCTGGCCCCGATGCCCTTGTCACCCGCGCCCAACCCGCTGGCGGTCCTCCACGCGGGAAGCGATGTGGCGGAGGCGCCGCCGAACTTCCACGCCGCCTGCGTCGAATCGCGATAGTAGGTGTTGTTGGTCCAGTTGAATCCCGTGCTCGCGTCGACGAAGCTCACCAGCGTCCCGGCCCCGCCTACCACGTTGCCCGATACCGTGCCGCCGTTCCAGAATCGTACTTCGATCACGGGGGCGCCGCCGATGATGTAATTGCCGCTGAACGTGAACGAACCGTTCGCGGTGCTGGTATAGCCCAGCCGCGCGCCGCCCGACCCGAGCCCCGGAGAGAAGTAGGTGTAATTGTTCTGGATCGTGACGTTGTCGGCAGGATCCTCGCCGCCGAAGAGAATGTTGGAGCTCGTGTAGATGTCGCTCAAGGTTCCGGCATTGAAGATGATATTGCCTTCGAGCGTGATGTTGTCGATCGGGCCGGTACCGGCATCGGCGTAGGCATGGAACCCGAGCCCGAACATGTCGAACATGATGTTGTTGCGGATGATCTTGCTGCCCGCCGCATCGCCTTTCATGTACATGGCGTGCCCATTCGAGCGCGTCGCGGTCTGCCATCCCCCGTTGTAGATGATGGCTCCGTAGACCTCGCAGTTGCGCGCGTCCGGCTCGCCGAACACGCCCATCCCCGTATCGTGGATGATGAGGTTCACGAGCTTCACGTTCTGGGCGTTGCGCAAATACACACCGGAATGGCGGGTGTCGGTGCGCTGCGTGGCGGAATTGATGATCTCGAGACCCCAGAACACGGTGTACGAGCCGTCCACCGTGAGGATCTCGGTCCCGTTGCTCGGCACGTCCTTGCCGTCGATGATCGCGCGCTCACCCGGATAGGCGCGCACGATGATCGAGGCCGACGCGTTGCCGTTCAATGTGCTCGTGAACGGCGCGAAGTACGTCCCGCCGCGAACCCAGATGGTGTCGCCGGGCTGGATGGCACCACTCGCGCCGGAGAGCGCGGTGGGCATATCCCAGGGATTGTCGGTACTGCCGTCGCCGCCGGAAGTGCCGTCGGTGGCGACGTAGTAACCGATGTGCGAGCCGGGCGGCAGAATCTCGTTCGAGGCCCGTTGGCAGGCCTGCGTCACCACGAGCAGCAGCACGGCACCCAGCGCGGCGAGGCGTTTCATGCTCGCTCCCTTAATGGCAAGTCCCCGTGCCGGCGTCCGTGAACGTCTTGCCGGCGACCGGTACAA
>DATMZX010000081.1:0-2243 GCA_035573235.1 Gemmatimonadales bacterium
GCGCGTCGGCATCCTCGATCTTGCCGAGCGCGCTCGCCAGCGACAGCGGGTTGCGCGTGAATTGGGCGCTCATCGCGTCCGCCAGATACTCGCGATCCCGGCTCACGCCCAGCGCCATGAGCCGCATGACGATCGGCGCGAGAATCCAGCTCACGATCCACAGCACGAGCAGAATGGCGAGGATGGCACCGCCGCCGTTCCCTTTCTCGTCGCGGCTGCCGCCGCTCCGCCGGCCGCCGCCGCCGATCGCGCCTAACGGATTGCCGCCGTAGAACATCGTGCGCGAGATGCCGTCGCCGATGAGCGTCACGGCGCCCACGAGTGCGGCGAGCTGGGTCATCAACCGCACGTCGAGGTTCTTGATGTGGCCCATCTCGTGCGCGATCACGGCCTGCAGCTCGTCGCGCGAGCAGATGTCGAGCAGCCCCTGCGTAATGGCAACGCTCGAGGTGTTTTCGTCGTGGCCGGTCGCGAGCGCGTTCGGATCGGAGTCGGGGATGATCCAGATTTTGGGCTTGGGCAGTCCCGACGCCACCGCCATCTCTTCGACGACGTTGACCAACTGCGTTTCCTGCGGCGTCTGTGGATCGACGAGCTCGCGTGCGCCGGTGGACCACAACACGCGCTTGGGGCCCGTCTTCCAGGCCCACCACGCCATCCCGGCCGCAAGGATGGACAGGATGATGCCGAACGACGGGAAGCCGTGATGGTACGCGTTAGGCCCGGCGCCCTTGGTGTACTCGTAGAGAATGAAATCGCCGCCGAAGCCGAGCCAGGCGAAAAACAGAATGAAGCCAATCACCAGCCGTCGCGAGCGCCGGCGATTGGCTTCTTGTTGGGCGAAAAGATTCGCGCTCTCGCTCACTTCTTCGGGTTCATGGAGAGATCGACCTTCACGTTCTCACGCTCGGTGGCGTCGGTGATCTCCCACAGTTCCGCCGGGGCGGCCTTGGCGAACCCGGCCACCAGGCTCGTCGGGAACTGCTGCTGCTTGGTGTTGTACTGCGTGGCGGTGTCGTTGTAGAGCTGCCGCGAGAACGCAATCTTGTTCTCGGTGGACGTCAGCTCTTCCTGGAGCTGCGCGACGTTGCCCGTCGCCTTGAGGTCGGGGTACGCCTCGACCACCGCGAACAGCCTGCCTAACGCACCGGACAGCTGCGATTCGGCGGCGGCCGTCTGCTGGACCTGCTGCGCCGACGGCGCCGCGCCGGCAGACGGCCCTTGCACGGCCATCGCCTTGGTGCGCGCCGAGACCACGGCCTCGAGCGTCTCGCGCTCGAAGTTCATCGCGCCTTTGACGGTCTCGACCAGGTTCGGGATGAGATCGTGGCGCCGCTTGAGCTGGACGTCGATCTGCTTCCAGGCGTTGAAGACCTGGTTCTTGAGCGCAATCAACCCGTTGTAGGCGCTCATGAACCAGAAGCCCAGCACGACGACGATGATCAGCAGGACAATCAGACCCATATCAGCTCCTGGAAGGACGTCGCGACCCGCACGTCAAATCGCGATCACACCTTCACGGCAAGGGTTCAGGTTGCACGTCACCTCCATCGCCACTTTCCCTGGTGTGGAACACGCCCGCGCATGCGGCGCGGATGTCCTAACGGAGCGCGTCAGCTCGCGGGCTGGTGCTCCGCGTCCGCTTCCGGTTGCTCCGGATTGAGAAATCGCGACGCGGTGAGCAGGAACATCGGCGTGAGGAAATGTCCAAGCAGGGCGTTGATCCAGGTGAGCCCGATGTAGAAGCAGCCAAGGCCGAGGGCGGTCCAGAGGACCCCGAGTACTCCGTTCGTAATCACGACGTGTCCTTTATGGATGGCGGTCCAACGACGACTCCGAGAATGTACGCCTTCAGCGCAAGTCGGGCCAGTACGCGGCCCCATTGGAATCCGGCGAGCCGCTGTCGTTACCGGCGGCCTACCGTAGCTTACGAGACATGAGCATCACCCGCCGGGTTTGTGACGAAGTGAGGCGCACGCTGTCACCGTTCCCGCGAGTCGTGGTCGCCGTGTCAGGTGGTTTGGACTCGATGACGTTGCTCGACGCCATCGCCAGCACGGTGCCCGAGCGCGTCGGTGCGGTCGCCGTGTTCGATCATCGCACCGGATCCGCGGCGCAACGCGCCGTAGCTCACGTGCGCGAGTCGGCGCGCATCCTTGGGTTGCCGCTGCGCGTTGGGCGCGCGGCAAGGGGCACGCGCCCCAGCGAAGCAGCGTGGCGCGACGCGCGATGGACATTTCTCC
>DATMZX010000082.1:0-18618 GCA_035573235.1 Gemmatimonadales bacterium
CGATCCGGTCGGTGCCTGCGTGGGCTTGAAGGGGTCGCGCGTCCAGGCGGTGGTGAACGAGCTGAACGGCGAGCGCATCGACATCGTCCCGTGGTCGTCGGACCCCGAGCGCTTCGCCAAGCTGTCGCTCGCGCCGGCGCGGGTGGCGCGCGTGTTCTCCGATCCCGAATCGAAAACGATTCAGGCGATCGTGGACGAGGATCAGCTGTCGCTCGCGATCGGCCGCAACGGCCAGAACGTGCGGCTCGCCTCGGAGCTGACGGGCTGGAAAGTCGATCTCTACTCGAGCCGGGAATGGCTGGAGCGCGGCGGTGAAGGTCCGTTGTTCGCGCCGCTCCCGCCCACGGATCAGTCGGTCACGCAGGTCGCGCTGACCGAGATGAAGGGGCTGTCGCCCGAGCTGGTGGCGGTGCTCGAGCAGGCCGGGAAGAAGACGCTCCAGGACATTCTCGATCTCGAGCGTGAAGAGGTCGATCAGATTCCCGGGATGACGCCTGATCTCGCCGAGAAGATGATGTCGTTCCTCAACGAGATGACCGAGGACGGCGGCGAAGAGGAAGAAGCGGGCAAGACCGCCACGTGAGCACGAAGCTCACCCGGCTGCTGGGCCTCGGGGTACGGGCAGGCAACGTGGTGATCGGTGTGGCGGGAGTGCGAGCTGGGCTGCAGCGAGGGAAAGTGGCGTGCGTGGTGCTGGCCGCCGATGCCAGCCCGCGCACGGTCGAGAAAGTGGTTCGACTTGCGGAAGCGAAGCGGGTGCCGGTGCTGCGCGGACCGGATGCGAATGCGCTGGGGGCGGGGTTGGGAAAACCGCCGGTGCAGGCAGTCGGTGTGAGCGACCCAGCGTTGGCACGCGGCCTGATAGCGGATAGCGGATAGCCGATAGCGGTTTTCGCCGATAGCGAGGAGTTCAGTGGCAACGACGCGGATCCATGATTTAGCGGCTGAGTTCGGCATCTCCAGCGAGCAGCTGATGGGCATGCTCAAGGAGATGGACATCTTCGTGCGCAGTCATCTGACACCGCTCAAGGACGAGCAGGTGTCGCTGATGCGGGCGCGCTGGGAGCGCGACAAGCGCAAGCAGAAAACGCCCGCCGCGGCGCCCAAGCGCCGCCGCGCGGCGGCGGCCAAAGCCGTCGAGCCGGCCCCTGAGCCCGTGACCGAAGCCCGTCCCAAGCGCCGCCGCCGCACCGCCGCCGAAGTCGCGGCCGCCGACGCCGCCGAAGCCGAGCGTGCTGCCGCCGAAGCCGCGGAAGCCGATCGCGCGCGGCTCGCGCTCGAAACCGCGGCACGCGAGCAGGAAGAAGAAAAGGCCGCGCCGTCGCTCGAAGAGCGCGCCGCGGCGTTGTTCAAGGATCTCGCACCCACGGCGACAACCCAGGCCGACGTGCTGGAGCCTCCACAGGCCCCCGCCGCCGCTTCGCCGCCGATTTTCTCGCCGCCGCCCGCCGCCGCTTCACCGCCGCCCCCGCGGCCGTTCATTCCGACGCCCGTGCGGCCGCGTCCCGTGCCGGTGGCGCGGGGCACGCCGTCCGGCCCCGGAACGACGGTGCCGCCCCGTCCCGTCGCGTCCGCCGCGCCCGGCGCGCCGCCGCTCGACGAGCGCCGCCGCGAGAAGGGCAAGAAACGGAAGAAAGGCAAGAAATCGCTGGTCGATCAGGAAGCGGTCGCGCAGAACATCTCGCGCACGCTCGCGTCGCTGAAGGCGCCCGTCGGCAAGAAGGGCGTCCATCGGCGCGAGGAAGGCCCCACGTTCCGCGAGACGCAGGAGGAGCGGCGTCGTGAGGAGCGCGAGCGCGAGAAGACGCTGGTGCGCGTGACCGAGTTCATCACGGTCTCCGAGCTCGCGAACACCCTGAAAGTCCCGCCGACCCAGATCGTCACCTTTGCCTTCAAGGAGCTCGGGCAGATGGTCACGATCAACCAGCGGCTCGACTTCGACATGATCGAGCTGATCGCGTCCGCGTTCAGCTTCCAGGCGGTGCGCGAAGAGGAGTACGCCACCACCCAAACCGAAGAGACGCAGGACGCCGAGGAGACCCTGAAGCCTCGGCCGCCGGTCGTCACGATCATGGGTCACGTCGACCACGGCAAAACGTCGCTGCTCGACTACGTCCGCAAAGCCAACGTCGTCGCGGGTGAAGCGGGCGGCATCACGCAGCACATCGGCGCGTATCAGGTCACGCTGAAGGACGGCCGCAAGATCACGTTCCTCGACACGCCGGGCCACGAGGCGTTCACCGCGATGCGCGCCCGCGGGGCGCAGGTGACCGATCTCGTCGTGCTCGTCGTCGCCGCCGATGACGCGATCATGCCGCAGACGGTCGAAGCGATTTCGCACGCCAAGAACGCCGGCGTGCCGCTGGTCGTCGCGATCAACAAGATCGATCTGCCGACGGCCAACGTGCAGAAAGTGAAACAGGATCTGCTGGCGCACGGGGTCGTGCTCGAGGAATTCGGCGGCACGACGTTGATGACACCGATCTCGGCGAAGAAGGGCACCAACGTCGACGCGCTGCTGGACCAGATTCTGCTCCAGGCCGAGCTGCTCGATCTCAAGGCCAATCCCGACCGCAAGGCCCAGGGGTCGGTGCTCGAAGCGACGCTCGATCCCGGCAAGGGCGCGATCGCCACGATCCTCGTCCAGAACGGCACGCTGAAGGTCGGCGACGACTTCATCTGCGGCCAGTACTCGGGGCGCGTGCGCGCGATGTACGACGAGCGCGGCGGCACCGAAAGCGAAGTCGGCCCGTCCACGCCGGTCCAGATCCTCGGTTTCGAGGGCGTGCCGGAGGCGGGCGACAGCTTCCTCGCCATGGACGACGCGGCGGCCGCGCGGGACATCGCGCAGAAGCGCCAGCGTCTCGAGCGCGAAGCGCAGCACCGCCGCACCGGCCGGGTGAAGACGCTGGAAGACTTCATGGCCGAAGCGGCCGCCGGCGGCGTCGCCACGTTGCGGATCATCATCAAGGCCGACCAGGGCGGCCCGGCCGAAGCGCTGGCCGACGCGCTGGCGCAACTCTCGACGCCGGAAGTGAAGGTCGAGGTCGTCCACCGCGGCGTCGGCGCGATCACGGAATCCGACGTGCTGCTCGCGCGCGCGTCGGGCGCGATCATCGTCGGCTTCCACGTGCGTCCCGATTCGAACGCGCGCGCCGCAGCCGACCGCGAGCGCGTGGAGATCCGGACCTACCGCATCATCTACGAGGCCGTCGAAGAGGTGAAGCTGGCGATGGAAGGCCTGCTCGCGCCCGAGAAGAAGGAAGTGGTGCTGGGCGAGGCCGAGGTGCGGCAGATCTTCAAGATCGCCAAGATCGGCACGATCGCGGGCTGCTTCGTGCGCAGCGGGGTCATCCCGCGCACGGGGCGCGTCCGCGTGATTCGCAACGGCGTCGAAGCCTACGACGGCACGCTGGCGTCGCTCAAGCGCTTCAAGGACGACGTGCGCGAAGTCCGCGAAGGGTTCGAGTGCGGCATCGGCGTCGAGAATTTCAACGACATCAAAGTAGGCGACTTGATCGAGTCGTATCGCATCGAGGAGATCGCGCGGTCGCTGAGCGCTACTGAGTCGTGATCGTGGGCGTGATGTCCTGGGAGCTGCACCTCCCGGCATGCCAGTCGCTCAAGGATAAGCGGACGATCGTGAAGAGTCTCAAGGATCGGATGCACAACCGCTTCAACGTGTCGGTCGCCGAAACGGCGCATCACGATCTGTGGCAGCGGGCCGAGCTGACCGCGGCCGTCGTCAGCACCGACCGGCGTCACGCCGAGAGCGTGCTGCGCGAAGCGGACAACTTGGTGGCCGGCGCGGATGGCGCGCGGATCGTGGACACCAGCACGAGCTATCTCTGAGATGAAACGACCGAGTCATCGGCCCGAGCGCGTCAGCGAGCTGATCCGGCAGCATGTCGGGGCCTGGCTGACGAGCGAGGTGCGCGATCCGCGGATCGGCTTCGTGACGGTGATCGGCGTCGAAGTCTCGCCCGATCTGTCGCATGCGAACGTGCGCGTGAGCGTGATGGGCACCGAGGAAGAGAAGGCGAAGTCGCTCGAGGGACTCGCGAGCGCGGCGCGCTACCTGCGCGCGCAGCTCGCGCACGAGCTGCCCCTGCGCACGAGTCCCGAGCTGCACTTCCATCTGGACCGCGGGATCGAGCATGCGCAGCGCATCGATCGCGTGCTGAAGGAGCTGAAGGAGTCCGACGACTGAACAACGGCGGGCTGGTGCTGGTCGCGAAGCCGGCCGGCCCCACGTCGCACGATATCGTGGACATGGCCCGCCGCGCGCTGGACGAAAAGCGCATCGGGCATCTGGGGACGCTGGATCCGTTCGCGAAGGGATTGCTCGTGCTCCTCGTGGGACGGGCGACGCGGTTGGCGCCGTTCGCGGCCGAGTGGGCCAAGGCGTACGACGGCGTCATTCGCCTGGGCGTCACGACGGACACGGACGATCTGACCGGGCAGGTGGTGGCGACGGCCCCGTGGACCGGCATCACGCCGGCGCACCTCGCCGACGTCGTCGGCCGGTTTCGCGGGACGTACGAGCAGACGCCGCCGGCGTACTCGGCGGTGAAAGTCGCGGGCGAGCGCGCCTACCGGCGCGCGCGTCGTGGAGAGACGGTGGCGCTGGAGCCGCGCGCGGTCGACATCCGCGAGCTCGAGATCGTCGAAGCGACGCCGCCCGATCTGCAGTTCCGCGCGGTCGTGAGCGCCGGCACGTACATCCGGTCGCTCGCGCGCGACATCGGCGCGGCGCTGGGCTGCGGGGCGCATCTGGCGGCGCTGCGGCGCACGGCGGTGGGGCCGCTCCGGCTGGAAGATGCCGTCGCGCCGGATGGGGTGACGCGGCAGGCCGTGCGGGATGCGAGCATCCTGGTCGCGCACATGCCGCGCCGCGAGGTAGATAAGAAGGAGCGCGACGCCGTGCTGCATGGGCGACCGTTGAAAAGTGAACCGGTGGCCGATACCCGGCAGCCGGTAGCGCTGTTCGACGGCGACGAGCTGCTGGCGGTGGCGGAGCCCGTGGGCGAGCTGCTCAAGCCCCGCGTCGTCGTGGCGGCGGACTGATGTCGACTCGCGGCGCGGTGGTCACCATGGGTACCTTCGATGGCGTGCACCGCGGCCATCATGCGGTGCTCGCGGAGGTGACACGCCGGGCGCGCGCGGGCGGACTCACCAGCGTGCTCGTGACGTTCGAGCCGCATCCGCTCGCGGTGGTGAATCCGGCGGCGGCGCCGAAGCTGTTGACGCTGCCGGAGGAAAAGCGGGCGCTCGTGGCGGCGCAGGGGATCGAGCAGTTCGTGCTCATGCCCTTCACGCCGGCGGTCGCGCAGCTCGACGCCGAAGCGTTCGTGGGCCGGCTTCGTGATACGTACGCGATGCGCGAGCTCGTGATGGGATACGACCATGGCTTTGGGCGCGGGCGCGCGGGCGACGTCGAGCTGGTGCGCCGGCTCGCGCAGCAGCAGGGATTCGGGATGGCGGTCGTCGACGCGGTCAAAGACAACGGCCAGCCGATCTCGTCGACGTTGATCCGGACCGCGCTGGCGCACGGCGATCTCGATGCGGCGGCACGCTGGCTGGGACGCTCGTACGGGATCCGCGGCACGGTGGTCCGCGGCGCGGGGCGGGGCAGAACGATCGGGATTCCGACGATCAACCTCGCGTCGCCCGATACGCGCAAGCTGTTGCCGCCCGACGGGGTGTACGCGGTTCGAGTGAGCGTCGGTGACCAGCGGTACGGCGGGATGATGAATCAGGGCCCGCGGCCGACGTTTGGAGAAGCAAGTCGCACGCTCGAAGTCCATCTGTTCGATTTCGACGGCGAGCTGTATGGAGAAGGAGTCGACGTGGACTGGGTCCGTCGCCTGCGTGCAGTGCAGGCGTTTCCGTCCCGCGACGCGTTGGTGGCGCAGCTGGAGCGCGACCGCCAGGCGGCCCGGGCGGCCCTCAACCGGTAGAGAGACTCGATGGGGAAGATTCGTTCGCGGCTCTATCTGATCGCCGTGCTGGTGGTGGCGAGCATCGCCTCGCTCATCCCCCGCAACGTCACGATGCGTGTGCCCGACAAGGACAGCGGCCGGATGAAGGACACGACGGTGCGGCGCGTCCCGATCAAACTCGGCCTCGACCTGCAGGGCGGTATCCACCTGGCCCTCGAAGTGGATCAGAGCAAGGGCCCCGTCCCCGATTGCGCCGACGCGATTCAGCGCGCCGAGAAAGTCGTGCGCACGCGCATCGACGAGTTCGGCACCACCGAGCCGGTCGTCCAGATTCAGGGCCGGTGCCGGCTGATCGTCGAGCTCGCGGGCGAGAAAGACCCCGCGCGCGCCAAAGGCGTGATTCAGCGAACGGCCTTCCTCGAATTCCGCATCACGGACATGAAGAACACGTTCCGCGACGCGCTCCCGGCGATGGATGCCGCGCTGCGTCGCGCCGGCGTCAAGTCGCGCAACCCGAGCGCGCCGTCGGCGGTGTCGCAGCTGTTCGGCGACACGAGCAAAACGAAGCCGAAAGAGGATTCCGTCGACGCCAATGCGCCCGGCGTATTGTCGTCGCTGCTGTTTCAGGGCCAGCTCCCGGGGGAGTTCCTGGTCCCCGAAGAGCAGTGGCCGCTGGTCGACAGCCTCGTGCAGCGTCCCGACGTCAGCAGCCAGATGCCGCGGGGCATCGAGCTGCGCTGGGGCGCCGCCTCCGAGTCGCGCGGCGCGCGGGCCTATCGCGCGCTGTATGCGGTGGACGCGCGGCCGATCATCACCGGCGAAGAGCTGGTGAAGGCGAACGCGCGCCGCGACCAGGTCACGAACCAGTCGATCGTCACGTTCCAGCTGAGCCGCCGCGGCGGCCGCAAGTTCGGCCAGGAGACGGCGCGGCACGTCGGCGATTACATGGCGATCATCCTCGACGGGCGCGTGCAGGGCCAGCCGCCCGTGATCCGCAGCCAGATCAACGCCAACGGCCAGATCGAGCTCGGCACCAAGCCGCTGCAGGAAGCGAGCGACCTCGCGCTGGTGCTGCGCGCCGGCGCGCTCCCGGCGCCGCTCACGATCGTCGACGAGCGCGCGATCAGCGCGACGCTCGGCGCCGATTCGATTCATGACGGCATCGTCGCCGGCATCGTCGGGGTGCTGTTGGTCATCGTGATCATGGTCGGCTACTACAAGATGTCGGGGGCGCTCGCGGTCGCCGCGCTGACGCTCTACTGCCTGTTCACCCTCGCCGGGCTCGCCGCGTTCGGCTTCACCCTGACGCTGCCCGGGCTCGCCGGATTCGTGTTGTCGATCGGCATCGCCGTCGACGCGAACGTGCTGATCTTCGAGCGCATCCGTGAGGAGCTGGTCCACGGCAAATCGCTCCGGCTGGCGGTCGATGACGGCTTTCTGCACGCGATGAACGCGATCGTCGACTCCAACGTCAGCACGGTCCTGACGGCCTTGATCCTGTACGCGGTGGGAACCGGACCCGTGCAGGGCTTCGCCATCACGCTGATCATCGGCATCATCGCCTCGATGGTGTCCGCGATCTTCGTCGTGAAGACCCTCTTCCTCATGTGGCTGAACCGGCGGCCCGACATGGTCACCCTGAGCATCTGATGATCAGACTCTTCGCGAACGCGAATTACGACTTCATCAAATGGCGCCGCGTGGCATTCTCGCTCACGGGGGCCATCATGCTGGTCGGCGCCGTCTTCCTGGCGACGCGCGGCCTCAATTACAGCATCGAGTTCACCGGCGGGACGTCGGTGCAATTCGAAGTCGCGCACCAGGTGGAGACGGCGAAGATCCGCGCGGCGCTGGACAACGTGGGCCTGAAGGGCGCCGACATCTACAACTTCGGGTCCGACACCTCGTACGTCGTGCGCGCGCGACTCGGGAACAAAGCGTCCGAGGGCGACGCGGGCACCCAGGCGGTCGCCGATTCCGTCGCGCATGCGCTCGACCAGAGCGTCGGCGCGGGCCAGTACCACATCGCGCAGCGCCAGTCGGTCGGCCCCAAGGTCGGCCGCGAGCTCCAGGGAAAGGCGCTCATGGCGATTCTGTTGAGCTTCGTCGTGACGCTGATCTACCTGGCGGTCCGGTTCGAGTGGCGCTTCGGCCTCGCGGCCGTCATCGCCACGGCGCACGACGTGGTCGCGACCGTCGCGTTCATCAGCGTGATGCACCTGGAAGTCAGCCTCGTGGTCGTCGGCGCCGTGCTGACGGTGGTCGGCTATTCGCTGAACGACACGATCATCATCTTCGACCGGGTGCGCGAAAACCTGCGCAAGTACCGGCGTCAGAATCTGTACGAGATTCTGAACCTCTCGATCAACGAGACGCTGCCGCGCTCGGTGCTGACGCACGGCACGACGATCGCGACCACGCTGTCGCTGCTGCTGCTCGCGGGCGAGGTGATCCGGCCGTTCGCGTGGGTGATGTCGTTCGGCATCTTCACGGGCACCTTCTCGTCGATTTACATCGCGGCGCCCGTGCTGCTCTGGATCGAAAAGCGCTGGCCCGGGGAAGACGCCCGCGGCGCCCGCGCGTTCGATCCGCGCGCGACGGCCGCCGCCGCGGCCGCGCAGCCGCTCGCGCCGCCGCGCCCGCCCCGCACGCCCCAGCCCACGCGGTAGCGACACGGCCCGTGGCGTCCCCGTACCTGGTGGATACCCATTGCCACCTCGGCGACGCTGCATTCGATCCCGACCGGGAGGACGTGCTGACCCGGGCCCGGGCGGCCGGCATCGGCCACGTCGTCGCGATCGGGGAATCGCTCGCGGGCAGCGAGCGCGCCGTCGCCCTCGCGCGCGGCCGGCAGGGACTGTCCGCCACGGCAGGGGTCCATCCCCACGAAGCGCGCGAATGGTCGCCGGCGACTGCGGCGCGCGTCCGCGAGCTGCTCGCGGCCCCGGAAGTCGTCGCCGTCGGCGAAACGGGGCTCGACTACCACTACCTGCATGCGCCGCGGGAATCGCAGCGGGCCGCGTTCGAGGCGCAGCTCGCGTTCGGGGTCGAGCTTGGCAAGCCCGTGGTCGTCCATAACCGGGAATCCGATGCCGACATGGCCGCCATCCTGCGCGGGTTCGAAAACGCGCCGCCGGTCGTCGTATTGCACAGTTTTTCTTCCGGCGACGAGGTGTGGGACGCCGGCCTCGGCATCAATGCATATTTCTCGTTCAGTGGCATGATCACATTCAAGAACTGGAACCGGACCGACCGTCTGTCCGCCTGTCCGCCGGACCGCCTGTTAGTCGAGACCGATTCGCCCTATCTCGCGCCCGTGCCGCACCGGGGCCGGCGCAACGAGCCCGGCTTCGTGCGCGATGTCGCGGAGCGGGCGGCCACGCTGCGCGGGGAATCGCTCGCGGTCCTGACGCAGCGCACCACCGACAACGCGCGGCGCTGCTTCGGCGCGCGGATCGATTCCACGCTATGACAACGATGACCAAGGTCCCTTCCGATATCGCGATCGCGCAGGCCGCGACGCTGCGCCCGATCCGCGACGTCGCCGAGGAGCTCGGGTTAGCGGAGGACGAGCTCGAGCTCTACGGCAAATACAAGGCGAAGATTTCGCTGCGCGCGCTCGCGTCGCGCCCCGCGAAGGGCCGCCTGGTCTTGGTGACCGGCATCAATCCCACGGCCGCCGGGGAAGGCAAGTCCACCGTCACGGTCGGCGTGACGCAGGCGCTGCGGAAGCTCGGCAAGAACGCGATCCTCGCGATCCGCGAGCCGTCGCTCGGCCCGGTATTCGGCGTGAAGGGCGGCGCGGCGGGCGGGGGATACGCGCAAGTCGTGCCGATGGAAGACATCAATCTCCATTTCACCGGCGATTTCCACGCGATCGCGAGCGCGCACAATCTGCTCTCCGCGCTGCTCGACGCGCACCTGCATCATGGCAACGCGCTCGGCCTCGACGTGCGTCGCATCACCTGGCCGCGCACGATGGACATGAACGATCGCGCGCTGCGCAACATCATCGTCGGGCTCGGCGGGTTGAACGGCGGCCCGATGCGCGAGGAGCGGTTCGTCATCATCCCCGGCTCGGAGATCATGGCGATCCTGGCGCTGTCGACGGGAATTCAGGATCTCGAGGAGCGGATTTCGCGCATCATCCTCGGGCTGCGGCCGGACAAGAGCGCGGCGCGCGCCAGCGACCTGAAGGCGCAAGGCGCGATGACGCTGCTGCTCAAGGACGCGATCAATCCGAATCTCGTGCAGACGCTCGAGGGCGGCCCCGCGCTCGTGCACTGCGGCCCGTTCGGCAACATCGCCCACGGCTGCAATTCGGTCGCGGCGACGAAGCTCGGTCTGGCGCTCGCCGACATCGTGCTCACGGAGGCGGGCTTCGGCGCCGATCTGGGGGCGGAGAAGTTCTTCGACATCAAATGCCGCTTCGCCGGGCTCAAGCCGGAAGCCGCGATCATCGTGGCGACGGTGCGCGCGCTCAAGATGCATGGCGGGAAAAAGAAGGATCAGCTGATCGCGCCCGATGTCGCCGCGGTGCAGCGGGGCGCGGAGAATCTGCGCCGCCATATCCGCAACGTGAAGAAGTTCGGCGTGCCGGTGATGGTGGCGCTCAACCGCTTCATCACCGATGGCGACGAGGAAGTCGACGCGGTGAGTGCCATCGGCGCCGCCGAAGGGGTCGACGTGGTGCGCTGCGACGTCTGGGAGAAGGGCGGAGCAGGCGGCATCGCGGTCGCGGAATCGCTGCTCGGATTGCTGAAGTCCGGCAAGTCGGCGTTCAAGCCGCTGTACGATGAGCGCCGGCCGATTCGCGAGAAGATCGAGACGATCGCGCGGGAGATCTATGGGGCGGGCGGCGTCGGTTTCGCGCCGGCCGCCGAGCGCCAGCTCGAGCTGTTGACCAAGCTCGGACTCGGGGAAACGCCGGTGTGCATGGCGAAGACGCAGTATTCGTTCTCCGACGACGCGACGCTGCTGGGCGCGCCGAGCGGCTTCACGTTGCATGTGCGGGACATCCTGCCGTCGGCCGGCGCCGGCTTCGTGGTCGCGCTCGCCGGCGACATCATGACGATGCCGGGGCTCGGCAAGAGCCCGGCGGCCGAGCGGATCCGCTTGAATCCCGACGGCACCATCGAGGGCCTGTTCTAATGCGCGTGATTGCGACGGACGGAGCGCCCAAGGCGATCGGTCCCTACAGCCAGGCGATCGCCACCGACGCACTCGTCTTTACGGCGGGCCAGGTCGCGCTCGATCCCAAGAGCGGCGAGATGGTCGGCCGGACGACGGCGGAGCAGACCGAGCAGGTGTTCGCGAATCTGAAAGCGGTGCTGGCGGCGGCGGGGACGTCACTGGCCGGCGTCGTGAAGACGACGGTATACCTCGCCGACATGGCCGACTTCGCGCAGATGAACGAGGTCTACGCGAAGCATTTCGGCGCGCACAAACCGGCCCGCTCGACGGTGCAGGCGGCCGGCCTTCCCAAGAACGCCCGCGTCGAAATCGACGTCATTGCCATCAAGGGCTAGCGGACCAGAGGGAGCGGATCGGGCCTGGTGGCCTGACCAGTCTTCAAAACTGTTTGGGCCCCTACCGGGGCTCGGTAGGTTCGATTCCTACACGCTCCCGCCAGCACCTTTTTGCACTAGTTGACTTTCCAATCGCCATTCCAAATTTGGTAGCCCCGCAATCAACGGGCTGAGCGATGGCCACATCACAATGGGCGCGGCTGCGCGCCAACGAACCAAGCCACCTGCGGCGCGGTGCCTGGTACCGCGTCGTCAAACTGACGGCGGCGGAAGCCGTGCTCGACGTGCACGGCAAGCCGACGTCGTTTCCACGGCAATCGCTCGACATTCAGGCGGAGCGGCCGAAGCAGTGGGCGGTGGTCCCGCGGCCGCCGCGATCGCCGCGCCTGCCCCAGAGCTGGGGCGAGCGCTATGCCGTGTGCCCCAATTGCCGCGAGCGCGCGCGCATCGACGAGCGCGTGCCGAGCATGCGCTGTCCCAAGTGCAACGGACACTTCGAGATCGGCTGGGACAACACCTGACTGTTCCGGACAGCGCCGACTTGTATATTGTGGCCCCCGCGCCCGGCACTTTCACGTTCCGCACAGGAGCGTCGGATGGCTATGATGTTCGCCCGGATTCAGGCCGATGTCCCGGTGAAGCTCCGCCGTGGTGCGTGGTATCGCGTGCTCAAACTCGATGACTTACAAGCAACCATCGAAGTCAATCGGCGCCCGATGAGCGTGCTGCGCGCCTGGCTCGAGTTCAAAGAGCGGCCGCCGCAGCGCTGGGGAATTGCCGAAGGATCCAAGGAAAACCGCAAAGTCCCGCCGCATCTTCGGGGAACCTACGGCGTCTGCCCCAACTGCCGCGCGCGTGCGCCCCTGCCCAAGAAACAGGTCCGCGCGCTCGAGTGCGCGCGCTGCCGCCAGGAATTCGAGATCGACTGGGGGGAAGTGACTGCCGTCACGACGAAATAATCGCCGGCGGGTGACTCCCGTCACCCCGAAAAAGGCAGGGCCTTCTTACTATTGCCCTCCCTTCGACGCATGAGGGTCTTACCGATGGTCTGGGCCCGTTTGCAAGCCGATGTCAACTGCAACCTGCGCCGCGGTGCGTGGTATCGCCTGATCAAGGCGCAGGGCCTGGCAGCACTGGTTGATGTGAAAGGGACTCCCGTACCGGTCGTCCGTGCCTTCCTGCAGATGTCGAATACTCCGCCTCGCAAATGGACCGTCGTCACGCGGCCCCGCAACGTGCCGCGCTCGGTGCAGATCAGTGAGTACTATGCCGTCTGCCCGGCGTGTCGCGACCGCGTGCCGCTGCGCGGCAAACCGAGCCGGATGATGTGCGGCCGGTGCTCGGTCGAATTCGTCGTCAATTGGGACGAGAACTATCTCCAGCAGACCTGATCGTCCCGCGTAGTCGACGCGAAGACACACCCACGGCAGACGAGATGATATCTTGTCTGCCGTCGTGCTTCATGCCCATGTCATCATCAACCCCGCCGCGGGACGCGGCGCAGCGCGGCGCGCGGAGTCGGTCGTGGCGCGCGCGTTTCGCGCCCAGGGCTGGGCCGTCGACGTCGTCCGCACCGAGGGCCCCGGACACGGCCAGGACCTGGCCGCCGAGGCGGTGAGCCAGGGCGCAAAGCACATCATCGCCGTGGGGGGCGACGGCACCGTGCACGAAGTCGCGAACGGCCTGCTCCGCAGCGATACCGACGCCGCCCTCGGCGTCGTGCCGGTCGGCTCGGGAAACGACTTTGCGAAGGTTCTCGGCCTGTACGGCTGCGACCCCATCCAGGCCGTCGCCCGGCTGGTCACCGCCAAGTCGCGCCGCTTCGACGCGGGCCGGGTGCTGGGCGAGTGGTTCGTCAACAGCGTGGGATTCGGGTTCGGCCCGGCGGTCGTGCAGACGCGCAACCGCATGACCCATCTTCGCGGCTTTCTTTCATATCTTGTTCCCATCGTGCGGACGTTCTTCACGTTCGAGCCGCCCGTGTTCGACATTGCCGCGCCCGGATTTCGGGAGCGGGGGTACATGATGATGGTCGAGGTCTGCAACGGGACGACCGCGGGCGGCAGCTACCGGTTTGCCCCCGACGCCGATCCGACCGACGGTAAAATGGACGTGTGTGTCATCCGGCGCGTGTCGTTGCCGCGCTTTCTCCTCGCGATTCCGCGCGTGATCGGTGGGACGCATACGACGATGCGCGAAGTCGCGATGGTCAAGACCGCGAAGCTGGTCGTGCGGGCGCCGGAGCAGCCGCTGCTGGTGCATGTCGATGGAGAGCTGCGGGAACCGGGAACGAATGAATGCACCGTGGAATTGGAGCGCGGGAGACTGAACGTGCTGGTGGCTCGATGAGGCGGTTCGGCGGTTGGGCGGTTTGGCGGTTTGGGGTAGCGGTGGTCTTTCTAACCGCCACACCGCCAAACCGCCTAACCGCTCAGGACACCACCGCCGTGCGAGACACGGTGCATAAAAGCGTCCGTCCCATGGGAGCCTTCTGGCGCTCCTTCCTGATTCCTGGCTGGGGCCAGGCGGTCACCGGTCGCACCACTACCGGCGCCGCGTTCGTCGCGTGGGAAGGCGTGACGGCGATGATGACGCTGAAGGCGCAGCAGGAAGCCAATTACTTCAAATCGATTCACTCGGCGAATTACGATTTGAAAAAGCAAGAGGTGCAGGACTGGGCCGTGCTGTGGGTGTTCAACCACCTCTTCGCCGGCGCCGAAGCGTACGTCTCGGCGCACCTGCGCGATTTCCCTCCCGATCTCAAGGTCCGCGCCTACCCGGGCGGCATCGGCGTCTCTTTTCCCATTCATGAATAAAGCCCCGCTCGGGGTTTTTGATTCCGGAATCGGCGGGCTGACCGTCGCGCGCGCGCTGTTCGAGCGGCTGCCGCGCGAAGCGGTGATCTATTTCGGCGACACCGCGCGCGTTCCGTACGGTCCCAAATCTCCCGACACGGTGCGCCGCTACAGCGCCGAGATTCTCGCGTTCCTGTTGAAGCGCGGCGTGAAAGCGGTCGTGGTGGCGTGCAACACGAGTACGGCGCACGCCCTCAATCACTTGAAAGAGCAATCGCCGGTCCCGGTCGTCGGGGTGATCGAGCCCGGCGCGCGCGCGGCCGTCGCCGCGACCCGGACCGGCGTCATCGGCGTGATCGGGACCGCGGGGACGATCGCGAGCGGCGCCTACGAGCGCGCGATCAAAGCGCTGCGGCCCGACGCGCGGGTGCACGGGCAGGCGTGCCCGTTGTTCGTGCCGCTCGTCGAAGAAGGGTGGTTCGACCATCCGGCGGCCGAGCTGATCGCGCGCGAGTATTTGGAGCCGCTCCAGCGCGCGAAGGTCGACGTGCTCGTGCTCGGCTGCACGCACTACCCGTTGCTCAAGCCGCTGCTCGCGCGCGTCATGGGGCCCGAGGTGAAGCTGGTGGATTCCGCCGAAGAGACGGCGACGGCGGTCGCGCGCGAGCTGGAGCGGCTAGACCTCCAGTCGAACGGAGCGGGGGGCCACGATCATCGCTTCGTCGTGTCGGACGACGAGCCGCACTTCCGGAAGGTCGGCGCGATCTTCCTGGGGGAGAAACTCAAGCAGGTTGAAGTCGTCCAGCTGTAAACTGCTTCAATTCGGGTGTCCCTTCCTTATTAATCACCGCGTAGCGCCCGCCGTCCAAAAACGCCCCGGGATTGAGGTAACTCCGGCCGTCCGCCTGGCGGTCGATCACGGGGCGGTGCGTGTGCGCCATGATCACGAGGTGGACGTCGGGATGACGCCCCAGGAAGTCGGCGGCCCAGAGCCGCTGCGCCGCGGCGGCGCGGTCCAGCACGGCGCCGTCCTTCGTATTGTCGGCCAGATGGCGCGAGAACAGGTCGGCGATCCAGAAGCCGATGGTCGGATGCAGGACCCGAAACACGGCGACCGTGAGCGGATGGCGGGTGAATCGGTGCATCACTTTGCCGCTCCAGTGCTGCTCGGTCAGTCCGTCCCCATGCGCGAGGAACGCGCGATGCCCCCCCAGGTCGAGCTCCGCCTCGCCGCCGTAGAAGGCGATCCCGAGGTCGCGGGTGAAGAAGGAGCCGCCCCAGCGGTCATGATTGGCCCCCACGAACGTGATCGGAATGCCGCGGGCTCGAATCTCCTGGAGCTTCGCGACCGTGGCAAAATGCTTGCGGGGGATGACACTCTGGTATTCGAACCAGAAATCGAAGAGATCGCCCATCAGGACGAGATGGTCCCCGGGCTGGGGGATCGCGTCCAGGAACGAATGGAAGGCAGATCCCACGGCGGCGGGCACCTGGCCGAGGTGCGCGTCGGCCACGACGATCACTCGCGACGTGCTAGGTGACGACACGGCCCAAGCTTAGGAACCTGGAAGCACGCACGCAAGCACATTAGAGTACGACGATGCCGCTCTCGAAGAAGATCGCAATCGGTGCCGCTTGCCTGATGATCGTGGGGGTTGCGGGATTTCGCGTGTCCGGCGGCCCGGCCAGGGGGTGCAGGCTGCGCCTGGGAAACGCGCGGGCGGCGTGCTATCAGCGGTTCTTCACCAGCCGCTTGGTCAGCAATGGGGTCGCGGGCGCGGTTGCGATTCTGGACACGCTGTCGCAGCACGATCGTGACGTCTCGCGCCGCGCGCACGAGTACGCGCACGGCATCGGTATCGAAGCGTACATGCGCTATCCGGACATCGTGTCGACGTTCACCGCGTGCGGCGATCGCGCCGCTTCGGGATGCCGGCACGGATTCATCCAGGGCTATTTCGAGGCGCGCCAGCAGGTGACGACACCCGAGATCGAAGCGTTCTGCCGGCCGTTCAAGGAGCCGAGCGCGACGCGCTGGATCCTGTTCCAGTGCGTGCATGGCATGGGGCACGGGCTCGCGATGTTCTACGATCACAACCTGCCGCAGGCGCTCGCGATGTGCGATCAGCTCGGCGATGCGTGGGATCGTGAATCCTGTTATGGTGGGGCCTTCATGGAAAGCGACATGAACGCGATCGCGCCGCATCATCCGGCCAGTGAGCTCGCCGCCCACTCGCACCACGGGCATGGGGCGTTCACGGCGATCGATCCGGCCGATCCGCTGTACCCCTGCTCGAAAATGGAAGACCGCCATCTGCGCGCCTGTTTCGAGATCCAGACGGCCGTCATTCTGTACTTGAATCACGGCGACATCGGCGCCGCCGCCCGCACGTGCGATCGCGCGGTCGTGCCGATGCGCGACGATTGCTACCGCAGCCTGGGCCGCGACATCACGTCCTACTCGCTGCGCGATCCCGAAGAATCGGCCAGGCTGTGCGGGCTGGGCAGCGCGGAGTATCAGCCGGCGTGCTACGTGGGCGTGGCGAAAGCCCTGGTCGACTGGACGGCGAGCACCGGCAACGCCTTCACGTTCTGCGGCATCGTCGCCGCCCGAAGCGCCGCCGGCCTCACCGCATGCTACGGTGCCGTCGGCGAGCAGATCGCGGCGCTCTACGGCGCGCGCCAAGCGCGCGAGCAGGAGTGCGCCCGTGTCGGCCTCGCGCCGGCAGTCGACGCCTGCCGCAAAGGAGCGCAGCTGTGACGGCCCCGCGACAGCGCTACGTCACGGTCGGCGTGACGGCGCTCGTCCTGGTTGCGGGTGGGTTTGCCGTGACGAAGATGATCGCCAAGCCGTCGGGCATCGGCGCCGAGTGTGAGAAGCGCGGGGGCGACGATCGGCAGACCTGCTATTCACAGCTCCTGTCCGCGCGCCTGAACGGGCACGGCCTCGCCGATGCGGTCACGACGCTCGACAAGCTCGCGACGACACACCCCGACGTGGCGGAGCATGCGCACGAGTATGCGCACGGCATCGGCATCGAGGCCTACGGGAAATCCCAGGATATCGTGAACACCTTCGCGGCGTGCGGGGACGGGTACTCGTCCGGCTGCCGCCACGGCGTCATTCAGGCCTATTTCGAATCACGGCAGCAAGTCACGCAGCCCGAGGTCGAGGGGCTGTGCCAGCCGTTCAAGGGCTCGAGCCAGAGCCGGTGGGTGCTGTTCCAGTGCGTGCACGGGATGGGCCATGGGCTGACGATGTTCCACGGGCACGATCTGCCGCGCGCGCTCGTCGACTGCGATCTGCTCTCCGACGGCTGGGACCGCGAGTCGTGTTACGGCGGCGCATTCATGGAGAGCATCATCAACGCGACGACGCCGCATCACCCGGCCTCGCAGCTCGCCGCGCATAGCCATCACCACATGAGCGCGACGACCTTCAAGGCGATCGAGCCGAACGATCCGCTGTATCCCTGCTCGATCATGGCGGACCGCTACCTGCACGCCTGTTACCAGATGCAGACGTCGGTGATGCTGAATCTGAACCACGGGGATATCGGCGACGCGGCCAAGTCGTGCGAGCGCGCGCCGGCGCGGATTCGGGACGTGTGCTTCCAGAGCCTGGGCCGCGATGCGACGTCCTATACGGCGCGTGATCCGCAGAAGACGGCCGATCTCTGTCGCAAAGCGAGCGAGCCCAATCGCCCGGCCTGCTATTTCGGCGCCGTGAAAGCGCTGGTCGACTGGACCGCGACGACCGAAACGGCGTTCCCATTTTGCAAGGTCGTGGCCAACGAAACCGGCGGACCGACCTGCTATCAGGCGCTGGGGGAGGAGATCGCCACACTGCTCGCCGGCGCCGCGGAGCGCGAGCAGCAATGCAGCAAGGCCGAGGAGCCGTGGGCGGTCGAAGCATGCCGCCATGGGGCTGGTATTCCCTCATCGCGTTGACTTTTCCAGCAGCGCTCAACATTCTCCGCCATCATGAAGGCGCTGTCTGACCGGCTCCGGACGGTTCCCGTTCGTCCAGTGCAGAAGGACGATCGCAATCCCGGAATGCCTCTCGATCTCGACGTCATCCGCGCGCTGCGGGTCAATCGCAGCGCGGTCGAGCGTCGCGCCGCCACGATCCCCACCCGCCGCACCGTAAAGAAGGAATGGCAGGCCGCGTGGCTGCTGCGCGCGATCACCTGCATGGACCTCACGACGTTGCAAGGCGACGACACGCCCGGCAATGTGCGCCGGCTGTGCGCCAAGGCGCGCCAGCCGGTGCGGCAGGAAGTCCTCGAACGCCTCGGTGTTGGACACCTGGGTATCACCGTCGGGGCGGTGTGCGTCTATCACAACCTGGTG
>DATMZX010000083.1:0-38819 GCA_035573235.1 Gemmatimonadales bacterium
GAGGTCCGGACGCTGGCGGCCGAGGCGGGGAAGTCGGCGCGCGAAGTCGCCGAGCTCGTCAGTGACCTCCGGTCGGGGATCGACGCCGCCGCGCGGGCGATGCAGTCGGGCGAGGCGAAGGTGCGCGACATCGGGGCCGTCGCGGCCGAGGCGGATGGCGCGCTGCAGGAGCTGCATCAGGGAGTTCAGCTGATGGGCGACCTCGTGAACGCGACCGCCGAGGTCTCACGCAGCCAGGCAGGGCGCCTGGCCGAGCTTGCACAATCGTTACAGCAAGTCGCCAGTATCTCGACAGCATCCTCAGAAAGTGCCAATGCTACGGCCTCGGCGACGGAAACGCAGATCACGTCGATGGGCGAGCTGACCGCGACATCGCAGCAGCTGGCGCAGCTGGCGGAACGGCTGCGGGACAGCATCGCGCGCTTCTCGGTGCTACGACGAGAGCAGGCGACGCTCGATCATCAGATCAGACCAGCAGCCGACTGAGGCCGCTCCGCGCGGGAGACCACTGCGGCGCTCGGGCCTTGGTCCCAGGACCCCGCGTTGAAGGGGTGAAACGCCCGCAGGGCCTCCCGGTACGGAGTGATGAGGAGATCGACATAGCGCGTCAGCGCGACGTCGAATGGAAAACGGCGCCGGAATTCTCCGGCAGTGACTCCCAGCATTGCGCGCAGGTGCCGGCCGAAGCTCTGCGGCGACGAATAATCCATGCGGTAGGCGACATCCGACACGGCGAGCCCCGGGTTCTGAAAGAGAAACGCCGCGTGCAGCAGGCGCATCCCGGCGAGGTAGCTCTTGGGCGACGGCACGCCCGCGCGATGAAAGCGCGACATCAGCGTGCTCGGCCGCACCCGCAGGTGCCGGGCGAGGCCGCGCACGGTCGTGAGCGCGGGAGCGAGCCGCGCCACCGCTTCGAAGAAGAGCTGCGACTCTTCCGAGCAATTCCCCAGCGCCGGAATGAGGCGCGCCAGGACCTGCGCGGCGACCGGCGACGCGGGATGTCCCACCAGATCGCGCAGCCGTCGCCATCCCTCCGGCTCGGTACAATCGACGGCATTGCGCACGCCCGTCGCGCCGAGGCGCAGGAGGGTCTCGGTGGCTTCGCGATCGTGACGCGAGACGAGCGCGACCGCGGGGATCGCGGGAAATTCGCGCACGAAGCGCGCGACGCCGGGAAGCGCCTCACCGTGGCAGCGATGAACGGAGATGACCACGGCATCCACGCGCCGGCGCCGCGCGACGTACAGCGCTTCGCGAAGCGAATCTGCGTGCAGCGTATTGAAGCAACCGTCACCCGCGGCATCGATGCGGGGACGCTCAGGTGGGGGAAGAACCGTGCACACGGTTACCATGCGGCCTCATGGTAACCCGAAGTCCTCAACCCGCTGTCATCCGCCCTGCATTACGGGAGCAAGATGGAGCTGCTGCGTTTTACGGCTCTCAATAAGAAGGAATAGGGCTGCGGCTCCTTGTGAACCCAGCAGAGCCGTGCGAAGCTAGGCCATGGCCAGCTCGCGCCAATGGCTCGTGCGATTCTCCGTTCTCGTCGTCATGCTGACCATCGCAGGCGCCGTAAGCTTCGTCCGTTATGCACGGGAACACCGGCCCAACCCTCAGCTCTTCGCCGTCGCGCCCTTCGACATCTTCGTCGACGGGCTCGAACGCTGGCGCGTGCGGCTCGCCGAGCAATTGACCGCGCAGCTCGGTACCGTGCCGCCGCTGCAGGCCGTATCGCAAGCCGTCGTCCGGGAGCGGTGGCGCGGGCAGTCGCGCCCCGAGCTCGCGGCGCTCGATCTCGCGCGCAGCACCAGCGCGGGACTCGCGGTCTACGGTCGCGTAGACCCACTCGCCGGGCGTAACGATTCGGTACGGATCCAGATGATCGTGGTGGACGCGGGTGGAGGCCGGGTGCTCGTGCATCTCGACCGCCCCTGGGCGGTCGCCGGACTCGATTCACTCGCGCGCGCGCTCGCAGACGCAGTTCGCCAGGACTATCGTTATCCCGAGTGACTGATCCCTTTGCGGAGTTGAACGCGACGCTCGCCGATCGCTACGTCATCGATCGCGAGCTGGGCCGAGGCGGAATGGCGCTCGTGTATCTCGCGCGCGACATCAAGCACGAGCGTTTTGTCGCCCTGAAGACGTTGCGCCCGGAGATCGCGGTTGCGCTGGGACGCGAGCGTTTTCTGCGTGAGATCAAGCTCGCGGCCCGCCTGCAGCATCCCAACATCCTCCCGGTCTACGATTCGGGCGACGCGAGCGGCACGCTCTACTACGTGATGCCGTTTGTCGAAGGGGAATCGCTGCGGGACCGCCTCGAGCGCGAGCCGCAGCTGCCGATCGACGACGCTCTGCAGATCACGCGTGAGGTCGCCGACGCGCTTTCTTACGCGCACAGCCATGACGTCGTGCACCGCGACATCAAGCCCGAAAACATCATGCTGTCCGGCGGTCACGCGATCGTGGCCGACTTCGGGATCGCGCGCGCGGTCGATGCCGCCGGCGGCGACAAGCTCACGGAAACCGGGCTCGCGATCGGCACGCCGGCCTACATGCCGCCCGAACAGTCCGCCGGTACGGGGAAAGTGGACCGGCGCAGCGACATCTACAGCCTCGCCTGCGTGTTGTACGAGACCCTCGCGGGTCAGCCACCGTTCACCGGCCCGACGGCGCAAGCGATCATGGCGCGGCATTCGCTCGACGCCGTCCCGCGGCTCAAGATCGTCCGGGACGCCATTCCCGACGATCTCGAAGTCGTCATCGAGCGCGCGCTCGAAAAAGTGCCCGCCGATCGCTATCAGACGTCCGCAGAATTCATGAAGGCGCTGGCCACGGCCAGCACGGGGCAGGTGTCGCGCGTGACCGCCGCGCGGCGGCCGGTGCACCGGCGCGCGTGGTGGCGCTCGATTCCAGCCCTTACGGGAGTCGCCGGCGTCGTCCTGATCGGGGGCGCGTGGCTCATTTTCGGCCCGCGACACAGCGCGAGCGGAATCGGAGGGGGCGGACTCTCGTCCAATCGCGTCGCGGTGCTGTACTTCACCGATCTCAGCCGCGACTCGTCGCTCGGCCACGTCGCCGCCGGTCTCACCGAAGGACTGATCAACGAGCTGCAAACCGTCCGCGGCATCAGCACCGTTTCGGCGAACGGCGTGATGCCGTTCCGCGGCAAAGAGGACGCCGTGGGACGCGACAGCATTGCCCGCGCGCTGCACGCCAGCACGCTGGTGCAGGGAAGCGTCGAGCCGGTGGGCGATCGCGTGCGCGCCACCGTGCGGCTGGTGGACGGCACGAGCGGCGCGGACGTCGGCGAGCGCGTGAGTTTCACACTCCCCGGCAAAGAGCTCCTGCACGTCCGCGATTCCGTGATTCAGGAGACCGGACGGTTGTTGCGCGTTCGACTGGGAAATGAATTGACGCTGCGCGAGCTGCAGGCGGGCACCCGGAACGCCGAAGCGTGGGCGCTGGTGCAGCGGGCCAACGACGTGCGCCGCCACGGAGAGGCCGCGCTCGCCGGCGGCGACGCGGCGACGGCGGTGCGCGCGGGACACCAGGCCGATTCGCTGCTGGCCCTCGCGAGCGACGCCGATCCCGCCTGGGTCGAAGCCTTCGTGCAACGCGGCTCGGCGGCGCTCCTCTCCTCGCGCGCGCTCACCGAAAAGAACGAGCGCGCCAGCGCGCTACGCGCGGGAATGGGATACGCCGCGCGCGCGCTCGCGTTGCAGCCCTCGAGCCCGACGGCACTCGCGCTGCGCGGCTCGATTCGTTTTCAGCTCTGGCGTCTCAATCTCGATGCCGATCCGGCGCGCCGGGATCAGCTGCTCGACTCCGCGCGGGCCGACCTCGAGTCGGCGGTGCGCCTGGACCCGGCACTCGCCAGCGCGCATGCGACGCTGAGTCAGCTGTACTACTCGCCGCCGCACGAAGACATCGTTGCGGCGATGCTCGAAGCCCGAGCCGCGTACGAGGCAGATGCCTACCTGGTCGACGCCGAGCGCATTCTCGAGCGCCTGTTCTGGGCATCCAACGACCTGGCGGATTTTCCCGGAGCGCGGCGCTGGTGCGACGAAGCCGGCCGGCGCTTTCCGGGGCATTGGCGCTCGGAGGAATGCCAGCTCTGGTTGATGATCATTCCCGGTGCCCAGCCGGACGTGCCGCGCGCCTGGGCGTATGCGAGCCGCGCCGACAGCGCGACGCCCGGGATGCAGCGCCCGTTTCGCTCGCGGCTCCGGAGCATTCTGGTCGGCGCGGTGATCGGACGCGCGGGGCGGCGCGACAGTGCCGAGCACGTGTTCGCGAAAGCACGAACCTCCGACCCCGCGATCGATCCGGAGCAGGATCTGCCGGGTTACGAGGCCGTCGCGCGGGCGCAGATGCAGGACACGGAGGGAGCGATCGCGCTGTTGCGCCGCTACGTGGCAACGCACCCAGGGCACTCCTTTGAGCGCGGAGGCATGCTGCACTGGTGGTGGCGGGGCCTCGAAACGCTGCCGCAGTTCCAGGAAGTGCGGCGCTCCAGCCAGTGATTCCTCCACGGAATCATCAAAACCCCAAGCGTTTGGCAATGCCGGCTGTGTGACGCCGGTCACACATCTCGTGCGTCAGGCTACTTGCGATATCGGATCGTGCGGGTAGAATCAGCGCCGCGCCCCCAGCGTACCGTCGTCACCCAGGAGTAAAAGCCCGATGCACCGCTTCATTCGACTGCCGCTCGCCGGCGCCGCGTGTCTTCTCGTCTTCGGATGTGAGAGCGACTCGGTGAGCCCGCCGCAAGACGGCCCGATGTACGCCGTCTCCGACGGCGCGCACAACGGTAACCCCGATTTCTTTTTCCTCCCGCCGCTCTTCAAGAATCCCAACGGCGATCCCAACTACGAACCGGCTGGATCCAATCCGAATCTCAAGCCGGCGGTCGAGATCTGCGAGCTGGGGCCACCCGCGGCGGACCTGAGCCGGCAATGCATCGCGGGGCCGCCGTTGAAGCGGTTCAACCCGTCGGCGATCACCTACAGCGATCAGCAGTATCAGGTGAACTGGAAGACGGACGAGACGCCGCTCAACGTTTCGAAGTTCTACCGCATCAACGTCCTGGTCGGCACGGCGTTACTCGGCTTCGCGGACGTCGATCCGGTTACCTCCGGGAAAGATTTGAAGAACGTGCAGACCAACGAGTACATCCCGCTGCTCGATGGCCGCACCTTGCCCATCAAGTTCCGGATCGAAAACGGCGCGCTGTGCGCCGTGGACGGCACGCCGTGCGGGAGCGAGACGATTCATCTGGCGAGCGGCGGCGGCATCGAGCTGGTGGGCGGCGGCGAGGATTTCAAATTCGATATCCCCTCCGGCACCACGGCGACATTCGGCGGCCAAGCGGTCACTGATGTCACGTTCAATCTCGAAGTCTGCAGCGGCATCGATGTCGATCTGCCGAAGGTCGGCGCCTGCCTGCGCGTCTCGACGTTTTTCGACGCGCCCGGCGGCACAGGTGAGCTGGTCTTCAGCAACCCGATTCTGATCTCGTTGTGCGTGCTGAACGAGGAAGTGCACACGCCCAATGAGAGCCGGCAGGAAGGGCTGCTCACGTTGCACCAGCAGGATGGCGCGGTGATTCGCGCGCTGCCCCACGCCTCGCCCAACTGCAACGTCATCGGCTCGACCATGTGGGACCGCATCAAGAACCTGGCGGCGCGCGTCTTCGAGCCGCGATCCGCGATCGCGGCCACGCGCAGCGCGGTCCTCCACGTCGGCGGCGGCGGCGAGACGGACCGCACCGGCGCGACGTGCCCGGCCTCGGGAACGCCCTCGATCCGACGGGGACTGTTCATGGCCGCCGTCTGCCCGCCGTCCAGCCCGACTCGCAGTGGCCCGCAGCGCTCCTCGATGGCGGCGATCACTCCGCCCCACACCGTCAGCGACTTTCAGTTCGCGCTGCCGGCGATGATGGACTTCGTCGATCCGGACGACGCGTCACGGTCCGCACCGCCTGGAACGTCGTTGCCGACCGCGGTGAAAGTCACCGACTGGGACGGCAACGCGGTTCAGGGCGCGCACGTCACGTTCCTCGTGCCGGCGATCGAAGGTCCTCCGACGATCTTGGGAACGGCGACCAGCAACAGCGACGGCGTCGCTTCGATTTCCTGGACCATTGCGGCAGGATCGAACACGGCGGTGGCGACAGGTCGCGGAATCGCGGCGCAGAACAATTATCCCAACGCCACGGTGAAGCCGTTCATGCCGGACATCTCGCTGCCGACGGACCAGCAGGAAGCGGTCTTCCTCGGCAACGGCCGCGTCACGTTCCAGGCGACCGGCCAAACCGAGACGTTCCCGTCGACGACGGTGCTCAGGGGGCTCAACTATCCCACCGGTCTGTGGATGGCGGGATCCGACGCCTACCTGACCGAGACGGCCGGGCATAACACATCGTTCGGCGGCAAGAACACCTTGCTGCATTGGACGCCGGACGGCGGCGGCAGCGTCTTCACGCTGCTGACGAACCCGGTCAACTCGGATGCCGTGGTCCTCGATTCGGATGGACGGATCTACCTGGCGAGCTACGTCAGCGTCACGCCGGGACAGCAGGGCCGCGTGAGTCGCGTGGTGTCCGACATCGACGTGGGGTGGATTGAAACGCCCGTCACGGACGTCGCGATCGCCGCGCACGACATGTTCATGGACGACAACGATGACATTTACCTCATCGGGTCGAGTGACAGCCCCGACGCGACGAACCTGTACCGGCTCGCCGCCGGCGCGTATGACGTTCCGCAGGGTCTCGCCACGGGACTCGGCCGCTCGCGCGCGTTGACGAAGGTCGGCTCGGCGATCTACTACGGCGTCGCGGCCGAAATCCATCGCATCGACGATGGGATCGACGAGCGCATCTTGACGCATAGCAGCGCCATCATGTCGCTCACCTCCGACGGGACGTATCTGTACTTTGGCGATCTGGGGGGGACGATCCGGCGCTTCAGCCTGAACGGCGACGTCAATGAAGAGCTGACGAGCGGACCGGGTGAGATCACCAACGTTCGCTACGAGCCGATTTCCGGCCGCCTCTACTATCTGCGCTCCGGCACCGCGGCGGCGGAGTACACGGACGGCACGCTGAACTACATCACCGTCAACACGCCGGTTCCGTAAGCGCCGCACGACGCGAGCGGCGAAGGGCGGCTCGACGTGAGCCGCCCTTCCTTTTCCACGACACGCATCGCTATTGTGTGATTCGGTGGCCAGCGATCCCTTTGCAGAGTTGAACGCGGCGCTCGCCGGTGATTACATCGTCGACCGGGAGCTGGGCCGAGGGGGCATGTCCCTCGTCTACCTGGCGCGGGACGTGAAACACGAGCGCTTCGTGGCGCTGAAAACGCTGCGGCCCGAGATCGCGGTGGCCGTGGGCCACGACCGTTTCCTGCGGGAGATCAAGCTCGCCGCGCGGCTGCAGCACCCCAACATTCTCCCCGTGTACGATTCCGGCGAAGCCGCCGGCCGGCTGTTCTACGTCATGCCGTTCGTCGAGGGCGAGTCGCTGCGCGACCGGCTGGTGCGCGAGCCGCAACTGCCCCTCGATGACGCGCTGCAGATCGCGCGGGAAGTCGCCGACGCGCTGACGTACGCGCACCAGCACGACGTCGTGCACCGCGACATCAAGCCCGAGAACATCATGCTGTCCGGCGGTCACGCCGTCGTCACCGATTTCGGGATCGCGCGCGCGATCAGCATGGCCGGCGGAGAAAGCCTGACGCATACGGGACTGGCGATCGGGACACCGGCCTATATGCCCCCCGAGCAGGTCGCGGGATCGAAGCACGTCGACGGCCGCGCCGACATTTACAGTCTCGCGTGCGTGCTGTACGAGACGCTCGCCGGCCAGCCCCCGTTCACCGGACCCAACGCGCAGGCGGTGATGGCGCGCCATTCGCTCGATGCGGTGCCGCGGCTGAAAGTCGTCCGCGGCGCGATTCCGGACGACCTGGAAAAAGCAATCGAGCGCGCGCTCGAAAAAGTGCCGCCGGACCGTTTTCAAACGGCGGAGGAGTTCTCCAAGGCGCTCGCCAAGGCGAGTACGGGCCGGATCTCGCGCGTCACGGCAGCACGACGGCGCGATGCGCCGTGGCGCAGACCGGTGCCCCTGATCGTCGCCGCTGTGCTCGTGCTGGCCGCGGCGGCATGGGTGCTCTTGGGGCGGCGTACGCGATCACCGGGGTTGGCGACCACGTCGATGGATGTCCGCCGAGTCGCCGTGCTGTACTTCCAGGATCTGAGCCCCGACACGTCCCTGGGTGTGCTCGCCGATGGACTGACGGAAGGATTGATCGATCAGTTATCGCAGGTGCGTACACTCGACGTGATTTCCCGCAACGGCGTCATTCCATACCGGCGCTCCGATTTGCCGCGCGACAGCATCGCGCGCGCGCTGGGCGCCGGCACGATCGTCGAGGGCAGCGTCGAGCCGGTGCGGGACCGCGTCCGCGTCACGATTCGGCTGGTGGATGGCGCGAGCGGCGCGGATCTGCTGCGCCGCGCCACGGTCGAGCAGCCGTCCGCAAATCCGCTCGGCATTCGGGACACACTGGCGGGCGAGGTCGCGCGCGTGCTGCGCGAGCGGCTGGGAGAAGAAGTGCGGCTTCGCGAAGAGCGCGCCGGCACGAGCAACATCGAGGCGTGGACGCTCGTGCAGCAGGCCGAGCGCTACCGCAAAGACGCGGAAGCGGCGGTGGGCCGCGCGAAAATGGATACGGCCGTCGCGCTGTTCCGGCGCGCCGACTCGACGCTCGCCCGAGCCGAAGCCGCCGATCCGCGCTGGGACGATCCGATCATCCTGCGGGGGCAGCTCGTGGAGCGGCGGGTCCGGCTGACGCGTTCAGCGGACCTCGTTGATGAAGGCCTCGGGCACGCCGGGCGGGCGCTGGCGCTCGTTCCGGACGACCCGCACGCGCTCGAGCTGCGCGGCACGCTCCGATATCGGAAATGGCAGCTGGCGCGGCCCCCGGACCCGCAGCAGGCGTCGCAGCTGCTGAACGATGCGCGCGCCGATCTCGAGCGCGCGACCACGATCGATCCCACGTCGGCGGGGGCGTACGCCACGCTCAGCAGTCTCTATTATCAGACGAAGGATCTGCAGGGGGCGGCGCTCGCCGCGCGGCGCGCGTACGAGGAAGACGCCTATCTGAGCAACGCCGCCGATATTCTGACTCGACTGTTCCACACATCCTACGACATGGATCAGCAGCGGCAGGCGCAGCGCTGGTGTCAGGAAGGGATGCGGCGGTTTCCGCGCGACTTCCGATTTCTCCAATGCCAGCTCTATCTGATGACGCGGCTCGAGGCGCCCGATGTGCCGCGCGCCTGGGCGGTGCTGGCGGGTATCGACTCTGTCGCACCGCCGCCACAGCGGGCGATTCTGCACCTGCGCAATCAGATGCTGGTCGCGGCGATCATCGCGCGCGCCGGACTCAGGGACAGCGCGCGCGCCGTCAGCGTGCGCTCGCGCGGCACGCCCGAGCTCGATCCCGAGCACGACCTCGTCGCCATGGAGGCGTTCGTGCAGACGCTGCTCGGCGACAAGGACGAAGCGATCCGTTTGCTCCAGCGGTACGTCGCGGCCAACCCCGAGCACTCCTTCCGCGTGGGCGGGGACATCTTCTGGTGGTGGTGGGACCTGCAAAAGGAACCGGGCTTCCAAGCGCTCGCTCGTCCCGGCTCGTGACACTCCGCCACACCTGAGCCGGCGGCTTGTAGTCCGGGCGCCTCATCCTTTGGATGGAGATGCCGTCCCCGCGCCGAAATTCCCTCACGATTTCCGCTGCAACTGTCGTCGTTTTCCGTCAATTCGTGGTACGACAATTGATAACATGCCACAGTGGATGAAAACACTGGCTTTTGTTCTGCTGGCCGCGCTGGCGGTGGCCTGCCGCAATGATCGTACGCTTCCTCCGGGGCCGAGCTTCGTCATCGAAGACGGCAATCATCACGGCAACCCCTTCTTCTATTGGCTGCCCCCCGTCGTCAAGCAACAGGCACCCGACGGGCAAACCTTTTCCAGCCAGCTCGCGCCCATCATCACGATCACGAACCTGTGTACCGGGAACGTGATCCGCTCGATCCTCGACGTGGAGGTTGGTAACGGGCAATACCAGGCGAACTGGCACACCGCGGACGACTATCTCGACACAGCCTGCACCTACCGTCTCGCCGTCAGTGTCGGCGCGCACCAGCTGGGACTCGCCGATATGGACGTCGTGGACAACGGCCGGGAGCTCAAGAACGTCAACAGCGACGAGTACATCCCGCTGCTCGACGATCGCACGCTGCCGATCAAGTTCTTCGTCGGCGTCGGCTCGCTGTGTGATCCGGGCGTCAGCGACTGTGGTGAGGGGGTCGCGCAGCCGGGGGTGAGCACCACGATCGTCACGGCGAGCGGCCGTGCGGGCCTGCTCGTGCCCGCGGGCGCGGTGTCGGAAGGCGTGGCGATCGCGATTCAATCCGTCGATAATGCCGCGGGCAACGTCTGCATCCCGGGACTGCTCAACCAGTACGCCGGCACGACGACGCAAAACGCCTGCTATGAGTTCCGCGCGTCTCCCACCAGCGGCACCGGCGACCTGGGACACTTCACATTCAACAGCAATGTGACCGTCGGGATCTGCCCGCCTGTGAACGCGATGCAGGAGAGCCACGCGGTTTTGGACCTCCTCCAGATCTACCGCTTCGACGACCTGGGGGGAGGCAACACCCTCACGCAGGCGCTCCAGAACGTGTCGGCTCCCTTCCTCGCGTGCGATCCGAATCACGACGATACGTTCATCGAAACGATCGGTCGGGCGCTCCTGAAGCTGGTCGGTCCGCGGCCGCTGTATGCGAGCGCGACGAGCGTTGCATTCGATCTCGGCTCGGGTGGCAGCACCGACGGCTTCAGTCGCTTCGCCTGGGCACTGCCCGTGGGCGGCATGCTCAACTTCGAAACCAATCCCGACCAGGTGCCGATTGCTCCGGGCGCCGTCATCAACAACGCGTACTCGCGCATCGGCGTCACCCTGTCCCGGACGAGTGGGGTCCTGGGAGCTTTGTGTCCGGGGACCGCGGTCTACGCGAATTCGCTCGATGGCTCGAACAACACGGTGAGCCTGTGCCCGCAGGGGACGGCGCCGGCTTTCAGCGCGCTGTCCGGGATGGTGGTCGCGCGATTCACGGTCCCGGTCGCCCGCGTGTGCATCGATGCCCGTCCAATCGTCGGGCCGCCGCCGTTGCTCGGCCCCGTGCCCGACGCCGCGTTCCTCGAGGGCCTCGCGAGCGATGGCAGCGTGCTGAGCCGCATCACCGCGAAGGCCACGCCGCAGGCGCAGTCGCTGTGCATCAATCAGAGCGGAGTCGCCGCCGTGCGATTCGCAGGCATTGGAAGTACGCTGACCCGCTTCGACAACCTCACCTTTTCTCGCATCCCGAGCCCGTAGCCCTTCCGCTTTAACGCACCACGCCGCCTATTCCGGCGTGGCCCGCGATCTCATCAAGCGCGTGCAAGAAGCGCTCGGCGCGCGCTACAACGTCATCACCGCCATCGGGCGGGGCGGCAACGCCACCTTGTTCGGCGCGTTCGACCCGCAGGGCGGGAAGGTCGCGATCAAGGTCCTGCATCCCGAGCTCGCCGTCTCGGTCGCGGCCGACCGGTTTCTGCGTGAAATCCGTTACGCCTCGCAGCTCGATCATCCGCACATCGCGCCGCTGCTCGATTCCGGTGAGACCGATTATTTGCTGTGGTTCGTGATGCCGTTCGTCGCCGGTGAAACGCTGCGGAGCGCGTTGCGACGCACGGGAACGCTGCCCATCGACCGCGCCGTTCGCATCGCGACCGAGGTGCTCGACGCGCTGGGCCACGCGCACGAGCGCGGGCTCGCGCATCGCGACATCAAGCCGGACAACATCGTCCTGTCCGAGCCGGATGGCGCCGCGATGCTGGTGGATTTCGGCATCGCGCGCGCGATCGCGAGCTCGGGAGAGGATCGCGTCACGCGCAGCGGTTTCGTCGTTGGGACGGAAGAGTACATGAGTCCCGAGCAGGCCAGCGGCTCGACTGAGATCGACGGCCGCACCGATCTGTATTCCCTCGGCGTCGTGCTGTTCGAAGCCATTGCCGGCCGGCCGCCCTTCTCAGCGGCGAGCGCCGCCGCGGTGCTGGACATGCAGCAGCATGCGCCGGCGCCCGATCTGCGCAAGCTGCGCCGCGACGTGCCCCGCGCGCTCAGCGACACCGTCATGAAATCGTTGTCGAAAGCGCGCGAGGCTCGGTGGCAGTCGGCGGCGGAAATGCGGCAGGCGCTGCTGCCCTACGCCGTCGTGTCTTAGAACGCGGCGACTTCGCTGGGCGCCTGAATCCGGCCGAGCAGATCGTCGCGGATGGCGACCGGCATGTAGCGGGAGCGCAGCAACCCCTTGAGCCGGGTGACTCGTGTGGCGGTTTCGATCCTGCGCCCCGCCTTCCCGTACAACCATGCCGAGTTGTAGATCGCGAGCGCCTCGGTCGGAAGGTCGCCCACCATCGACGCTTCGTCGGCGAGCCGGTCCAGCGCCGCCGCCGCGGCCGTCAGGTTGTCGTCGTTGAAATGGGCATTCGCAAGCTTCCAGGACGTCCAGCTGGGCAGATGTCCTTCGCCGCGAGCGACATCGGCTGCCTTTTGATATTCCCGGGCGGCCGCGGTGAAGCGCAGCTGGCTGCTCAACGCATCGCCCTTGTCCAGGTGAAGCTGCACGGCGCTGCTGAGCTCACCTTCGGACTCTTGAATGCTCGATCGAACGACCGTGGCGACGGGATCTGCGCCTGATTGCGCCGAGTAGGAGTTAGGCGCGATGACAGCGGTGGCGACTGCGAGAAGGGTAAGAGCCGTCTTCATATCCACCTCCCAGGAATGCGGTGCGCGACGGCGCTTGGTTGAAATCGGTGCGACCTCTTGTTCATGTTTGGACGTGCAAACCACTCACAGAGTTGCTTGAGCCGATGGAACCACACAGAATCGTGACGATGCGCACCATGCTCCGTTTCGGACTGCTACTCGCGGTAGCGATCGATCCTCTCGCCGCGCAGTCACGGCCTCGCGCGCGCGCGCTCGGCGTCCCGTTCGACGGCACTCCCGGCCCGCTCAACGCCATCACCGACGTGTCAGGTGTCACCGTCGGCCATGCCACGATCGTCTCCGGACAGGGGAAACTCGTCGTCGGTCAGGGCCCGGTGCGCACCGGCGTCACCGCCGTCTTCCCGCGCGGCGCGGCGAACGGCGACCCCGTGTTCGGCGGCTGGTTCACGCTGAACGGCAATGGCGAGATGACGGGGACCACCTGGCTCGAGGAATCGGGGTTTCTCGCCGGACCGGTGATGATCACGAATACGCATAGCGTCGGCATCGTGCGCGACGCGGTGATCGAATGGCTCGTCAAGAAAGGATTCGAGTTCGACTGGTCGCTGCCGGTCGTCGCGGAGACCTGGGATGGATCGCTGAACGACATCAACGGATTTCACGTCACCAAGCAGCACGCCTTCGCCGCGCTCGACAGCGCGCGTAGCGGTCCGGTGGCCGAGGGCAACGTCGGCGGCGGCACGGGAATGATTTGCAATCAATTCAAGGGAGGCATCGGGACTTCCTCCCGCCGGCTCCCGGCCGACCGCGGCGCGTATACCGTCGGCGTGCTGGTGCAATGCAACTACGGCTCGCGGGCGCGGCTGTCGATTGCCGGCGTTCCCATCGGCCAGGAGATTCCCGATCTGCTGCCCTGCTACGATTCGATTCCGGGTGCGAGTATCGAAGGCCGCCGCTGCGCAAAAGCCGACCAGGGATCGATCATCATCGTCATCGCGACTGACGCTCCGCTGCTGCCGCATCAGCTCAAGCGCGTCGCCAAACGCGCGTCGCTCGGCGTCGGGCGGCTGGGCGGTCTGGGAGGGAATACGTCCGGCGATATCTTCGTGGCATTCTCGACCGCGAATCCCGGAGCGGCAAAGCCCGACGCCAATGTCACCGTGACGATGCTCCCCAATGAACGGATCACACCGTTGTTCGAGGCGACGGTGCAGGCGACGGAAGAGGCGATCGTCAACGCCATGGTGGCGGCGCAAACGATGACCGGCGCGGATGGCCTGCGCGTCTACGCGCTGCCGCATGACCGGCTGCGCGCGGCGTTGCGCAAATACAACCGTCTGGTCGAAGCGCCCCCCGCGCGGTGAAACGCCTCTACCTTCCACTGCTGCTGCTGGCCGCAGCGTGCCAGACCGAGGCGCGGCGGCTCCTCGTCGTCGATCTGTCGCTCGCCGATCCGATCATGCTCGACAATACGGCCGAGCCCTGGAAAGAGGCGGGCTATCACGTCGAGTATCGGCGATTCTATCCGCACCTCACGCGCGCCGATCTCCAACACTACCGCAGCGTCCTCATCCTCGGCGGGCGCGAGCCGCAAGCGCCGTCGGATGCGCTCACGATCGGCGATCTCGCGATCCTCAACGAATGGATCCGCGGCCGTGACGGCGTCGTGGTGCTGGGCTATACCAGCGATGCCCCCGCGCCGCGCGGACAAAACGCGGATGGGACTTCCGACCGCTGGGTGATGAATCAGTGGCTCGCGTCCCAGGGTGTCGGAATCACCATTGGCTCCGAGCTGATCGCGGCCTCTGCCTCGCCGCTGCCGCACTCCGCGGTGGACAACGCCGGGTTTGCGCCGTTTCCCGCGGGTCACAGTCACGCGCTCCAGGTTCGCGACGGGAGCCAGGTGCTCGCCCGCGCGCCGTCGAGTCCGCTGGTCGCGGCGACCCGCGTCGAGGATGGGCTCGTCGTCGTGGCGAGCCGCAACCTGCTCGGCGCCGCCGGCGAGGACGCGGGAACGCACGACTTCCTGGTAGAGCTCGCGCGCTGGACGCGCCGTCCCGCGGAATGGGCGCACGTCCATGCCGCCTCGCGAACGATCCCGTTGCGCCTCGCCGCCGGGCCCCAAACCGTCGCGGTGCATCCGCCCCGGCTCACGCCGCCGCCAGGCACAGCGCCGGTGATCCTGCCGCGTCCACGCGCCGGCGTCGGCCCGGACGATTCGGTCGCGGTCTCGGGATGGATCGCGCGGCAGGGGATGCGTGTCCTGTGGAGCCACTTCACACCCCAGGCGCTCGATTCGCTGCTCGCGTTCGTCGACATCGCCGCGCTGAACACGCTCGCCACCGTCATTCCCATCGGCGCCCTCGCCGACACGCTTGGCACGCGCAACGTCTGGCGCGTGACCGCCGACCGGATGCAGGTGACGAGTATCCGCTGGTTCCCGTCCGTCTCGATGTTTTCCGTCGTGTCGCGCGGCGAGCCGTTGGAACGAGCCACCCGCGTCGTCGATCGCCGCCGCCGACAGCCAATCCAGGACGAAGGCGCGGCCGACGAGATCAACCGGCACGGAGAGTTGATGCCGGTCGCGTGCGGGCTCGATTCGCTGTTCTGGCGCGAGACGCTGAGACCCGCGCTCCGCTCGCTCACGCGGCTCGGCGGCGCGAGGCCCGAGGTGATCACCGGCGTGGGCGTTGATCTCGACAGCGCGATGACGTTTTACCGTGGCAGTGGATTCTGCGACGCGGACTTCCGGGTCGGGCTCGCCGGCCTCGGACTCGATTCGGCCGCATTGAGCGATGCACTCGCGCTTCCCCCCGCGGTGCGATACGACTCGCTGCTCGAGCGGGGATGGCTGGCGCGCTACTTCAGCGCGCTCGAAGCCGGCGTGGCTGAGCGAGCCGTGGCATTGCGGACGGAGCTGCGGCGCCTGCATCCGGATCTGCGATTCGCCTTTCACGCATCCGAGCCGCCCGCCGACTGGTTCTCGCTCGGCTTGCTGCGCGGTTTGTCCGCGCGCGAATCGCCGGTGCTGCTCTGGCTGCGCGAGCCCCGCGTGAGCGATCTGGTGCGCATCTACCGCCAGCGGGAGATTTATGGACTCGCGGCCGTCCGAATCGAAGCGGACCGCGCGACCTTCGCGCCCGCTGAAGCGGCGCGGCTGCGCAGCAGGGTTTTCAGCGAGGGGGCTGGATTCTGGCTCGACGGCACCGTGACCGACAGCTTGGGCCGCGTAATTCGGCGCTTTGTGAGATAAAGGCTTGCCGGACGCGCACCTGGGCCGGTAAGTTGTGGCCTGGAAGTGGTGGGGCCGGTGGTCGCGGGTGGCCGGCTGAAGGGGTCATTCGAGGAAAGTCCGAGCTCCACAGGGCAGACCGCCAGGTAACGCCTGGGCGCCGCAAGGCGACGGAACAGGGCCACAGAGAACAGACCGCCCTTGTATCCAAAGGGTAAGGGTGAAAAGGTGGGGTAAGAGCCCACCGCGTGACTGGCAACAGGCACGGCACGGCAACCCCCGGTCGGAGCAAGGCCAAATAAGCAGCGAGACCCGGCCCGGGTCGTTTGAGCTGCGGGTAGGCCGCACGAGATGGCTGGCGACAGCCGTCCCAGAGAGATGACCATCTACTCGTCAACGAGTAAACAGAACTCGGCTTATGGTCCCACCACTTCCACTCCTGTGACCGCGAAGCCGTCGTCCGTCCCGTATCCTCCCCATTGGGAGAACGTCGCGGACTTGCGCGTCTTCCGTACCACCGCCGCCGAGTGGGAGAAGCTCATCGGGTGGCGGACGGACATGCGCAAGCGCGGCTGGAAGCTGCTGAAGGTGTCGAGTGAAGACACCGAGGTGGTCGCCATCTTCGGACGTACAAAAACCAAGGAATAGTCGATGCGACGTCTTGCCCTGGTCGCCGCCAGTATCCTCGCGATGGCGTGCGCCTCACACAGCACCCCGTCGAACCCAACGCCCGCGAATCCCGCCGCTCCACCGCCCGCACCGCCCGCACCACCGCCGTCGCCGACGCAGACCGTGCGACTCGGCCCGAGCACGTTGCGGTACGCGCTGGCCCAGACGATTCACGTCGAGCAAGAGCTGCCGACCGGTCCGCAGACACTCGACTATGGACTTCGCGTTCTGTTCAGAGTCACGATCAACGGGCCCGCGGACAGCGCGGGGTATCCCACGACGGTGACGATCGACTCGATCGTGGCCGATTCGGGCAGCTCGTTGCCGCCGATGAACATGAATCTCGCCGCGGCGAAAGGCCTCTCGTTCAGCGGGCGGCTGCTGCGCAGCGGGGAGTTCCGCACCCAGACCGTATCGGACAGCGCCGCCGCGCAGTCGTTGTCGCCGATTATCGGGGGCTTCAAGAACTTTTTCCCAATGCTTCCCGCTGCCGGCGCGACGCTCGGAGCCACGTGGACCGACACGACCACGGAGGTCAACCGCGCGGCCGGGACCGTGACGATCACGAGCATCAACCGCTCGAACGCGGTGAAGTGGGAAGATCGCAACAACACGCGATCGCTGCGCGTCGAGGTGGTCTCTGATTTCACGATCAAGGGCGGCGGTCAACAGATGGGACAGCAATACGACATCGCGGGCACGGGCCGGCGCACGGGTGTCGACTACGTCGCAGCCGACGGCCGGTATCTCGGCGGCGAGTCTCAAGACACCACCAACATGACGATCTCGCTGCCGGTCCAGGGGCTGACGATCCCGCGTAAACAAATGTCGAAATCGATCGTCACGGTATTGCCTTGATGGAGGTTGGGGCGGTTCGGCGGTTCGGCGGTTTGAGTCTACTCACCGCACTCTCGCTAACCACCCAACCACTCAACCGCGTAGCCGCCCAGCAAGTCGCTTCGAACCGCGCCACCGCGTACCTCTTCCCGACCGAAGTGCAGGACGCGCGGGCGATCTGGGTCAATCCCGCTGGGTTAGGCGTACTGCGTGAAGCGTCCATTTATGCCGAGCTCCTGGTGGGCGATCCCGGCTCGGACGGACAGCTGCGCCAGATCAATGCGGGATTCAATGCGCGCGGCCTCTCGGTCGCGTATCAGCGCGACAACCTCGACGGCGACGTGAACGGGCACACCCTGCGCCTGGGACTCGCGGGCGGCTCCGGCGGCCTCGCCGCGGGGTTTGCCGTCGCGCTCTACCGGGGGACCAATGCCCACGCCACCGGGTGGGACGTCGGATTCACGTACGTGCCGCATCCCAAGCTCTCCGTTGGTCTCGTCGGCGCGAATATCGGACAACCGGTGGTGCGCGGCCTGCAGCAGATCATGACGTACATCCCCGGACTGACCTGGCGGACGCCGGCGAAGGGCGTGTCGCTCTCGGCCGACACGCGCATCACGACCGACTCCGTCGCGTCGTATGCGTTCGGCCTGAGCTGGCATGGGAGCGGCGGGGGTCGCTGGCCGCTCGAGCTGATCGCCAGGCTCGATACCGACGGAGACTTTCGCCGCGGGGCGTTCGTGTTCGGGGTGTCACTGGGCTCGCAGGATCGCTTTGGCGCGATCGGCACGACCCCTGGCGACGTCTCGCGCGTGGACGGCGTGAGCATGTACGGCCTCGCGTCGCGCGAGCAGCAGGCGCGGCAGCGCTAAGAAGAGCGGGCGCGCGCCCGGACGCGTCTCCGCTGCTTGCCGGTCGAATCCTCCTGCTGCAGCTGCTGCAGCACCAACGCCAATCGCACCACATCGCGGAACGACAGGCTTCGGAAGACCGTGTCGATCGCGGGCAGGTTGGTGCGCTTGATGACCAGCCGCGCGCCGAGACCGCCGATGATGTCGAGATCGAGATCGGGATCGACGCTGTCGCGCGCGTACGAGCGAACCCCTCGCGGGGTGACGACGGCCATCCGCTGGCGCGACACGACGAGCAGCGACGAGTCGTTCCCCGGCTGGTACGCGAACACGGCGAGGTCGCCCGGCCCCAGCACGTGCCGCGCGCGGAGCATGCGCGTGAGGCTGTCCGGCACGGGCGCGCGCGCTTCGACCGTCGGCTTCTTGCTGAACAGCGAGTACGCCACGACCGCGGCGCCGGCCGCGAACGCGAGAAACAACAGACATCCCGCCACGCCGAGGCTGAGCAGCGACTTGTAGAACATCGCCGTGAGCCGGCGCCGCAGCGGGACCTGGATGCGATTGCGCGCGGCGGTCGGCAGCGCATCGACGAGGGCGCGGCTGACCTCGGTGGCGGTCTGAAAGCGCTTGGCCGGGTTTTTCTCGAGCATGCGCTCCAGCACGAACGCCATCTCTTCCGAGACATCGGGACGCACGCGCCGAATCGGGGCAGGCGTCTGCGTCAGCTGCTGCGCGAGAATCGAGGCCGACGAAGGCCCGTCGAAGGGCGGCGTACCCGTCAGCATCTGGTAGACCACGATGCCCAGCGAGTAGATGTCGGAGCGGCCGTCGAGCGTGTCGCCCGAGGCCTGCTCGGGACTCATGTATTGCGGCGTCCCGATGATCATCCCTTCGCTCGTGAGCTGCGCGGCGCCCGGCGTCGCGGCCTGGGCCGCCTGGGCGGCCTTGGCGATGCCGAAGTCGGTGACGAGCACGTGCCCGCTCGCATCGAGCAGGATGTTGTCCGGCTTGATGTCGCGGTGCACGATGTCGTGCTTGTGCGCGTAGGCGAGGGCATCCGCGACCTGGCGGGCGATCCGCGCCGCGTCGCCGACGGAGAGCTTCTTGTTGCGCTCGAGCAGAATGCGCAGCGACGGGCCGTCGATGCAGCGCATGATGATGTAGAAGACTTCTTCCTGCCGGCCGACTTTGTAGATCGGCACGATGTGCGGATTCTCGAGCCGCGCGACGGTCTGCGCTTCGCGCAAGAACCGCTCGGCGACGTTGGGGGACGGCGCGAGCTCCAGATCGAGGACCTTCACCGCCACGTCGCGGTTCAGCGAGTTGTCGCGGGCGCGGAACACGGCCGCGAATCCCCCCTGACCCAGCAACGGGCCGACGGTAAATTCCGGGCCGAGCGCTTCTTGCAGGCGCTTCTGGAGGGCTTCGAGGTCCATGACGGTGCCACAAGCTAGAATTGCGGGCCGCGTTCTGCTAGTGACGGGCGCGTTGTGCGTCGTGTGGTTGTTCGCGGTGTGGCCGCCGCCGATCTGGTGGCGCGCGCACGAGCCGCGGTGCACGGCGATGATGCGGTATCGGTCGGACTGTCGGACTGCCGGACCGTCGGACCGCGGAGCTGCTTCGCCTGTGCTCGAGCGCATGGTGATCATCGCCGAAGATTCACGATTCAAGACGCATCATGGCATCGATTTCATCGAGCTGCGCGACGCGTGGGCCGCCGGGGGACATCGCGGGGCCAGCACGATCACGCAGCAGCTCGCGAAGAATCTCTATCTCTCGCCGTCACGCTCGATCTTCCGAAAAATGAAGGAAGCGGTGACCGCGGTGCGGCTCGAGCTCGTGCTGCCCAAGGAGCGGATCATGGCGCTGTATCTGAATGCGGCGGAGATGGGCCCAGGACTTTGGGGAATGGACGCGGCGAGCCGAGCCTACTTCGGCGTTCCCGCCTCGAAGCTGAGTCCGGCGCAGGCGGCCGCGCTCGCGGCCACACTCCCGCAGCCCCGCACCTCGAATCCTACCTACCGACCGGCGCGCATGATGGAGCGCCGCAATCTGATTCTGGCGCGCTACTACGGCGGCAAGACGCCGGTGCCGCATGTAGAAGAAGACTCGATTCCCGATGTCCCGGTAATCGAGTCTCCCGTGATTCCTGTTATTCCGCTGGATTCTGCTTCGGACTCGCTAATCCACCAACCGTAGGGGCATGACCAGCGCCATATACGAGGCAGGGTCGTTCCAGCCCACGGGCTCGATCGTGGCCGCGCGCTCGGGCGCCTTGAACGTGAACCGCACCTCGTCGGTCGGCATGTACTTCATGATCTCGAGCAGATACATCGCGTTGAAGCCGATCTCGAGCGGCTCGCCCTCGTAGGTCACCGCCAGCTCGTCCTGCGCCTCGCCCAGGTCCGGCGTCTGCACGGAGAACTTCACGTTGCCGCCGGAGAATGCGAGCCGGATCCGGTGGGTTTGGTCGCTGGCGACCACGCTCATGCGCCGCAGCGCCGCGGAAATGGCCAGCTTGTCGACCGTCGCGTGCTTGTCATTCTCGCGCGGAATCACCTGCTCGTAGTTCGGATACGGGCCTTCGATCAGCCGGGAGAACACGAGCGTGCCGCCGGCCCGGAAGCCGATGTGGTTGTCGCTCTTGGCGAGCTCGATCTCCGCATCGGCCTGGTAAAGCCGGCGGATCTGCTCGAGCGCCTTGGGCGGGACGATCAGGTCGGCCGTGGATCCGCCCGTCGCCGGCACATCCATCTTGGCGAGGCGATGGCCGTTGGTCGCCACCATGCGCATCCGATCGGGGCGCAGCTCCCACAGCACGCCGTTCAGGATCGGGCGGCTCTCTTCGGTCGAGGCGGCGAACGCCACGTGACCGACGAGCTTGTGCACGACGCCGGCGGCCGCTTTCCAGGCCTTCTCGAACTTGACCGCAGGGAAGGAGGGGAACTCCTCGCGGGGCAGGCCGAGCAGCTTGAACTTGGAGCGGCCCGACTCGATCGACACCCGCGCCTCGCCCGCCGCGGTGACGCGCACCGGTCCGGACGGCAGCTCGCGCGCGATGTCGACGAGCTTTTTTGCGGGAAGCGTCACGGCTCCATCGGCGTCGACTTCCGCCGGCACCGTCGTGCTGACCGCGATATCCAGGTCCGTCCCCGAGAGCCGAAGTCCACCGGCCTGCTTGGAGGCCTCGACCAGGACGTTGGCCAGGACCGGTAACGTCGTCTTGGCGGGGATGGCCGGCGCCACCGCCGCCAGACCTTCCTGCAGTTGCTCGCGTAGAATTGTGAACTTCATGACTGCCGTGCCGTCTCCAATGAGGAAAGTCTTACTACTGCTTCTCTATATAGAAATACTAGTAGTAGTAGTAGTCAGCGGGGATATGTGGGTCATATCGCTAACCCGCAACCAGCAAACCACCTGTCGTACATCACACGATGTTCGTGCACTGTTGGGACTGTTGGTGCACTGGGGATATTCGTGCTCCTTTCCCCAATCCCCAATCTCCAATCCCGTTTCCCACAATTACAGTGCGGACAATTCCTGTCGCGCCATTTCCACACGCTCTTTGAAGGTGCGATCGCGCATCATCTGCCGTTCGACCTTGTCGACGCTGTGGATCACCGTCGAATGGTCGCGCCCGCCGAACGCCTGCCCGATCTCGACGAGCTGCATGCCCAGCATATCGCGCGCGAGGTACATCGCGACCTGCCGCGGGATCACGAGCGTCTTGGTTCGGGCCTTGGAGCGCAGTCCCTCCGGCGACACGCCCCAGCGCCGCGCCACGACCTCCTGCACCCGGTCGATGCTCGGCGCCGAGCCGCTGCCGCTGGAGTAGCCGGCCCCTTCTTCGCCCTGGCGGATCTTGTCCGACAGCGCTTCGCGCGCCAGCTCGATTGTGACCTCGCGGTTCTTGAGCGACGCGAAGAGCAACAGCTTGATGATGCACCCTTCCAGCTCCCGGACGCTGGAGCGGATGTGCTCGGCGATGAACCGCAGCACGTCGTCCGGGATCGTCAGTTCGAGATGATCCTGCTCGGCCTTCTTGCGCAGGATCGCGACGCGATGCTCGAGATCGGGATGACCGATATCCGCCACCATCCCCCACTCGAACCGCGAGATCAGTCGCTCTTCGAGTCCCGGGATCTCCTTCGGCGGCCGGTCCGAGGTCAGCACGATCTGCTTGTGCGCCTCGAACAGCGCGTTGAAGGTGTGGAAGAACTCCTCCTGGGTCATTTCCTTGCCTTCCAGGAAGTGCACGTCGTCCACGAGGAGGAGATCCACGTCGTTGCGGTAGCGCCGGCGGAACTCGGACATCGTCCGCGCGTGAATCGACTCGATCACGTCGTTGATGAACTGTTCGGCGCCGAAGTACTGCAGCCGGGTCTCGGGGTTTTTCTCGAGCACCGCGTGCGCGATCGCCTGCATCAGGTGCGTCTTGCCGAGTCCCGTCGCTCCGTAGATAAAGAGCGGGTTGTACGTTTTCCCGGGCGCTTCGGCGACGGCGTGCGCGGCGGCCGCGGCGAGCTCGTTCGACTTACCGATGACGAAGGTTTGGAAACTGTACCGTTCGTTGAGCGGTGTGGTCCCGATGTTGGTCGCCGTCGCCGTCGCCGTGCTCTCGCGCGGCGCGACGAAGAAATCCATCTGGGGGCGGCGCTGGCGATCTTCCTGCACGCGGAAGACGACGGTGGTCGGTCTCCCCAAGATGCGCTCCGCCGCGCGCGCGAGCAGGCTCGCGTGCTTCGACTCGTTCCATTCAGCGGCGAATTGATCCGGCGCGCCGAGGATTAAGCGACCTTCGTCGAGCGCGATGGGCTCCGATGGCTCGAGCCACGTGCGCACCGTCGCCTCGGGAAGTTCACGTCGAGCTTCGTCGAGGAGGCGCTTCCAAGCTTCGTTTACCGATTGCTCCATTACGATTTTCAGAAAAGGTGGGCGTCCCACAAGGGCGGGGCGAAACTACGGGCCGTGTGTGGAAAAGTCAACCTTGACCGGCGCGTCGCGAGCCAGGTAACTTTCCCGGCCTTACACGAGGAAATTATGGGTCCGACATATCGGCCGAGAAATCGGCGACGCATCAATAAACATGGATTTCGCGCGCGGATGAAAACCGTTTGGGGCCGCGCCACCCTGTCGCGCCGCCGCAAGAAGGGCCGCAAGCGTCTCGTCGTCAGTATTCCATCCAAACACCGGAGCCGGTAAACGAGCGAGCGGTACCCGCGCCGCGTCCGCATGACGCGCGGCTCGGAGCTCACGTCCTGCTGGGAAGCGGGACGCCGCCGGCGCACACCGCACCTCGATCTGGTCTGGCGTCACAATGCCTCCGGTCACGCGCGACTCGGGCTCATCGTTCCGCTGCATCAGTCCTCGGCGGTGGCGCGCAATCGCCTGCGACGGCGGCTGCGTGAAATTCTGCGGCGCGACCTGCTGCGTACGCTCCCCGCGATCGATCTCGTGATTCGCGCCAAGCGTTCGGCGTACACCGCCTCCTTTGCAGACCTGCGCGCCGAATTGACCGGCGTGGTGGATACGCTGACGTGACGCTGCAACGAGTTCCGCGAATTCTCGTAATGGCACTCATTCGCGGGTACCAGCACACGCTCTCGCATCTCGTGTTCACGCAGTGTCGCTTCGTGCCGTCCTGTTCGCGATACACCTACGAAGCGGTCGAGCGCTACGGCGCGCTGAAAGGCTCCTGGCTTGGGATCAAGCGGATCGGCAAGTGTCATCCATTTCACGCGGGCGGCTATGATCCCGTCCCGTAGGAGTCGGTGATGGAACGCCAGCGCGTCATTCTCGCCGTTCTGCTCATGCTGCTCGTCTGGCTGGTGCCGATGCTGATTTGGCCGCCGAAACCGAAGCCGGTGGATAGCGCCCTCGTCCGCGACTCCGCGGCGCGGCCCGTCACGCCCCCAGCGCTGACCGCCCAACCGCCTAACCGCCCAACCGCCGTTCAGCAGTCCAGCGACACGGGCCAAATCGTCTGGGTCACGTCACCGCTCTACAAACTCGGCTTCAGCACTCAGGGTGGCCGACTCGTTTCTGCAGAACTGCTGCAGTATCAATCATTTGCCAAGGGTGATTCAGCCCAGCACGTCGAGCTCGTGCCCCCCGGCGACGCCTTCCTGCGCCACCGACTCGCGCTGCCTGGTGGCGACACCGTCTCGTTGGCCGACTGGAATTTTCAGCCTGTCCCGGAGGGTCCGGGGGTCGTCGTCTACGCGGGCCAAGGTCCCAAGACGCTGCGCTTCGAGGCGGCGCGCGGCGGCGCGCGCGTGACGCTCGAGTATCGCTTCTTTCCGGACGAATACCGCTTCGACGTCCAGGGCTCGATCACCGGGCTCGGCGCGGGCGGCGCGGTGCTCCTGATCGATCTCGCCGACGGTCTGCGCTCGGTGCAGAAAGACACCCTCGACGACTACCGGCATTATTCCGTCGTCACCAAGGCGTCCAAGAGCGAGCGCACCGATTTCTCGAAGCTCGACCCCGGCGAGCGCATGCTGTTCGACGGCCCATTCGAGTGGGTCGGCGTCAAATCGAAATACTTCTTCGCGTCGGTGCTCGCGTTCGACGAAGGTCAGCCGCGGTTCGGCGGCGCGATCGCGGTGGGTGGACCACGCAGCGGCAAAGCTGCAACACGCGCGCGGGTGACGGTCACGATGCCGGTCGCGCCCGCGGGCGGCTTCCGTTATCAGGTCTACACCGGTCCGCTGTCATACCGGCAGCTGAGCCGTCTCGGCCACGGCCTCGACGACGCCAATCCGTACGGCGGCATTCTCCGGCCGATCATTCAGCCGGTTTCCGTGCTGGTCATGGGCATCCTGCTGTGGATGCACAACAAGCTGAGTCTGGCCTACGGCTGGGTGCTCATTCTGTTCGGCATCATGGTCCGTGTCGCGCTCTGGCCGCTGAATCAGAAAGCGATGGAGTCCGGAATCCGGATGCAGGCGGTCGCTCCGCTCATCAAGGAGACGCAGGACAAGTACAAGAACGATCCAGAGCGGCTGCAGAAGGAAATGCTGCGCATCTACCGCGAGCACAAAGTCAATCCGTTCGGCGGCTGTCTCCCGATGCTGCTGCCGATGCCGGTCCTGTTCGCGCTGTTCTTCGTCTTCGGCAATACGATCGAATTCCGCGGGGTGCCGTTCCTGTGGCTTACCGATCTCTCGCGGCCCGACCCGTTTTACATCATTCCGATTCTGATGGGCTTCTCGATGTTCGCGCTGTCCAAGGTCGGGCAGATCGGCGTGCCGCCGAATCCGCAAACGAAGATGATGCTCTACTTCATGCCGATCTTCATGACGGTGCTGTTCCTGAATTTCGCGTCGGGGCTGAACCTGTACTATGCGGCGCAGAACCTGTTCAGCATTCCACAGCAGTACATGATCGCGAAACGGCGCTTGCGTGAGGCGCCCGTGAGCGCGGGAGGAGCGCGCGTCACGACGCCGGTCAAGACGTAGCCCCCTGCTCTCCGATCCGATCGTCGCGCTCGCGACGCCCCCCGGCCGCGGCGCGCTTGCCCTGATTCGCTTGTCGGGCGCCGGAGTGTTCGACCTCGCCGCCCGCTGCCTCGAGCCGTTTCATTCCGATCCCCCGCGCACCGTGTTCCGCGCGCGGCTGTCGCACCCTGATTCGCGCGAGCTCGTGGATGATTGTCTCGCCGTCTGTTTCCCCGCGCCCCATTCCTACACCGGCGACGACCTGGTCGAGATCTCCACGCACGGCGGGCTGGTGGTGCCGGCGGCGGCCCTCGCCGCGCTGACGGCCGGCGGCGCGCGGCCGGCGGCACCCGGGGAATTCACGCGTCGCGCCGTGCTCAACGGCAAGATGGACCTGCTGCAGGCGGAGGCCACGGCCGATCTGATCGATGCCGGCTCGCCGGCGCAGCGCCGCCGCGCCCTGCAGCAGCTCGAGCGCGGCCTATCCGACCGCCTGGCCGCTCTGCGCGGCGAGATTCTCGAGCTCGAAGCGTTGATTGCCTACGACATCGATTTCCCCGAAGAGGATGAAGGGCCGGTCTCACCCGAACGGGTGCGTGGTGCGTGGGGCGCGGTGCGTGATCGCGTGGCGGATTTGCTCAAGACCGCTCCGGAAGGCGAGCGCCTGCGCGAAGGCGCGCTGCTCGTCATCGCGGGGCGTCCCAACGCCGGCAAGTCGTCGCTCTTCAACGCGCTGCTGGGGAGCGAGCGCGCCATCGTCACGGAGATCCCCGGCACCACCCGTGACGCGATCGAAGCGCATGCCGTGATCGAAGGGTTTCCGTTCCGGCTCGTCGACACCGCCGGCTTGCGGGAAAGCGAAGAGCGGATCGAGCGGCTCGGGATCGAGATTTCGAAGCGCTACCTCGAGACCGCCGATCTGATTCTGTTCTGCCGGGACGCTGCGGACGACGCGTTACCGGACGTCGGACCGACACCCGTTGTCGAGGTCGTCACAAAGGCAGATTTGTCCAACCGTCCAGCCGCCCAACCGGCCGTCCGCCCCGTTTCCGTCGTCACCGGTGAGGGCCTCGCGGAGCTGCGCCGGCGTCTCGCCGAGGTGGCGTTCGGCCGTCTGCTGGCCCTCGGCGACGTCGAGCCCGTCGTCACGCGGGCCCGGCATCGCGCCGCGCTGGAACGGGCCGTGCTGGAGCTGGACAGCTTCTGGGGCGCGCGCGAATCGGGCGTCGATGCGGCCGCGGCCGCGACGCACCTGCGCGCGGCGGCCGCGGCGCTGGACGACCTGATCGGCACGGTCACGCCTGAGGATATACTCGACCGCGTGTTCGCGGCGTTTTGCGTGGGGAAGTGAGCGCTTCCATCATCGTCCGCGCCTTCGCCAGCGTCTCCTGATATTCCGCGGCCGGCTCGGAATCCCACACGATGCCGGCTCCCGCGTGGAACGTGGCCAGGCCGTCGCGCAGCACGATGGTCCGAATCGGAATGTTGAAGTCCATCGCGCCGGTCGCCGACACATAGCCTACGGCACCGCAATATACGCCGCGAGGGCTGCGCTCGAGCTCCGCGATGATCTGCATCGCGCGAATCTTCGGCGCGCCGGTCACCGAGCCGCCGGGGAATGCCGCGCGCAGCAGGTCGAACGCGTCCCGGTCGTCGGCCAGCACGCCCGTCACCGTCGACACCAGGTGGTGAACCGTCGGATGTGATTCGAGCGCGAACAGCTTCGGCACGGTCACGGAGCCGGCGCGACAGACTTTCCCCAAATCATTCCGCAGCAAATCCACGATCATGACGTTCTCGGCACGGTCCTTCTCGCTCTCGAGCAGCTCGCGCGCGAGCGCGCTGTCACGGGCGGGTGTGGCGTCGCGGGGGCGCGTGCCTTTGATCGGCCGCGCTTCGACGAGCCGAGTCTGGGGATCGAACCGCAGGAAGCGCTCGGGCGAAATGCTCGTGACGATCGTGCCGGCAAAGTCGAGGTAGGCCCCGAACGGCGCCGGATTGCGCGCGCGCAACCGGCGATACAGCGCGAGCGGTGAGCCGCGGAACGGCGCGTGAAAGCGCTGCGCCAGATTCACCTGATAGACGTCGCCGGCCGCGATGTACTCGCGGATGCGCGAGACTCCCGCCTCGTACTCGGCGCGTGAGAAATTGGATTCCGGTGCGTGCCCCACCGGCGCCGGGTCGTCCCGCACTCCGGGCGAAGCGGCCCGCAACCGCTCCTGTGCCCACGCCGTCCGAGCCGACGCACCGATCAGCCACGCCTTCTCTTCCAGATGGTCCCACGCAATCACCCAGTCGTACAGCGCCAGCAGCACGTCCGAGACCTGGGGCGTAAAGCGGTCCGGCGCGGGGCGCGCCACCCGCTCGAGCTCGGCGCCCCAATCGTAGCTGACGTATCCGGCGATGCCGCCCTGAAACGGCGGCAACCCGGGCAGCACCTCCTGGCGCTGGCGACGCAGCAGCGCGCGCGCTTCTTCGGGTGTGCGCGCGAGCGCGATCGGATCGGCGGTCAGAAAGGAGTAGCGGCCCAGGATCCCCTGGGCCGAGCTGTCGAGAAACAGCAGATAGGGAAGCGTGCTGAACCGGACGCACGTGCCGAACGGATCGGGCGCCGGGGTGAGCGGTACGACGACGGTCACGGCCCTACGAATTTCTTGGTGGTTCCACGCAGCGCGCTCGCACCGGGACGCGGGCGAAACAGCGCCGTCTGCTCGATCAGCCGCGCCAGCTCGACGTCGCTCGCGGTGATCCCGCCGGCGCTGTGGGTCCAGAGCTTCACCTGCACCTTCCCCCAGCTCACCGCGAGATCGGGATGATGATCGGCGGCTTCAGCGAGGAAGCCGATCGCATTCACCAGCATCAGCGTGGTGGGCCATCCATCGGTCGGGTACTCGCGCACGATCGCGCCGTCTTCCAGTCGCCACGAGGGCAGGCTCTCGAGGTGGGCCGCGATCTCCGCGGGGGAGAGCTTAGTCGTCGAGGATTTCACGGTAGCTCGCTGACTGGCCGAAGTTCTCTTCGACTTCGACCTCGATGGTCTTCAAGTGGACGGCGCCTCTTCCGAGCTCGGCGCGCACGCGACCGGCCAGGTACTGAGCCAGCATTTCGACCGTCGTGTTGGGAATCGGCAGGATCATGCAGTCCCCCGCCGGAAAGACGTAGCGCGGCTCGCCCGCGAACGCGACCTGGACGCTGCCGTTCTTTTCCGAGATGGCCAGCTTGGGATTGTCGCGGGGCAGCAGCACGCGGTGATCGAGCTCGGCCGTGAGCGCGCGCATGATTTTCTTCACTGCCGAAAAATCGACCACGAACCAGCTCTCGGCTTCGAGCCCGCCTTCCACGAAGAGGCTCGCGCGATAGTTGTGGCCGTGGAGTTTTTCGCAGCGGTGGCCGGCGAACGTAATGAAATGCGCGGCCGCGAAGACCAGATCTTCCTTGGTGATGGCTACCTTGAATGCGCCGCTCATCCTGCGGGAAATCTACTCTGGAGGCGTCCCCTCGCCGGTAGCTACCCGCCACACCTCGTCGGCGAGCCACTCCAGGCGCTGCTGGGCGTAATCGAGCTCGGCGGGCGTCATCGTCTTGGCCCGGCGCGCGATCTCCCGCGCATGGCCCAGCAGCTCGTCCAGGACCTCGCGCAGCGGCCGGTTGACGCGCCGCTCCGCATGGGGGGCCGAGGAGGGGGTCAGGCCGTCTGAATGCCGGACGCGCGATCGTCTGCCTGGCGTAGCTCCTCCACAGCCGCGCGCACGGTCGACGCGGCGCCGTGCTCCGCGAAATAGGTCTCGACGAGCCGCAGACCGAGATAGTAGCCGGAGCGCTCGGGCAACACCTTCCCGGCCAGCAGGCGCGCCGCCGGGCTCATCCCGCCCGACAGATATCGCAGCCTGAGGCCCAGACCCGAGGAATCGAGGTCGCCGGCCGAAGCGCGCCGCAGGAACGCGTCGAGCTCGCGCAGCCGCCGGTACTGGCGCCGGTTGTAGCCGAAGTACTCCCAGGGATCGAAGCCCGGCGCGACGGCCTGGGACGCGGCGATCGCCACGCCTTCATTGGCCACGAGCTCCCGCAGCGACGCGCGTGAACCGAGCTCCCACGCGTCGTAGTAGCCGCCCAGCTCGCCGATGAGCCGCCGCATCGCCGCGCGACTCGAGGGCGACGTGTAGCGCAGCGCGTGCGCGACCTCATGGGCGATCCACAGCGGCAGGAGCTGCGGCGAGAGCCCCATGCCGTAGGTCTGCGCGTTGGCGCGCCCGGTGAAGTGCTCCAGGCACACGAACGCGATCCCGCGGCCGCCAACGACGAGCTCGCCCGCGTTCGCCGCGCCCACCCCGACCATCACGTACAGGTCGACCGGACAATCCGCCTCGAGCAGCTCCGCCGAGCGACGCAGCGCGTCTTCGGCGATGGCGATCACGTCGACGTCTTCGAGCAGCCGCGTCAGGTCGCTGCGATCGGCGCGCAGCGCGGTCACGATGATCGGCTCCGCGTGCGGCGACTGCGGATCGATGACGTAATTCTGCCAGTACGCGCTCAGGATGGGACGATGGCGATCGAGATACTCGTGGTATGCCGCGGATGGGTCCGACGCGGTGAGCGTCGCGAGGAACTCCGGAATGAGATTGACGAGCATTGAGCGGTTGCCGACCCAATCTGGGAACGGGGCCGCCCGGTGACAAGCGTCGCTCAGTGCATGGTGATGTCGCGTGCGACCGACTCCGACTTGACATTTCGCGTCAGGTCAGTCACCGCCACTACCCCTTGGGCGGCGTGCGCTTTCGACGGCTGATTTCCGTGAGGAACTTCCGCTCGGCGGGGGTCAAGCTGTTCATCCCGGTCGCGTTGATCTTGTCGAGCACGCGATCGATCTCGGCGGCGGCGCGCGCGTCAGGCGCGCTCCGTTTGGTCTGCTTGGCCGACGGCGGCACTGCGCCGCCGCGATTCGCGCGCGGCGGCTGACTCACCAGCACGCTCGACTCCGCCATCGGTCCCCCGCGGCGCTCGCGATGCGTCGCCTGCCAGTCCAGCGCCTTGAGGTACACCAGCGCGGCGCCGACACCGCCGAGGTGCGCGAGGTGGGCCACGCCGCCGCCCAAGCCGCCACGAGTCAGCGCTCCCGCCCAGGCCAGCGCGAGATCGAGGCCCACGAGAAACGTGATCAGCCACTTGGCCGGAATCGGGTCCGGGAGCGGAAACACGAACACGGGATAGTTGGGCCAGTACCAGGCGAACGCGACGGCGACACCCATGATGGCGCCCGACGCTCCCACGATCGTGCCGACCGGTGCCCATTGCGTGAGCAGGAACGACAGCGTGGCCCCGCCAAGCCCGCACAACAGATAAAACAGCAGGAACATGCGGCTGCCCATCCGGTCTTCGACCGACGGACCGAAGACGTACAGCATGAGCATGTTGAACAACAGATGCAGGATGTTCCCGTGCAGGAACATGTACGTGAGGAAGGTCCACGGCTGCTGCCACGCCAGCATCGGATCGAAGCCGAAGGCGGCGACGTACTTGGGGTCGATCAGCAGCGTCTTCTGAATCAGGAAGACGAGCAGATTGGCGACGAGCAACCGTCGCACCCATACGGTCAAGCTGTACATCCGCTGCGGGCCCATCTCTCCCTCAGGTCTCCAGGTCATGGCGTCTACGTCTTATCCCCCTTTTCCCGTGCGGTTGTTCCGGGCGAGACGCGCGAGACGCTCGCACAGCTCGGGAAAAGGGATACCCGCTGCCTGCGCCGCTTGAGGGAACAGACTCGTGCGGGTCATTCCTGGGAGTGAGTTGGCTTCCAGACAAAACACATCTCCTTCGGGACTCACCCGAAAGTCGATCCGCGAGTAGCCGCTCAGCTTCAAGGCGCGGTGTGCCATCAACGCATACTCCTGCAATTGTCGGGCGAGCGCGGTTTCGATCCTGGCAGGGAAGGTCTCTTCCGACATTCCCGGTGTGTATTTCGTCACATAGTCGAACAATTCGTGCTTCGGTACGATCTCCCCGACCGGGAGGGGCACGTCCCCCAGCACGCCCACCGTCAACTCTCGACCCGGTATGAACTGCTCCGCCATGACCTCATCGTCGTAGGAGAACGCCAGCTTCACCGCATTTCCCAAGTCCTGGGCCGCCTTCACGAGCGTCAGTCCGACCGATGATCCCTGCTTGGACGGCTTCACGATGACCGGCCATCCCAGCGCCGTGCTGACATCCTCGGGGCCCACCGGAGCCATGAACCACGCCGGCACGGGCACCCCCATCGCCCGGAACAGGCGCTTGGACAGGTCCTTGTCCATCGCGAGCGCGCTCGACAGCGGGCCGCTTCCCGTATAGGGGACGCCGACCACGTCGAGCACGGCCTGCAGCGTGCCCCCCTCTAGAGACCCGCCATGGACCGCCAGGAATAACACCTCCGCCTCGCGGACGGTCTTCAGGTCCCCCAGCTCCTCGGACAGCATGCGGCGCTGGCGCTCGGCGAGGGCCTCGACATTGGGCGGGGCGGCCCCGACCGCGCCTCCGAGCAGCTCGCGCTCGCCGCGCTCATCAAGGGGTCCACCGGCGAGATCGACGACCGCCACGGTGTGACCGCGACCCCGTAGCGCCGCCACGATCTGGGAGGCACTCGCGAAGGCCACGGCGCGCTCGGCCGTCGCGCCCCCCGTCAGCACGGTGATCCGCATCAGCGAATGCCCGCCAGCTGGTGCAGCAGGTCATAGCGCGTCACGATCCCGACCACTTTACCGTTACGCCGCACCAGCGCGGCCGGTGTCGTGCGCGAGAGCAGCGTCGTGAGCAGGGCGATGGGCGACTCGGGGTCGACGATGGGGAACGGCGCGTCCATCACTTCCCGCACGGGGCTGTCGAGCGTCTTGGGCTCGCCGATGGCGCGCGCCATCAGTCCCTGCTCCGATACCGCGCCCACGCCATCGTCGCCGTCCATCACCGGCAGCTGCGAGACGTTGTAGGTGGACATCAGGTTCAGCGCCTGGCGCACGGAGGCTTCCGGCGCGACGTGGATCACGGCCGGCGCGTCCCCGGTCTTCGCCGCCACGAGCCGCCCGACGGTGGGGCGCTCGTCGTCGATGAGCTGGTTCTCGCGCAGCCACTCTTCATTATAGACCTTGCTCAGGTAGCGCTCCCCGGTATCCGCCAGGACAGAGACAACCAATGCCTTTGGATCGTCGAGCCGTCGCGCGACTTCGAGCGCCGCCACGATGTTCACCCCGGTCGATCCACCGACGAACAAGCCTTCTTCTCTCGAGAGACGCCGGGCCATTTGGATCGCGTCCTTGTCGCTCACGACGACCCATTCGTCGATGACGTCCCAGTGCAGCGAGGTCGGGATCTTGTCACCGCCGATGCCTTCGACTTTATACGGCTGCCCGTCGCTCTTCTTGTGCGTCTTGGCGTAGTCGGTGTAAATGGAGCCGACCGGGTCACCCGCCACGACGCGGATCTTCGCGTTTTTCTCCTTCAGGTATTTGCCGGCGCCGCTGACGGTGCCGCCGGTGCCCGGCGCGCACACGAAATGCGTCACCTTGCCGGCGGTCTGCTCCCAGATCTCGGGGCCGGTGGTGAGGTAGTGAACCTCGGGATTGACCGGGTTGTAGTGCTGGTCGGCGAAGATCGCGTTCTCGTGCGCCGCCGCGATCGCGCGCCCTTTCATTATGTAGTTGTCGGGATGGTCGGGCGGCACCGCGGTCGGCGTGATGATGACTTCCGCGCCGAGTGCGCGCAGCAGGCGCGCCTTCTCCTGCGACATCTTGTCCGGCATCGTGAAAATGCAGCGATAGCCCTTCACGGCGGCGGCGAGCGCGAGCCCGACGCCGGTGTTGCCCGACGTCGCTTCCACAATCAAGCCACCGGGCTTGAGCTTTCCCGCCCGTTCCGCCGCTTCGATCATCGCGAGCCCGATGCGGTCTTTCACCGATCCGCCCGGATTGAAGAATTCCGCTTTGACGTAGACCGGCGTGCGCATCCCGCGCGTGACCTTGTTGAGACGAATCAACGGGGTCCAGCCGATCGTCTCGAGGACGTTGTCGTACGGCTTAGTGTGTTGAGGCACTCGTGTCCGGTCGCGCCGAGTCTGGCCGAGCTTTGGTCGTGTCCGCGCGGGTCGTATCAGGCTGCGGCGCTGGTGGTGGTGGCGGCGGTGGCGGCGGCTTCGGTTTGGCCACAGGTGGCGGAGGCGGAGGTGGCGGCGGAGGCGGAGGCTGCGCCGCGGGCGGAACGGTCACCGTCCCGGTGCGCGTCGTGCCTACCTGACGAAATTCGACCGGCTGGAGGAACTCCGTCGCCACGGCCACACCGTGACGCTTGGCGGGCGCGAACCGGAGCGCCTTGGCCCCGCTGAGCGCTGCCGAGTCGAGCGCGGGATAGCCGCTCGTCTCCGCGACGCGCGTCGACTCGGGAACGAGCTTGCCCGTCGAGTCCACGAACAGGCGCAGCGTCACATCGCCTTCGACTTTTTGCTCGAACAGCGCCGGCGGATAGGCGATCGGCACTTCGGGATTGAGCGCGACCGGCGCTTCCGACTCGGGCGGCGGCGCCTGGCTCGTCGCCGCGTCCGACTGCGGCGAGGATCCTCGGCACGCGCATGCCGCGATCAACACGAGAGGCAGGAGTTGTCTCATCCCCGACGCCTTTTCCAGTCCGCCAGCCGATTCAGCGCCTCGAGCGGCGATAGGGTGTTCACGTCCAACCCGTCCAACTCGAGAAGCAGGGGATCGGGACCAGGGGCTGGGGCGAACAAGGCCAGTTGCGTAGCGTCCGGTGCCGCGGGCGGACGCTGTTTCGCCACATGATGCCCGGCCTCGAGCAGCTTGAGGACCTGCCAGGCCCGCGTCACGACCGGATCCGGCAGACCAGCGAGCCGGCCAACATGAATGCCGTACGAGCGATCGGCGCCGCCCGGCTCGACCCGGTGCAGGAACACGATCTCCTCGCCGACTTCACGCACCGCCACGTTGAAATTGCGCACGTGCTCCAGCTCTTCCGTGAGCTGCGTCAGCTCGTGGTAATGCGTCGCGAAGATCGTCTTGCAGCCGATGGTGTTGTGCAGGCATTCGGTGACCGCCCACGCGATCGCGACACCGTCGTACGTGGAGGTGCCGCGCCCGATTTCATCGAGCAGGACGAGGCTGCGCGGCGTCGCCGCGTGCAGGATCGCGCTCGTCTCGCTCATCTCGACCATGAACGTCGACTGGCCGCGCACCAGGTTGTCCGAAGCGCCCACGCGCGTGAACAGCCGGTCGACGACACCGATCTTCGCGCGCCGGCACGGCACGAATGAGCCGATCTGCGCGAGGACCACGCAGAGCCCGACCTGGCGCAGCAGCGTGGACTTGCCCGCCATGTTGGGACCCGTGAGCAGAATGACGCGGCCGGCTTCGTCGAGCAGCACGTCGTTCGGAATGAACGTCTCCCGTGGCATCATGCGCTCGACGACTGGATGCCGGCTGCCCTCGAGCTCGAGGGCGTAATCCGCGGTGAGCTGCGGCCGCACATAGCGCTCGCGCTCCGCGACGTCGGCGAGCGCCGCCCACACGTCCAGCTGCGCCAGCACATGGGCGCTCGCCTGCACGCGCGCGATTTCCGCGCCGACGCGGCGGCGCAGCTGATCGACGACATCGGCCTCCCGCGTCGCGATGCGCTCTTCGGCGCCGAGCACCTTGGCCTCGTACTCCTTGAGCTCGGGCGTGACGTAGCGCTCGGCGCCGGTAAGCGTCTGCCGCCGCTCGTAGTCGGCGGGAATGCGCTCGCGGTGCGTGTGCGTAACTTCGATGTAGTAGCCGAACACTCTGTTGAATCCGACCTTGAGCGAGCCGATGCCGGTGCGCTCGCGCTCGCGTGCCTGCAGCGACGCGATGTACTGCTTGCCGCCGTCGCGCGTCGCCTTGAGATCGTCGAGCTCGGCGTCGTAGCCGGGCTGGATGGCGTCGCCTTCGTCGAGCTGCGCCGGCGGGCGCTCCACGAGCGCGCGCGCGAGCTCAGCCCCGAGATCGGCGAGCAAGTCGAGCGTCAGCGAGAGCGAGTGTGCGCCGGCGACGTCGGGCAGGCGCTGGATCGAGTCGCGCAACGCGCCCAGCTCGCGAGGGGTCGCCCGACCCAGCGCCGCTCGTCCCGCCAGCCGTTCGAGATCGCGCACGCCGTCCAGCGCTTCCCGCAGCCGCTCACGGCCGCGCCCGTCTTTGAGCAGCGTCTCGACCGCATCCAACCGAGCGTCGATCGCGGCCGGGTCGACGAGCGGCGCGAGCAGCCAGCGCCGCAGCAGGCGGCCGCCCATCGGGGTCAGCGTCCGGTCGATCGTCTCGAGCAGTGTGGCGCCTTCGGCACCGGAGCGCAGCGGCTCCACCAGCTCGAGGTTGCGGCGGGTCATCTCATCGAGCGGCAGCACATCACCGCGTCGCACGATGGTCGGATGCGCGAGGTGCGGCAGGCCACCGGGCTTGAGCTCGCGCGCGTAGCGGAGCAAGGCGCCCGCCGCTCCCAGCGCCGGCGCGTCCTCTTTCGCGATCCCGAGTCCATCGAGCGAGGCCAGAGCGTAGGTGCGGATCAGGTCTTCGCGGGCGAGCTCCGGATCGAATTCCCAGGCTTCGCGCGTGATCGTGAGGGTTGGTCCCGCAGGCCCGCGGCTGTCGGCGGGGAGCACCAGCTCGCGTCCCTCGTAGCGCGCGAGCGCCGGTTCGATGTCCTCAGCCGGCACGACCTCGAGGATCAGCTCACCCGTCGTGATGTCGAGGGCAGCGAGCCCCGCAGCCGCGCTGCGAGGATCGAGAGCCACGACGTAGTTATTCCTGTTCTTGACGAGCCAGTCGTCCGTGAGGACGGTGCCGGGGGTCACGGTCTCGACCACTGCGCGCCGCACCACGCCTTTGGCGAGCTTGGGATCTTCGATCTGCTCCGCGATCGCGACGCGGTGTCCTTTGGCGATCAGGCGGCGCAGGTACTCGGTCGCCGCTTTCACAGGGACGCCGGCGAGCGGGACTTCGGCCGCGCCGCCGTTGTTGCGTGAGGTCAGGGTGAGGCCCAGCTCGCGCGCGGCGAGCTTGGCATCGTCCTCGAACATTTCGTAGAAGTCGCCCATCCGGAAAAACAGGATGGTCTGCGGGTGTCGGGACTTGATGTCGCGGTACTGCTGCATGAGCGGCGTTTCAGTCGCCCCGCCCGCCGTCACGGCTCCTCCACCACGAACGGCTGGCCCCCGACGCGCGTCTTGAGGCGCTGCTGCGTCCGCGCCGCTTCTTCGCGGGTGGTGTAGGGGCCGACGCGGACCTTGAAGTACCCGGTCGAGTCGCGCACGACGCGCGCGTCGAAGCCCATCACCTTGAGCCGAGTGAGCATGTCGTCCACCTGGGCGGCGCTCTTTACCGCGAGCACCTGCACGGAGTAGCTCGCCTTCGTCGTGTCGGCGGAGGCCGGCGTCGTCGTGGTGCTCGCCGGGCCGCAGCGTGCCGCGTAGAAGTGCACCTGATTCTTGAATTCGACGTCATCCGACGAGTCCACGCCACCCAGCGACTGCTGAATCAGCTCGCAGCCGCGCGGTTCGTTCTTGAGCTCGAAGTAGGAACGGGCCGCGGAAAAGCTTGCGCGCGCGCGCAGCGGCGAGTCCGGGTAGTCGCGGTTCAATCGCTCAGCGGCATCGATCGTCCTGGCCGGATCGTGCTGCGCGTAGTACAGCTGCGTCAGCAGCAGCAGGGCGTCATCGGCCCAGGGGCTCGAGCCGTAGTCGACTACGATGCGATTGAGATTCGAGGACACGATCGGCGCATCCGGCGCGATCTTCGCGGCGGCGAGTAAGGCCTGCGGATAGACCGAGTCGCCAGGCTGTAGGGTGGCCATCACGCGGCGCACGATGGCTCGGCCGGAGTCGATCTGGCCGGACTGCGCAAGTCTCAGCGCTTCGACGAGCCGACTGTCGGACTGGGCGGTTAGGCGGTTCAGCGGCTGGGCGGTGAGAACGACCACTAGTCCAACCGCCCAACCGCCGGTCCGCCGAACGGCCCTCACGCAGCCTTCCGATCCATCTTCGCAAATCCCAGCACGAGTTGGGTCACAATGCCTCGATCGTCGCTCACGGTCGCCGTCTTGAGCGCCACATCCGCCGCGAGCGCTGCTCGCAGTGCTGAGCGCAGCTCGGCGGCGGACCACAATGAACTCCACTGGCTCCAATTCGCCGCTTCTTCCTTATAGCCCCGTAATCCGTACGGACGCGCGGCCAGCAGCTGCCGAAACACCGCGTCGCCGAGCCGCCCGGGGCTTGCTCCGCGATCGCGCTCCGCGCGCGCGATCGCCGTTCCCACCAGGTGCGTGCCCAGGAGCGACAGGATCTTGACCCCCGACATGCCCGCCTGCTCGAGCACCGGCTCGACCAGCTGCGCGGCGCGCGCGGCCTGCCGCTGCAGGGCGGCATCGAGGAGATCGGAGATCGTTTCGCCGCGGCGGACGCCCACGAGGCTGGTTACGTCGTCCGCGGTGACCGACCGTCCGGCTCCGGCGGCGAGGGCGGCCAGCTTCTCCAGCTCGCGGGCCAGTGTGCTCAAATCTCCCCCCACCGCCTTGAGCAGCAGCTCGGCGGCCTCTGGAGCGAGCGTGACGCCGAGTATCGACGCGCGGTGCTGCAGCCAGCGCGGCACGCGGTCGGCTGCGAGCGGCTCGAGCTCGACTGCGGTGCATCCCCGCGCAATTTCGGCGTCGAGCTCCTCGCCCGCTGCGACGACAAGCACAAGGACGGTGGTCGGATTCGGGTTCTTCAGGTAATGCAGCAGCTCGTCGCGCAACTTGGTCTTGCGCTTGCCGATCTGGTCGACGCCACGGATCACGACGGCCCGGCACTCCGCCAGCATCGGGGGCGTATTCACCAGCGCATTGAACGATTCCGGTGTGAGGTCGGCCGCGTACCGGACGTCCAGGTTGAAGTCGCGGTTCGCCCCAACGCTCGCGTCGAGCAAGA
>DATMZX010000084.1:0-13911 GCA_035573235.1 Gemmatimonadales bacterium
ACCTGGTAGTCGGTCGTGATCGGTACTTGCGTCAGGGCCTGCCCGGCGAAGGCGACGAGCCCGATGCGATCGGAGGCGCGCGCCCGCACGAATTCGGTCGCGGTGCGCCGCGCCACGTCGAGTCGATTCGCGGGCGAAAAGTCTTCGGCCAGCATGCTGCTCGAGATATCGACCGCGAGCACGATCGAGATGCCTTCGCTGCGCAGCTCCTGGCGCGCCGAGCCCAGGCGCGGCCCCGCGGCTGCGACGATCCACGCGCCGAGGCAGAGCGACCGCAACCACACGGGCAAGCGCGCGATCCAGAGTCGCTCGATCGGCCCGGACGCGGGACGCACGTCGCTCATCGACGCGCCGGGCATGCGCTTCAGGCGCTGGGCCCGCCACCACCACCACAGCGGCAGCGCCAGCAACAGCAGGAGTAACCAGGGGCGCGCGAACGTCATTTCGCCCCCGCCTTGCTCCCACCGTTCGGACTCAGCTCGCGCGCGAGCGCGCGGGCCCGCGCGGCGAGCGGTGCCACGTCGACGCCGTGCGCCGACGCGAACGCCACCTGGTCGAGCGCCTGCAACAGCTCCCGCAGATCACGCAGCGGCGCGTTGGGCCGCGCGCGCTCGACAACGGCGAGACACTCGGTCGTACTGAGCGCTTCGTGGGCTTCGGGAATCGCCCGTGCCAGTGCGTGTCGCAGCCGTTGGGCGGCTCGCGCCGCGACGGCTTTGGGCTCTCCGGCCGCGAGCCAGCGTTGGTCGGCGACTTCCGCGTCGGTGCCCGACGCCAATTCCGCGCGCGCCTGGCGCGGCGCGCGGCGCCGCCAGGCCACGAGCCCAATGAGCGCGCCGGCCGCCAGCACGACCGCCACGAGCAATGGAATCGCGTTCTCGCGCTCGAGCCGCAGCAGTCCCAGCGACGGTTGTGGTTGCGGCGCCGTGACGGTATCGGGAATCACCGAAGCGATGCGCAGCGTGACGCTCCCGCCCGCCAGGGAATCGGTAGCGCCATCGGGTCCGAGCCGCCACACGGACGGCATCGCGATCGTCGAGCTTCCGGCTTTCCAGCCGACGACGAGATAACTGACGGTCCAACCGTGGGGCCGCGCGATCAGCGCCGGATCGCCGAGCTGCTCGACGTCGCTGTACTGATCCAGCTTCCCGGCGCGCACGCGCCACCCCGCGGGCGTCTCGATCGTGCGCTCCACGCGGATCGTGTCGCCGACGGTGGGGCGCTCCGGTGATACGGTCCAGCCATCCTGGACAATTAAAGGAAGGGCCAGCAGCAGCGTCGCGATCACCGGGACAGCCTGCGCGCCCGCTCGGCGAAGGCCCTCCGCAGCGGCAGCCCGTACGGCACGGTGGTCAGCAACGACACACGATCGACGCCCGCGTGGACGAGCTTCCTGGTGCGCTCCTGTTGCATGCGCTCCGCGGCAACCCGAATCCGCGTTCGCGTGGCAGCATGGCTCGTATCGACCAGCACGCGCTGCCCCGTTTCCGCGTCCTGCAGCTCCACCCAGCCGGCGTCGGGCAGATCGTACTCGCGCGGGTCATCCACGGTGATCGCGACGACTTCGTTGCGCGCGGCGAGCCGCGCGAGCGGGTCTTCCCACCCCTCGGCGCGGAAATCGGACAGCACGACGACGATCGCGCGATGCCGCAAAAGCTTGGTGGCATACGCGAGCGCGCTCGCGAGGTTGGTGCCGCGCCCGCGCGGCGTGAACGCCACGAGATCGCGAATCACACGCAGCGCGTGCGCGCGCCCCTTGGACGGGCGTACGATGAGCTCCGGCTTGTCGGCGAACAGCAGTGCCCCGACGCGGTCGTTGTGGCGCGCCGCGGCCAGCGCCAGCACCGCCGCGACTTCGACCGCGAGTCCCGCCTTGGTGTACGGCCGGCCGAAATGCAGTGAGCCCGATTGATCCACGACGAGCAGGAGCGTGATCTCCCGCTCTTCCATAAACGTCTTGACGAAGGGATGGCCCATGCGGGCCGAGACGTTCCAGTCGATCGCGCGGAAGTCGTCACCCTGCTGATACGCGCGCACTTCGGCGAATTCGATGCCCTGGCCGCGGAACACGGAGCGGTATTCGCCCGTGAACAGCGTATTGACGAGGCTGCGCGTCCGGAGCTCGATCCCCTTGACCAGCTTGAGGACGTCCCGGGTGATCACGGTACTCCCACTGCCTCCAGGATCCGCGTGATGACCTGGTCGGCGTCCATGTCCTCCGCTTCCGCCTCGAACGTCAGCAGGACGCGGTGACGCAGCACGTCGAACGCCATGGCCTTCACGTCTTCCGGAACGACGAACGCGCGGCCGCGCAGGTACGCGTGCGCGCGCGCCGCCTGCGCGAGATAGATGGATGCGCGGGGGGACGCGCCGAAGGCGATGAGCGGCTTGAGCTCGGGCAGGCCGACCGTCTGCGGGTCGCGCGTGGCGCGCACCGCATCGACGATGTAATCCACGACTTTCTGGTCCATGAACAGCTCGGCGATCGCGCTGCGCGCCGCGAGAATGTCCTCGGCCTCGGCGATGCGCGTGACTTCAATCGGCCGGCCCGACGCCATGCGGCCCACGATTTCCTTCTCCGCATCGCGCGTCGGATAGCCCACGCGCACCTTGAGCATGAACCGGTCGAGCTGGGCTTCCGGCAGCGGATACGTGCCTTCGTGCTCGATCGGATTCTGCGTCGCGAGCACCAGGAACGGCTCCCCGAGAAAGAACGTCTCCCCGCCGATCGTGACCTGCTTCTCCTGCATCGCCTCGAGCAGCGCCGACTGCACCTTCGCGGGCGCGCGGTTGATTTCGTCGGCGAGGATCAGATTGGCGAACAGCGGTCCCTTCTTGGGATAGAACTCCTGCGAGCGCTGATCGTACACCATCGTGCCGACCACGTCGGCCGGCAGCAGATCGGGCGTGAACTGGATCCGCGAAAAGCTGATCCGGAGACACTCGGCGACCGTTCGCACGGCGAGCGTCTTGGCGAGCCCGGGCACACCCTCGAGCAGAATATGGCCGCCGGTGAGCAGGCCGATCAGCAGCCGCTCCACCATGACTTCCTGCCCCACCACGCGCTTGGCGACTTCCCGCGTGATGCTCTGCGCCAGTGCGGCGTCGTTCGTCTTGGCCGTTTTCGCGGTCATCTCAGCGATGCCTCTGCCGCCCGCTTCACTGTTTGCTCCTTGTCACGAGAATAGAGCTCCAGCAGCGCCCTGGCTTCGACCCGATCGAGCCGCGCGAGTCCCTCGATCGCCGCGGCGCGAATGAATGGCGTCCGCCGCGGCTTGCCGCCGGGCTCCGCGAATCGCGCCAGCACCTCGAGCGCCTCGGGCGCCCCGAGCTGGCCGATCGCCTTCAACAACGCAGCCAATACCCCTTCATCTTTCTCCTGCTCCAGGCGCCGAATCAGCACGGTGGAGGCCGTGGGGTCTCCCGCCGCGGCCACGGCCCGCGCCGCGGCCGTCCGCACGAGCACCGATTCGTCCTTCAATGCCGGCATCGCCGGCCGGCCGATCTCCCGCCCACCCAGCTCGGCGAGGCCGAGCAGCGCCGATTCCCGCACGCGCTCGTCCGCGTGACGGGTCAAGCCGATCAGCGTCTCTGTCACCTCGGTACTGCCGCACAGACCGAGGAACTCGGCGGCCGCCGCGACGACTTCGGGCACCTTGCTCGAGACGCGTTCGCGCAGCAGGTCGATGGCGCGCTCGCCGGCCGCGCGCATCGCTGCGCGATAAGGCTCGCGCAGCTCCGGTGCCGCGTGCAAGTAGGCGTCGACCACGAGCCCTGCCGATACCGCCCCCAACGCGCCGACGGCATGAACCAGGTGCGCGCGCTCGGCCGCGGGCACGCGCGGCTCGCCGAGCCGCGTGACCATACGCTCCACGATAGCCTCATCCGCAAGCGCTGCCGCCGCGTCGCCGATCGCTTCCTGGATTTCGGAATCCTGAATCTTGCTCAACGAGCGGTCGAGCGCGGTTACGAGCTCCGCGATGGCGCCAATGTCGCGCAGCGCGAGCACGGCGGGCGTGATGCGGCGCAACTGTTCCAGGGTCGCCCGCTGCTCTTCCGGGGTCGTCGCCGCCTGCAACGCCGTGACGGCCCGGCGCGCTTCGACGTCCGCGGGGAGTCCGCCGTCCTGAGGGCGGAAAATACCGCTCGCGCGCGACCCCAAACTCGCATCCGCACGCCACGTGGTCGGCTCGGGCGGAGCTGGTGCAGCCTCAACGACCGGCTGCGGCAAGGGCGGCGGCGGCGGCTCTTCGAGCGCGCGCACGGCTGATAAGCGTTGACTCGCGCGGCGGCCGAGCATGACTACGATACGACCGAGCACGGCATCGTCCGGCTGCACATTGCCCACGGCGACACCGAACAAGCCCAGCCAGTGCTCGGGAGTCGCGCCCGGGTGGATCTGGATGGCGCGCACGCCGCGCGCGAACAGCAGTCCCGACAACTCGGAGACCTGCGTGTTGCGTGGCAGGAGATGTTGTCCGTGCCAGTGCAATCCCGTCGCCCCGAGCTTCAGCTCGACCGTCCCAAGCGCGGCCAGCGGCGGCAACGCGACCGTCACCTGACGCAGCGCTTCCAGTACCGCGGGATGCGACGTCGGATAGAGGCGCGTCAGCCGGAACGTCGTGCCGATCGCGCCGAGGGCGCGGTCTACGGCTCCAGTATCGATCGCCATCATCACGGATCGATGGGTGACGTCATCCGGTCAGCGCGTTCCATGCAGTCGCTCGATCGCTCCAATCTCGGCGCGCGTGAGCTCGCGCCATTTGCCTTCCGCCAGCTTGCCGAGCCGCACGGGCCCATACGCGACGCGGTGCAGCCACTCGACCTTGAGGTCCAGCGCTTCGGCCATGCGGCGCACGATCCGCTGCCGGCCTTCGGCGAGCGTCAGCTCGATCTCCACCGATTTGCCGCCGCCCGCGGGCCGCACGCTCGATTCGACGACGCGCACTGGCCGGCCGTCGATGACGATCGGACGCGCGAGCGCCGCGCGAATCGCCGCGGCGTCGGCGCCGTGCACGCCGAGCCAGTAGGTGCGCGGCACCTCGTAGCGCGGGTGCATCAGCCGGTTCGCCAGCGTGCCGTCGGTCGTCAGCAGCAGCAGACCCGACGTCATCACGTCCAGCCGTCCAACGTACGTGAGGCCGGGAACCTTGGGGAGAAGCCCGAAGACCGTGCGCCGGCCTTCGGGATCGGAGCGGCTCACCACGTAGCCGATCGGCTTGTTGAGCGCGATCCAGGTCGTGCGCGTCGCGGCGCGAACGGAGCGGCCGTCGACGGTGACCTTCTGCGAATCGGGATCGACGCTCATCCCGATCGTCGCGACCTGGCCGTCCACGCGCACGCGGCCCGCGCGGATCAGGTCTTCCGCCTTGCGGCGCGACGTGACGCCCGCGCGCGCCAGGGCGCGCTGCAGGCGCATCAACGTCATTCTTCTTCTTCGACGGGAGTGGGACGGCGGAGGGCGACCGAGAGCTCCTCGAGCCGCGGCAAATCCTCCAGGTCTTTCAACCCGAGAATCTCGAGGAAGGACGGCGTCGTGCCGTACAGCAGCGGCCGGCCCAGCCCTTCGCCGCGGGTGACGACTTCGATCAGGCCGCGCTCCACGAGCTTGTCCATGACCGCGCCGGAATCGACGCCGCGGATCTCGTCGACCTCGAGCCGCCCGACCGGCTGGCGATACGCGATGATCGCGAGCGTTTCGAGCGCGGCCGGCGACAGGCGCCGCGGGCGCAGCGCGAACTGCGCGCGCTCGATCGTTTCCGCGTACTCGCGCCGCGTCAGGAACTGCCAGCCCTCGGCGATCTCGACCAGCTCGACGCCGTGATCGTCACCATACGCGCTGCGCAGCTCTTCCAACGCACTGCGCACGGCCGCTTCGCCGACCGTCACGTCCAGCGAGGCCAGCTCTTCGGTCGTCAGCGGGCGCGACGCGGCGAACAGCGCCGCTTCAAGCAGCTTCGTGAGGGGGTGCACGCTTGATGACCATGGGCCCAAACGGCTCGGGCTGAGAGAGGGTGACGGTGCTGCGCTTGGCCAGCTCCAGCAGCGCGATGAACACGGAAAGCACGTCCACGATCGTCGCCTGCTTGCCGACGATATCGATCCACCCAAACTGTTCTCTTTCACCCAACAACTTCATGATGCGCTCGGTAGCCCCCTCGACGTCGAGCGGGCGCGGCACGACCCGGTGCAGCATCGGCTCGGGGATCAGCGCGATGACGCGCTCGGCGGCCGAGAGGAGATCGTTCAGGTCGATCTGAAGCGGCGCGGGCGGCGCGTCGGGCGGCGGCGCCTCGTAGCCGCGACCGAAACGCTCCGCACGAACGTCGGCGGCGCGGCCCAGCCAGTCGACCAGCTCGCGAATCTGCTGATACTCGAGCAGCCGGCGCACCAGCTCGGCGCGCGGGTCCTCCCATTCGTCGTCACCGAGGCGCCGCGGCAACAGCATTTGCGCCTTGATCCGCAGCAGCCGCGCGGCCATTTCGAGATAGTCGGCCGCCTGATTGAGGCCGAGCTCGCTGATCACCGAGAGGAACTGGTCCGCGATCTTCGCGATCGGCAGGTCGGTGATGTCGACTTCGTCTTCGCGGATCAGGTGCAGCAGCAGGTCGAGCGGGCCGGAGAACTTCTCCAGCTCGACGACGAAGCCCCCGCCCGGGCCGCCCTGATTCATGATGGGGGTCGTCACAGGGACCCCGGCAGCGCGAAGCCGCCGACGACGATCAGCGCGACGTGCATCAGCGACCGCGCCGGCCACATGAACGCATCCACGACTCCCGGCAGAAATCGCACCACGAGGAGAATCGGCAAGATCCCGAGGATGTACAGCTGCCGAAACTGCATCCCGGCCGCGGGCGGCAGCATATGCTTCAGCACGTGGCTGCCGTCCAGGGGAGGAATCGGAATCAGATTGAAGAAGGCGAGTCCCGTGTTGACGAACATGCCGATGTACAGCATCCGTTGCAGCAAGGCGACGGCCCCCGTGAGTCCGCCAGCGACTTGCCCCACCAGCCCCACCACCACGAACGCAATCCCGCACAGGACGAACAACACGAGATTCGTGAAAATCCCGGCGAGCGAAACGATGATGTCGCCGGTCACATAGTTGCGATAGTTGCGCGGGTTCACCGGCACCGGCTTGGCGCCCCCGAACGGCGGAGCGCCCATGGCGATCAGGACGACGGGAAGCAGGATCGTCAAAAAGGGATCGATGTGCTTGAGGGGATTCAACGTCAGCCGCCCGAGCATGTAGGCGGTGGTGTCACCTTGCCGATAGGCCGCCTCCCCGTGCGCGTATTCGTGCGCGACGATGGAAAAAAGCAGGACGGGAATCAGCAGCAGGATGTCTTCTAACGACACGGCCTAAGATAACGTAGAGCCTTGACCCTACGCAACTTACCGCCTACTTTCCCGCCCATGCCGAAGATCAAATCCGCGAAAAAGGCGATGCGCCAGGCCCGCGCGCGCACCGAGCGCAACAAAGCCCAACGGTCTTCCCTCCGCACCGCGTTGAAGCGCGTGCGCGCCGCCGCCACCGCCGATGCCGCGACGGCCGCCTACGCGCTCGCCGCGCGCGTCCTCGATCAAGCCGCGCGCAAAGGGCTGATCCATAAAAACAACGCCGCTCGGCAGAAGTCCCGCCTTGCGGCTCTCGTCAAGAAGCTCAAGGACAAAGCGAAGTAGGCTACAGCGCGGCGAGCTCCGCGCCGCAGTTTTCGCAGTACCACTCCGTCGCCACGTTCATCGTTCCACACTCGCGGCACTTCAGCGTCTTTTCGACCGGCGCGTTTTCGTCGACCGGCGCTTCCGGCGCGACATCCTGGTCGACCTGATACTGCGCCCCGCTCGCCCGCCGCGGTGACGGCGCGTTCTTCTCGTCGTCGGTCACCGATTTCAAAAAGGCCAGCTCGTCGATCGGTGTCTTGCGCTTCTCCGGAGAGGGGGACCGCGGTGGCGCGGGCGCGCGCGCGGCACTGGCCGGCGCGGGCTTCGCCTTCACGAGCTCGTCCAGCTCCTCGAGCCGCTTGATGTCGCGCTCCACATCCATCAGCTCGTCGCGCACCGCGCCGAGGTCCGCGAGCGCGTCCTTGTGGACCTGCGACCACTGCGCTTCGTCGTACTCGCCGACTTCGTGACGCAGCTCGGTTTCGGCGAGCCGCTCGGCGGCCGCCTTTTCCTTTTTCTGGAGCTCGAGCAGGTTTTCCTTGCGCTGTTCGACCAGGTGACGCGCGGCCTCCGCGTGCGCCTTCAGCTCCTCGGTGACGGCCTTGAGGCGCGCTTCGTAGTCGGCGCGCACGCGCGTGCGCACTTCCTCCGGCGCCGAGTCCGCGGTCGCCTTGATGCGGGCGAGCCACGCCTCGTACTGCCGGCGCTCCTCCAGCAGCCGTTGAATCGCCGCCGCGCTCTTCGAGGGATGCTTAGCCATCGAGCCTCAACGGCTGCGGCGTCCCGATCAGACGGGCTGCGACAATGATTTTTGCGCAGTGCTCCAGACTTTCCATCCGGATCCAGGCCTCGTCGAGTGTGCGGCCCAGCGTCACCGCACCGTGATTCGCGAGGAGCAGCGCGTTGTGTCCCTCGAGGAACGGGACGACGCGATCTCCCAACTCGGGGGTCCCGGGCCGACCAAACGGTACCAGCGCCACGGGTCCGACCACGAAGATAAGCTCCGGCAACAAATTGCCCGGAATCGTCTCCCCCGCAACCGCAAACCCTGTAGCCGTCGGCGGATGCGCGTGCACGACGGCCTGCACATCGGGCCGGTGCCGCAGGATGCGCAAATGTAAGTCCAACTCGCTGGTAGGCTTGCGGGAGCCACGCCCACGCGGGCGGCCCGCGAGATCGACCTCGACCATGTCACGCGCCGTAATGAGCGACTTGATGCACGCGGTGGGGGTGACGAGCGCGCGGTCCTTACCGACACGGACGGAGAGATTGCCGTCCCGCCCCGCGATCAGTCCGCCCGCGGCGAGCTGCCGGCAGCACAGCGCCATGCGCCGAGCCTCTTTTGAAGTCACAGCTCGTGAACGATCGTCCCCGCGACGATAGTGAGGACGGCGCGTCCCGTCAGCGCCCGCTTGGGGAACGGCGTGTTGCGACTCTTGGAATGAAACGCGGCCGGATCGACGGTCCACTTCGCGGCGACGTCGAGCACGGCGACGTCCGCCGCGGCGCCCGGCGCGAGGGTGCCGCCGGGGAGGCGGAAGACGCGCGCCGGCTCGGTGCTCATGCGACGGATCAGCTCGGGCAGCGTGAAGATGCCGGCCGCCACCAGCTCGGTGTGCGCGATCCCGAACGCCGTCTCGAGCCCCACGACGCCGAACGGCGCGTCGTCGAACGCGGCTTCTTTTTCGTCGTAGGCGTGCGGCGCGTGGTCGGAGGCGATGCAATCGATCACGCCGTCCTTCAACGCACCGCGCAGCGCCGCCACGTCCGCCGCTTCGCGCAGCGGCGGATTCATCTTGGCGTGGGTGTCGTACTCCTCGCAGGCGTGGTCGGTCAGCGTGAGATGGTGCGGCGTGACTTCGGCAGTCACGCGGATCCCGCGCTCCTTCGCCTCGCGAATGATCGCGACCGATCCGCGGGCCGACATGTGGCACAGGTGCACGTGGCCACCCGTCAGCTCGGCGAGGAGTACGTCGCGCGCGACCATGATCTCTTCGGCAGCCGACGGGATCCCCTTCAGGCCGAGGCGCGTGGAGACGAGTCCCTCGTGCATCACGCCGCCGGAAGCCAGCGTCGGGTCCTCGCAGTGATCGGCGACGGGAATGTTGAACGTGCGCGCGTATTCGAGCGCCGTCCGCATCAAGTGACTCGACACGACCGGCTTGCCGTCGTCCGAGACGGCCACCGCACCGGCACTCACCATTTCGCCGAACTCGGCGAGGCGCTCGCCCTTCTGGCCGATCGACACGGCGCCGATCGGATGCACGCGCGCGCCGCCGGCGCGTCCCGATTGCCGCACGATGAATCCGACGGCCGCCTGGTTGTCGGTGACGGGGTCGGTATTGGGCATCGCGCAGATCGCGGTGAATCCGCCCGCGGCCGCGGCCCGCGCGCCGCTCGCGACGGTCTCTTCGTCCTCGTTGCCCGGCTCGCGCAAATGGACGTGGAGATCGACGAGACCCGGCACGACGATTTTTCCCTGCACGTTGCGCACGTCCGCTCCGTCAGGCGCAGCAAGTCCTCGCCCCACACCAGAGATCTTGCCGTCCTGAATCAGAACGTCAGCCGCTTCATCGAGGTCGCGGCTCGGATCGATGACGCGGCCGCCCTTGAGCAGAATGGGTCGCGTCATTCGCTTCCCCCGCCCCGCTTGGCGGCGTCGGCCAGCTCGGCGCGTCCGCCGGCGAGCAGGTAAAGCACGGCCATCCGCACCGCGACGCCGTTCGTCACCTGATCGAGGATGACGCTGTGCGGGCCATCGGCGACGCGCGAGTCGATCTCGACGCCGCGGTTCATCGGTCCGGGGTGCATGATCGTGATATCGCGGGGCGCGCGCTCGAGCCGCTCCGGCGTGACGCCGAAGACGCGATAGTACTCGCGCAGGCTCGGAATGAAGCCCTTCTCCATCCGCTCGAGCTGCAGCCGCAGCACATTGAGAACGTCTGCCCATTCGATCGCTTCTTCGATTCGGCCGAACACTTTCACGCCCAGATCCTCGATGCCCCGCGGCAGCAGCGTCCACGGCCCGCACACGCCGACTTCGGCGCCGAGCTTGCTGAGCCCCCAGATGTTGGAGCGCGCCACGCGCGAGTGCAGCACGTCGCCGACGAGGCAGACCTTCAAGCCTTCGATCTTGCCGTGCTTGTCGCGGATCGTGAGCAGATCGAGCAGCGCCTGGGTCGGATGCTCGTGCTTGCCGTCCCCCGCGTTGATCACGTTGGACGCGATTCGATTCCCGAGGAATTCCGCCGCGCCGGAGGAGCCGTGCCGGATGACGACCATGTCGATCCGCATCGCCTCGAGATTGCGGGCCGTATCGACCAGGGTCTCGCCTTTCGATACCGATGAGCCGCTGGCCGCGACGTTGACCGTGTCGGCTGAGAGGCGCTTCTCGGCGAATTCGAACGAGATCCGGGTCCGCGTGGAGGCTTCGAAGAAGAGGTTGACGATCGTCTTGCCGCGCAGCGCCGGGACTTTCTTGATGGGGCGCTCGGAGACTTCCTTGAAGGGCTCGGCCGTGTCGAGGATGAGCCGGATTTGCTCTGGCGTCATGTGCTCGAGGCCCGTCAGGTCTTTTCCGAGCGTCGAGGACGCGGTCATCCGATCACGTCCACTTGATCCTGACCGTCCAGCTCCTGCACCTGGACGTCCACGCGTTCGCCCGGGTTCGTCTTGACTGCCTTGCCCACGATGTCGGCTTGAATCGGCAGCTCACGTCCGCCGCGGTCGACCAGTACGCAGAGGGAGATCCGCTTGGGACGGCCGAAGTCTGCCAGCTCGTCCAGCGCGGCGCGGACGGTGCGGCCGGTATAGAGCACGTCATCGACGATGACGACGTGCGTGTCGCTGAGATCGCCCGGAATGTGCGTTTCGCCGATGACCGGCTTGGGGCCGACCGTCTGGAGATCATCGCGATAGAGCGTGATATCGAGCGAGCCGCAGCGGATCTTGGCGGCGCCGCCTTCTTCCTGTTCGATGAGTGTGGCGATGCGTTGGGCGAGCTCGACGCCGCGGCGCTGAATCCCGATCAGGACGAGGTCCTCGGTCCCGGCGAGCTCCGTGATCTCCACTGCCATACGCTGCAACGCCCGCGACATCGCGCGGGCGTCGAGAAGAATCGTACGTTCGTCGGCTTTGGGTCGGGGCATTCTGAAGGGTAAAAGCTAGCCGTCAGTACACGGGGGTCAAAGGGGGTTTGCCGCTCAGCACTGATTGAACGTTTGCGACTGCAATTGTGGCCATTTTGCGGCGGGTCTCTTCGGTGGCACTGCCAATGTGCGGCAAAAGCACCGTCCGGGGGGCCGACAGGAGCCGTGGATGGATTTCCGGCTCCTCGGCATACACATCGAGCCCGGCCGCGCCGAGGTGCCCGGATTCGAGCGCCTGAGCCAGGGCTTCTTCGCGCACCAGATCGCCACGCGCGGTGTTGATCAGAATCGCGCCCGGCTTCATGCGCGCCAGCGATTCCGTGTTGATGATGCCTTTCGTTTCAGGGGCCGCCGGCACGTGCAGACTCAGAATGTCGCTTTCGCGCAGCAAGCGACCCTGATCGACGCGAATGGCGCCCGTGTCGCTTTCAAACTCGGGCTTGGCGCTGCGCGCCGTGTACAGGATCCGCAGACCGAACCCCGGCGCGCGCCGGCCCACCGCTTGCCCGATCCGGCCCGCCCCGAGCAGGCCGAGCGTGCGACCGCGCAGCTCCAGGCCGAGCAGCTGCTCGGGATGCCACCCCGCCCAGGTGCCGCTGCGCACTAGATCGACCCCTTCGTCCAGGCGGCGCGTCGTGGCGAGAATCAGCGCCCACGTGAGATCGGCGGTGGCGTCGGTGAGCACGCCGGGCGTGTTCGTGACGATCACCTTCCGCATCTCCGCGGCCACCACATCGACGTTGTTGTAGCCGACGGCGACGTTCGCGACGATGCGCAGGTTGGGAAGATTCTTGAACTCGGTGCCGCCCATCCAGCGGGACAGCAGCGAAACGACGGCGACGAAGTCACCCTTGGGCGTGGGTTGATCCGATGAAATCCACGTGACATCGAGACCGGCCAGCTCGGACGGATCGAGGAGAGCCTTGAGCTCGTCTGCGACCAGAACCCGGTGGGTCAAGCTGGGGCTTTGAGATCCCGCGGGCCGATGTACTCCGACTGCGGCCGGATCAGATGATCCTCGGCATGCTGTTCGATGACATGGGCGCACCAGCCGGCCACGCGGCCGCAGGCGAACGTCGCGACGAAGGCGCGCGGCTCGAGACCGACCGCCTGCAACACGAGCGCGGTATAGAACTCGACGTTCGTGCGGAGATTGCGGCCCGGCTTCACCTCGTCGAGCACTTTCAGCACGGTCTGCTCGACCGACCGCGCGAGGTCGAACAGCTTGCGGTCCTCGAGCGCGGCGGTGTTCATCGCCGCCACCGCCTTGCTGAGCACATCGGCTCTGGGGTCGCGGACTTTGTAGACGCGATGCCCGAAGCCCATGATCCGCCGACCCGCCTGCAGCTCGTTGCGGACCCAGCTCTCCGCGCGATCGGCCGACTTGATCTCCTTCAGCATCTCGAGCACCGGTCCCGGAGCGCCACCGTGCAGCGGACCCTTGAGCGCGCCGATCGCGCCGGTCACGGCGCTCACCATGTCCGAGCGCGTGCTCGCGATCACCCGCGCCGCGAACGTGGACGCGTTCATCCCATGATCGATGACGGTGACCCAATAGGTATCGATGGCGCGGGCCGCGACGGGATCGGGCTCCTTGCCGTGCACCATATAGAGGAAGTTCGCGGCGTGTGTCAGGTCGGCGCGCGGCGCGATCGGCGGCTTCCCCGCCGCGATCCGCGCGTGCGCCGCGACGATCGTCGGAAAGCGCGCGGTGAGCCGCTTGGCGGCCTGGAGATCGTCGGCCGGCGAGATACCGTCGGGATTGGGGAGATCGAGGGAAAGTGTGGCGCACGCCATGCGCAGCGCGTCGATCGGCGGCGTCTTGGCGGCCGCCTTCAGCACATGCAGCGCTTCATCCGGCAGCGCGCGCAGGCTCGCGATTTCCTGGCGCAAGCTCGCGAGCTCGCTCTTGGACGGGAGCGCTCCGCGCCAGAGCAAATGGGCGGCTTCCTCGATGCTGACGCGGCCGGCTAGCTCGCTGAGATCATATCCTCCGATGATGAGTCGTCCCGCCTGGCCGTCGACATGGCTCAGGCGCGTTTGTGCGGCGACGACTCCATCGAGTCCACGAGGCTTTACCGGGCTGCTGATGAGACCG
>DATMZX010000085.1:0-4554 GCA_035573235.1 Gemmatimonadales bacterium
AAGGCACCAGGCGTCCAGGTCGTCGACAACAACGAGCCCGGGGGCGGCCTCGCGATTCGGATCCGCGGTGCGACGTCCGTCAGCGCGCAGAATGATCCGCTGTACGTCGTCGATGGCATGCCGGTTGGCACCGGGGCCGGGGGAGGCCTCGGGGTTCAAGGACGCGATCCTCTCAACGCCATCAACCCCGACGATATCGAGTCGATCACGGTCCTGCGCGATGCGTCGTCGGCCGCCATCTATGGAGCCAACGCTGCGAACGGCGTCGTGCTGATCCAGACGAAGCGAGGTCGCCGTGGGACGCCGCAGGTCGAGTACACCGGTACGTTCTCCGGATCGACGATCGACCGGCGCCCGGATATGCTGAATGCAGCCCAGTTCCGCACTGCCGTTCAGACCTATGCCCCCGCTAACGTGGCCCAGCTCGGAAGCGCTAACACCGACTGGTTCAACCAGATCACGCAGACAGGATTCGGCCAGGACCACAACGTGGTCTTCTCTGGCGCCAACGATCAGAACAACTGGCGTCTATCGCTCGGCTACCTCGATCAGTCGGGCATCATCATTGGGACCACGACCAAGCGCACGTCGTTGGGGCTGAACTACGGACAACGGCTCCTGCAGGACCGGCTCGACGTCCACGCCAACGTCAAGTTGGCGCGTGCCGACTACGACTTCACTCCGGGTGGAGTCGTCTCGAATGCTGCGCAGATGGGTCCGACGCAGCCGATCGTGGATGCCGCGAGCACGACGGGTTATTACGAGTGGTCGGGCGGAATCCAGTCGCCGGACAATCCGGTCGCGATTCTTGCGCTGGGCCATGATAAGGGCATGAATCTGCGCAGCATCGGAAACGTGAGCGCCGCCTACAGCGTGCCGTTCCTTCAAGGCCTCAAGTTCAACATCAACCTCGGGTACGACCTGGCGCGCGCGGATCGGGAAACGTTCAGTCCGAGCGTCATGCACGCGCAGCAAAAAAGCGGGAACTTTGGAGAGTTCTGGCGGCAAAACGATGAGCAGTCGAACTCGGTGTTCGAGACCTACCTCAACTACCTGACACCGCTTCAGGCGCTCCCCGGCAACGTCGACGTGACCGCGGGTTATTCGTATCAGAAAGAGCACGGGGAGTATCCATCACTGTACGAGCGCAACCTCAGCACCGACCTGCTCGGGCCCAACGGCGTACCGCCGGCGGGGACGGTGTTGCCGGACCTTTCCGTCGAAGACTACAAGCTGATTTCATTCTTCGGACGGCTGAACTACAACCTCGACAACAAGTACATCGCGTCCGTGAGCCTGCGCCGTGACGGTTCCTCGCGGTTCGGACCCGACAATGCGTGGGGAAACTTCCCCGCGATGTCTCTGGCGTGGCGCATTTCACAGGAATCGTTTCTCACCAACGTCGGCTGGCTCAACGACCTGAAGCTCCGCGTGTCGCGCGCGACCACGGGCAACCAGGCGTTCGGCAACTACCTTTGGGCCGCAACGTATGCCCTGGGGGACGCCGCTTCGGCTGCGCAATTCGGGCCTGATTACATCGCGACGATCCGCCCGACCGGTGTGGATCCGAACATCAAGTGGGAAGAGACGAAGACCACGAACTTCGGCGCTGATTTCAGCATTCTAAATCAGCGTTTCAGCGGAACCGTGGACTTGTACCGCAAGGACACCGACCGCCTGATCTTCAGGGTGCCGGCGCCCGCCGGCAGCCTGTCCTCGGCGATCACGACGAACATTGGCAGCATGAAGAACACGGGGTTCGAGCTCGGTCTAAACACGAAGGTGCGTGACGCGATCGGGAGCCGGCTCGGCTGGAACTTCACCTTGACCGCCAGCCACAACAACAACGAGCTCACCAGCATCAACCCCTACGCCGGCAGCGCGCAGGCGCAGCAAATCCTGACCGGCGGCATCGCGGGTGGTGTCGGAAGCACGATTCAGGTGCTTATCCCCGGCCAGCCCGTCAACTCGTTCTTTGTCTACGAGCAGAAGTATGATGCCAGCGGCAAGCCAATCTACAATGCCGATCCGCTCCAGATGTACGTGGATCGAAACAACGACGGCGTGATCAATGTGGACGACCGGCGCGCCTTCCATGATCCGGCACCCAAATGGATTTTCGGCATGTCGAACTATCTCAACGCTGGGCACTTCGACATGAGCTTCGTGCTCCGCGCTTATACCGGCAACTATGTCTATAACAACGTGGCGTCGAGCTCGGGGGCGTACTCCGAGGTTACCCGCGGATCCCCCTACAACCTCCATGCGTCCGTACTCGAAACCGGCTTCCAGACGCAGCAGTTGCTGTCCGACTACTATGTCGAGAGTGCATCGTTCTTCCGGATGGACAATATTACGGTTGGGTTTTCGACAGCCTATCGTGGTCAGCCGGTGCGGCTTTTTGGAACCATGCAGAACGCGTTCACGCTGACGGGCTACAGCGGGGTCGATCCGACCTCCGGTATAAACGGCATCGACAACAACCGCTACCCCCGCGCGCGCACGTTCAGCGGCGGGCTGTCACTCAAATTCTAAGGTCGAGGAACGGACACATGAACAACACACTGCGCAGGGCATCGTTCCTTACGGCCGCGCTCCTGCTGTTGTCCGCGGTAGGGTGCACCGACACGCTGGTGTCGCCGAAAAGCACGATTTCCGAGGGAACGGTCTTCAACGATCCGGCATCATACACGGCGTTCCTCGCCAAGATCTACGCGGGGTTGGCCGTGACGGGACAACGCGGGGGCGCCGGCGAGCCGGATATCGATCCCGCCGTTTTCTCGGACGAAGGCTTCTCCAACTACGTCCGCCTGTTGTGGAACCTGAATGAGCTGCCGACCGATGAATCCGCGGTCGCCTGGGGCGGCGATCTCTCCATCCAGGAGCTCAACACGGGGCTGTGGGCGGCGAACAACGCCTTCGTGAAGGGCATGTACTACCGCATCTACTTCCAGATCGCGCTCGTCAACGAGTTCCTGCGTCAAACCGAGGACGCGAAGCTCAGCGAACGCGGTCACAATGACCCCGCGCTCCGGGCCAAGATCGCGCAGTACCGCGCGGAGGCGAGATTCCTGCGGGCGCTGAGCTATTGGCACGGCATCGATTTCTTTGCCAACATCCCGCTCGTCACCGGGCCGCTGGTGACGCCGCCGGCGCAGGCGACGCGCCAGCAGGTGTTCGACTACATCGTGAGCGAGCTGAACGACATCATGGACGACCTGCCGCCGGCGGGGGCCGCTACTTATGGCCGTGCGAATGAGTGGGCCGCGCGGATGTTGCTCGCGAAAGTCTTTCTCAACGGCGAGGTCTACACCGGTCAGCCGCACTGGGCCGAGGCCATGACGGAGCTCACCGCGATCATCGGTTCCGGCCCGTACAGTCTCGCGCCGGTGTGGCGGAACAACTTCCTCGCCGACAATAACACGTCGCCGGAGATCATCTTCGCGGTGCCGTCCGACGGGAACAACAGTCAGGCATACGGCAATACGACGTACTTGCTCCATGCGGCGTGCGGCGGCTCGATGGATCCGACCGCGTACGGTCTTGCCCCTGGGGGGTGTTGGTGGGGCATTCGCCTGAAGCCGGAGGCGTACAACAACTATGATCGGACAAACGACACGGCGCGGACTTCGTTCTTCGTGCTGACGGGCCAGGTGCCGATGTCGAGCCTGACGAACTTTACTGACGGTGTGGCCGCGCCGAAGTTTTCCAACATGACGTCCACCGGCCAGCCAGGTTCGAACGGAACGTTCCCCGACACAGACTTCCCGATGTTCCGCCTGGCCGATGCGTACCTGATGTATGTCGAATGCAACATCCGGGCGGGCGTCGGCGATGCAGGACTGGCACTCGGCTATCTGAACGCCATCAGGCAGCGTGGTTACGGGAACACGTCGGGCAACTTTGCCGCTCTGCCCCCGATCGACACGATCCTCGCCGAGCGCGGCCGCGAGCTCATGTGGGAAGGCCAGCGGCGCGTGGACTTGATCCGGTTTGGCAAGTTCACCGGCAACAGCTACGTCTGGGCGTGGAAGGGTGGACCACAGGCCGGGACGACGCTCGATACGAAGTACAACCTGTTCCCGCTACCCGAATCGGAGCTGTCGGCTAACCCGAACCTCCAGCAGAACCCGGGTTACTGATTCGGAGTGAGTAATGTTTCCTAGCCCCGCCGTGTCGAGATATTTCTTCACGGCGGGGCTCGTGTTTTTCGTGCTGGCGTGCGGGAAGGATCTGCCAACCCCGCCCCCGCCTGGCCCACCGCCGCCGCCACCACCGCCGCGACCGACGCTCCCAACGACCTATCGCGCCAGCGGCCACATGGCGGCGGGCGACGTCGCCGTCCACCTGTTCGAGTGGCCCTGGGTCAGTATCGCGACCGAGTGCGAGAACGTGCTCGGCCCGGCCGGCGTCAAGGCGGTGCAGATCTCGCCGCCGCAGGAGCACAGCATCGTGCCGGCCCACGACTGGAGCGAGCGCTACCAGCCGGTGAGCTACAGCGTCGAGCACAGCCGCTCGGGCACCGGGACGGAGTTCGCGGACATGATCGCGCGC
>DATMZX010000086.1:0-7232 GCA_035573235.1 Gemmatimonadales bacterium
CTGGCGCGGACTCGACTGCGTCACGAGCTGCAAGGTCGTCTCCGGCGCGGCATCTGCGTCGCTCAGTGCGGGCAACGCCACTGCGCCGAGCGGCGTGATCGAGCTCTCCGGCGGGGGCGCGACATACCACCTGAAGCTCGAGGCTCGCGAACCGCGGTAGGACGGCGGGACGCCGCGATTGCCGCGAGTAGAGGGCCGTCCCGTTGCGCAGCCGCGCTCGATGCGGCTCGAGCGGAGCTAGCGTTGTCGCGAGAGAGCCCGGACGCGGGCGCCCACCGCACGCACCGTCGGTTGCAGCCCCCTATCGGCGTTCTTCCAGAGATCGAGCATACGACTGTAGTTCTCGACTGCACCGGTAGTGTCACCGCGCTGCTCGGCCAGCTCACCAAGCCGCTGATACGCTACCGCGAGATGATCTGCGTCGACCCGGATGCGGACGTCGGCGCCCGCGTCCACACCGCGCTGGTAGTAAATCGCCGCGGAATCCCGGCGACCCACCCGATCGTAAAGCTCGCCTAACTCGTACAAGCCGCACTCGACGCAGGGACCGCCATTGTTCCATGCGTGGTACTGGGTCGCGGCTTCCTCCACTCGCCCTGCGGTTTGCGCCAGATCACCGATCACGCCGTCGATATCGTGATCGCCGCGCCGAACGCCTTCGGGAACTGCGCGCTCGTACGAGGCCAATAGCCGTCTCGCCTCGTCGACCTGGCCGGCTCCATAATAGAAGTGGGCGAGCGCTGCGTATTGGCGATCCGTCGCGGCCATCGAATCGAGCGGAAAGCGAGTACGCGCCGCAGCCATAATCGCAAGGCCAGCCCCCGGGGTGTTCCGGTACCTCACCTGGATATTGGCGAGCTGAAGCGAGACCCTCAGGTACGCAGGTCCATTCTGTCGCTTCGCCGCCATATCCATCGCATCGCGTAGATAGCGTTCGGCCGTTGCGATCTGACCGCGCACCTCACTGAGCGACGCCTGAAGCTCGACAGTGTATTGGCGCCAGCTCGGATCGTCCCGCGTCTGGGGGTACGCCGCGTCCGCCAATGAATCGGCGCGCGCAAAGTCGCGCTCGTCCGCAGCGGCCAACGCGCGCATGACGCCGACGCTCGGGTCGCGAGGCAGTGCCCGGGCCCAGCGCGAGATCGCGGACTCGGCGGCGGTCCACTGTTTGAGACGCAGCTTATCCCACACCAGGTTGGCGTAGTACGGGTCGAGTTGGGGATGCGAGACAACGCCACGCTCGAACAGACTGTCCGCGGCGGCGAATTGGTGCTGCTCCATCAGCACGAGCCCGAGCACGTTGAGGGCGATCGGATCGTCGGGCCGTTCGTCGAGAATCGCTCGATACGCAGCTGCGGCTTTTGGCAGATCGGAATTGATGAAGTAATAATAGAATCCTACGGTCTGCTGCCTCTCGAGCTCCGGCAAGCGCTGGCGATACTGGAAAGCGCGGGTACCAGCATATACCCACTGGTCAGGGGGCGCGTCTTGGTTGTTCAACACGGCGGCGAGCGCTCGCCAGGCCATCGCGAAGCCGGTGTCTATTCGCACCGCCTCGCGCAACAACTCCACCCCGCGCACGCTCTCTCCACTGTTGGCGATCCGAGTGCCCTCGGTGTAGTCGCGGAGCGCCTCGAGTGACGGCGTCGTAACGGCCGCCAGCGGTTCAGTCGCACGGATCGTCCTGAGGGACTCGCCGATGCGCTCGCGCAGCGATTTCGAGAGCCGCTCGACGGCGGAGATCAGCGCGGCATCGTCGGCCGATGTCTCGCGCACGGCGCGCAATACGCGGCCGTCGTTCGCCGCCACTACCTTGGCCGAGAGCACGTAGCCGCGGCCAAGCGGATCGATCTCGCCGGTGACGATCGCCTTCATTCCCTCGCGCGCCGCGATCTGCTGCGCCAGCGACGGAGACATGGCAGCGGTCGGAGCGTGTTGCATGCGTTGTAATGCTTCGCTCAGTGTGCTGGGCTCGGCCAATCGGACCACCGGCGATTGCGAAAGATCGACGCGAAGCGCTTCGGTGAGTGTTGGGCCGAGCGTCGTGTCGCGCGCGCGGTTCACGAAATCGGCCAGGACGATGGGCTGGCGTTCGTGGATAAGCCCCGCGCCGATCAGCGTCCCAGCCGGCCCGACGCCGAGTAGCCGCATCGCCGAGTACACAGCAGTGGCGGAGCCAAGCGCTGCGAACGCGAGCAGGCCTCCAGTCGACGCACGGCGCCAGGTGAGCCAGTGGGTCAGTGGGTCGCTACGGAACGAAGCCGCGCCGATTACCCCGGCATCGGCGCGGTTCCGCTCCATCCGCCTCGTGAAAAACATGATCGGAAGCTCGATTGCGATCAGCACGGCGGCGGTGCCCAGCACCCACCAGGGGAGTCCCAAGCTGATCACAAGCCCGTAGGCGGCTGCCAGCACCGCGAACGAGCCAATCGCGAAGAACGCGGCAACCCGCGCCGGCTGCTTACGGCGAATGACCGCGCGCCAACTCGAGTCGGCGACGGATGCATCGAGGCCCATCACACCCGGACTCGACGTCGACATGGCCTCGAGGATGGTCAGGAGATCATCGGTGCGTTGCACGCGTTCGGCGGGATCTTTCGCGAGCAGCTGCATGATCAAGGCGCGAAGGTCTGGCGGGACGTCCGGACGGTACGTCTCGATCGGCTCCGGAGGCGTGTTCAAATGCTGCGCGAGAACCTGGCGCACCGATCCTGTGAACGGCGCGTGCCCGCAGAGCATCTCGTACGCGGTGCATCCCAGAGCGTAAAGATCGGCGCGAGCATCGATGTTGGCGTCTGCCGCCGCCTGTTCAGGCGCCATGTACGCCGGCGTGCCGAGTGGAATTCCTACACCGGTGATCGTCGACTCGACCGTTGCCTCGCTCACGGCCTTGGCGACACCGAAGTCGGTGACCATCGCGTGATTTCCCGAGATGAGGACGTTGCCGGGTTTCACGTCGCGGTGCACCAAGCCGTGCGCATGCGAATACGCCAGCGCGTCGGCGATGTCGCGCAGGATTCGCACGGTCTCGCTGGCCGACAGCGTACCGTCACGTTCCAGCTTGTCGCGGAGCGACTCGCCTTTGACGAACGGCATCGTGTAATACAAGATGTTGCCCGCGACGCCAGCGGCGAGCAGCGGTACGATATGCGGGTGCTGGAGTTGGGCGGCAACTTGAACTTCGCGTCGGAAGCGTTCGGCGCTCATCGCCGCAAGCGCCTCTGGCGGGAGCACCTTCACGACGATGTGTCGCTCCAACGCGCTTTCCGTCGCGACAAAGACGCGCGCCATGCCTCCGCCGCGGAGCTCACGCTCGAGGGTATAGCGGCCGACAAACGCGTCCTGCAGCCGGTCCCAGAGCTCGGCGCGCATCCGCGCCTGTGCCGCCGCCTCGTGGCTTGTGTCCGCGAGGACGAGCGGCGCAGCAAAATGCGCGGCTCTCGTCGCGAACGGTCCCTCATCCTCCTCGGCGCGCACGCACGCGGCGAGCAGCGCGCGCGCTTTGGCCAGCAGATCCTGCTCGTTATTTAGCCGCTCGATGAGCAGGACATCTCGCGACTCGGCGGGTCGTTCGAGCGCCTCGTCAACCAACTGCAACAGCCGCCGCTCGACCTCCGGCTGCCACTCGCCACTCGACGGTGCGTTCACCGGGCGCGCCTAGGCCGGAGCAGCGCGCGAGCCGCTCAGTTCGTGCAGGAGCCAGCCGCGCGCGCGTGCCCAGTCGCGCTTCACCGTTCGCGACGACACACCGAGGAGCTCGGCGGTCTCTTCCTCCGTGAGCCCCGTGAAGAACCGGTACTCGACGACGCGCGCCAATCGCTGGTCGACCTCGGCGAGCCGGTCCAAGGCGTCGTCGAGCCCGATCAGCAGGTCGGCGCGCTCCGTGACCTGCGCTGCGGTGACGAGCAGGGCATCGGTCCCTTCGAGGCCGGCGAGTGAAATACGCTCCCCCTGGGCCATGCGCTTCTGCGCATGGTGCCGCCGCGCGTAGTCGACGAGGATTCGTCGCATCGCGCGCGCGGCGAGCGCGAAGAATCGCTCCCGGCTCTGGAAATCGCCCCCGCGTTCCTTGGCGAGCTTGAGATATGTCTCGTTGACGAGCGCCGTGGTGGAAAGCGTGTGCCCCGGCGATTCTGAGCGGAGGCGCCGGTGCGCGAGGCGTCGCAGCTCCTCGTATACAACGGGGAATAGCCGATCGAGCACGTGCATGCCCTGCATCGACTCATCGGTCGCCAATGCGTCGCGGGTCGAGTCGGAAAGCCGAGGCATGACGGCACCGCACTATGGCTGGGTCGCGGCGAATCTAGGGCCCGCGCGAGCACCCGTCGAGGGCGGCGGCGCTCACAGCGCGCGGCCTCAGGCGTCCGTGGCCCATCCCGACTGGCTTCGTCGCGTCTACGGGAAAGCTCAATTGCCGACTGCTTCCGGGAGCCTGCGGGCTCGCCAAGGCAGTGATCTCGACAAGCCGGCGCTGTCGCGCAGTCCCCAGACAATCTCAACCGGAGCCTACGATGCGTACCCCCTTGATGCAGTTGGTGTTCGCCACGATCGTCGCCGCAACCCTGAGTGCATGCGACAATGCCGACTCATCTGACCTGGTGGCACCCACCGGTCGGCCGTCGACCTATTTGAGCGTTGGACCGACGGCGATCTGTACGCCCTCCAGTGTGACCAGCTACTGCCAGCTGAACTCCAACATCGATGTATCTGCGGGTGACGGGGTGACGTGCAGTCTTCGCCTCAATGGTGCAGCCTTCTGCTGGGGCACCAACGCCCACGACATGCTCGGGAACGGTGGGTCTTTGACGATTACGACCTCGACACCGACGGCCGTAGCTGGCGGGCACTTCTTCTCTTCGATCTCGGTGGGCGAGACGCACGTCTGCGCCATCGAGCGGAACACGGGTGCGGCGTATTGTTGGGGACTGAACGACGCCGGACAGCTGGGAGACAACACCGCCGAACCGATGGCACCGGTACCAGTTGCGGTTCTGGGCGGACACGCATTCAGCAGCATCTCCGCGGGCGCCGGCATGACGTGTGGAGTGAGCAGCGGCACGGCACTGTGCTGGGGCCTGCAGAGTGCACCCACGCCAACGTCGGTTCAGGATCTGCAAGGCGTTTACGCGAGCATCAGCGTCGGGAACGAATCGCCCTCGATCAGCATCGCCCGCTGCGGTCTCGCGACCGCGGGCCAGGCGTGCGAAGGTGGCGGTGGACCAAGCGTTCAACTGATCGCGCAGGGCGGCACCTCAGACCACTTCTGCTTCATCGATAGTTTCAGAACGACGAAGTGTTGGGGTAACAACTATTACGGCCAGCTCGGCGGCGGCACAAGCGGCAATGCCGACGCCGCGAACTGGGTCAAGGTTTCGCCGGTCACCGTGTCAGGGAACCACGCCTTCGAGTCCGTGGCCACTGGCGGCCAGAATACATGTGCCTTGAGCAACGGCGCCGCGTTCTGCTGGGGATGGAATAATTCCATGCAGCTTGGCACAAACACCTCCCAGGTGTATTCGTGGGTGCCGCAGGCAGTGCTCATGCCGAGCGGAACGGCGTTCAGGAAGATCGCGGTCGGCGACGGTCATGCCTGTGCCATTGACAACGGGGGTTCGATTTGGTGCTGGGGCCGCGACGACGTTGGTCAGACTGCCAACGTTGCGAACCCGGGAACACCGACAAAAGTCTTCGCGCCGACGATCTCGTGACTTGGTCAGCGCGGGCAACGCGCGGGACAGAGAATAGGACTCGAGGCGAGCGCTGCCTTGTTGGAGAATGATGAATGTGGCCCGCGGCCAACTCGGCCGCGGGCTGGGCGCATGCGGTCGCTTTCCCTCGCTCGGCCGCATCGCCAATTGAACCTGTTCGGCGGTTGGAGTAGCGTTGCGGGATGTACACTCTCCGATTCCTGCCAATTGCCGCGACGCTGCTCCTCGCCGAGGGCGCCGCCGCGCAGGCGACCACGTCAGGTACTCCATCGAACCTGACCATCGATAAGCTCATTCAGATCAAGCATCCGTCAGGTCACAAGTGGACGCCGGACGGGAGCCACGTCTGGTTCACGTACGACAGCGCCGGCGTCAACAACGTCTGGGTCGCACCGGCGGATGGCTCAAGTGCCGCGAAGCCGCTGACCACCTACGCCGACGGACAGAGCGGAAACGACGGCTTCTGGAGTAACGACGGCCAGACCTTCTTCTTTCAGCGAGACGGCGGGCTGCTCGCGGTTTCGCTGAGAGGCGGTGCGCCGCGCGCCGCCTGGGCCACGGCGGCGCACGGGCGCGGCTTCGCTCTCTCCCCCGATGGAACGCGCGTTGCCTTCATCGCAAACACTACCGAAAGCGCGAACGGCGGCGATCTGATCGTTCACACGATCGCGACGAATACCGATCAGACGATCGCGCACGCCGACAGCGCACTCGGCGCGCCATCCTGGTCGCGCGACGGCGCGGATCTCATCTACTCCGTCGGCGCGCGCCCGTCGGAGCCGATTCAGCATTACGCGTCGCCGCCCGAGATCGGACCGAAGCTCATCTTCGTCGCTACCGAGTTTGCTCGGAATGGGGGCGGCGGTACGACGTTCACCGTCCCCGCGGCCGGCGGAACGCCGCAGCGTGTTGCCGGGCGTGGCGGAGTCGGCCGCGGTGGGAACGTGATAGACGCGACCCACTCGCTCTCGACCCGCGTGTCGAACGGCGGCTTGACGCGCACGACCGAATCCGTCGATGCCGCCGCCGGTCCGCCGATCATTCTTCACGTGGACACCGCGGAGAAGTTCTTCAGCTCGGTGAACACCACGAACAATGCGATCTCGCCCGATCGCCGATGGCTGCTCTACACGAGTGACGTGACGGGGTGGGATCAGATCTACGTCGTGCCGACGGCCGGCGGCACGCCGGTCCGAATCACAAAGACGCCGGGGGAGCATTGGCGCGCCGTCTGGTCGCACGACAGCAAGCGCATCGCGTGGGATGCGAACACGGCCGACAAGCCCGGCACGCGCGAGATTCAAGTCGCGACGATCGGCGACAATCCCGCGGATGCAACACTCGTCACGGTGACCTCGGGCGCCGGCACGAACACGGCGCCGCAGTGGTCGCCCGACGACAGGCGCTTGGCGTTCCAGCATACCGATTCTCGTAACTCGGCGGATCTCTACGTCGCCGACGCGGTCGCGAATGCCAAGGTCACGCGCCTGACGTCGTCGATGCCGGCGAGCATCGACAAATCGC
>DATMZX010000087.1:0-2726 GCA_035573235.1 Gemmatimonadales bacterium
GGCATCAGGACCCTGTTCTGTTCTTCCTTCGAGTGAAAGAAGGCACAGATGTGGCGCGTGTTCCTCAGGGTCCGACCGGCGAGCTTGACGGGCTTCGAGAGGCCAGAGATCGGCATCTCCGCAAGGTAAGGAGACGAAGACGTCCGTCAAGGCCCCAATCTCTGAAATCTCGGAAGGTCAGCCGCAGGGTTCGGCGGCGCAATGCGCGTGGACGAGGGCGACGAGCTGCTGAACATCCACGGGCTTCGGCAAGCAAGGGATCCCCTCCGGCGCGATATCGGGCGCGGACGTGGACACCCACACGGGGACGGTCTGGTGGGCAGGGTCTGCGGACAGGCGCTGCAGCACCTCGAAGCCGTTCATATTGGGCATCAGCAGATCGAGGATCATCAGGCAGACGCGCGGAACGCTGGCGAGGACGTTGAGCGCGGCTTGGCCATCCTCCGCGGTGGCAACGGCGAAACCTTTGGCCTCCAGAAGATCCCGAATCAGCTCGCGCGTGTCTTCCTCGTCATCGACGATCAGGACGCAGCCGGTGCAGGGTTGAGTCGTCATGTGGGCTGTCCAGTTGCTCGGGGGAGACGAAACGTAAACCGGGTCCCGTCCTGTTCCGACGATTCCACGTCGATGGTACCACCATGCGCGCGGACGATATGTTGAGCGATGAACAACCCCAGCCCAACACCCGCGGTCCCCGCGCTCTTGCCGTGCACCGCCCGAAGAAACGGGTCGAACAGCGTGCGGAGCAACGCTGCGGGAATGGGTCGTCCCAGGTTGTGTACGGAGCACACGACGGCCGGGCCGGAACCGTCCACGACCACGCGAACAGGGGCGTCGGAACGACCGTGGGTGAGCGCGTTGCCGACCAGGTTCGAAAACACCTGCGCCAGCCGATCCGCGTCCCACATGCCCACGGTGTCTCCGAGATAGGCAGCATCAATCACCCGCCCGGGATTGCCGGCCGCGAGCTCGTCGACGGAATGGGAGCAGATCGCCTTCAGATCTGACGGCTTGCGGTCCAGCGGGATGCCCCCGCCGGCCCGAACGCGCGTAAAGTCCAGCACCTGCGCGATCATCCGTGACATTCGCGACGCGCTGTTCCGGATGCGACCGACCGCCTTTTTCTCGGTCGCCGTGAGCGCACCGGCGCCTTCCAGCATGTGCGCGCCGACGTTCACCGCGTTCAGCGGGTTGCGCAAGTCGTGGCCTAGCATTCCGATGAACAGATCGCGGAAGCGCTCACTGATGTCACGATCGATGCCCAGCGCAATCTGATGCGATACGCCGGAGAATGTCTCGAGGGTGGAGGTCGATGGCTCCTGCCGGGAAAACACCACCAGCGCGCCGACCAGGCGCTCCCCGACCCGCAGCGGGTATCCGGCGACGAAGGCCACTTGCTCGCGCCGAACCCACTCCGGGTCGGCCAGTTCGGGACTCACCTCGGCGGCCAGGTGTGGGGCGTTCCGGCCGGCGATGAGCCCGACCCCGGGCGCCGTGAGAGCCACGCGGCGGTCGGCATCCGGGCCGTGCGGAGCAGGTCCGGCGCTGGCCTGTAGCTCCAGCACCTCGTGCCCCGAATTGAACGTCCAGATCCGAGCACAGACGACACCGCTCTCCACCAGCGCCTCGCAGCAGCGCGCGAGCTGCACGGCGAGAAGGTCGTTCGAGACGAACGCACGGCCGATCGTCGCAGCCAGCATCGCGTGCTTGCGTGCGGTCACCTGGGGCGTGACGTCGAAGCCGAACGCACCGACACCGTCCACGACGCCCTCTCCGTTCTGCACCGGCGCATAAACGAACTTGAGGTACAGCGTCTGCTCTTTGCCCTGGCGCCGGATCGCGACCGGCAGTTCGTCGCCAACGAAAGCGACGCCGGTGCGAATGACCCCCCGAATCAGATCGTCGAAGCCCTGTCCCGTGAGCTCGGGCAGGGCATCGAGCAACGGGCGACCCACGACGTCCGGGGATTTCCCCCAGATATCCAGCGCCATCGCGTTGGCGAACTCGATGATCATGCGCTCGCCCCGAAGAAGCGCGATCCCGGCGGGCGCGTTCATGAACAGGGACTCGACGACGCGCCGTTCTGCCTCCTTCTCGGCTTCAGCCTGCTTGCGGACACGCGCAATGGCGAGCTGCGCCGACACGCGCGCGACGAGCTCACGGGCCGAGAATGGTTTGACGACATAGTCGTTCGCCCCCGCGCGGAGGCCTTCCCCCGTCGCTTCCTCGCCGGCGCGCGCGGACAACAAGATCACGGGAACCACTTGGGTCGACGGTTCCGCCCGCAACCGCCGGACCAGTTCGAATCCGTCGATGTGAGGCATCATGACGTCCGACAGAACCAGGTCCGGCGGTCGCTGCAGCGCAAGCTCGAGCGCGTCCTTCCCGTCCGACACGACGTCGACGACCCAACGCTGGCGCAACAGCCGGGCGATGTACTCGCGCATGTCCGCGTTGTCGTCGGCGACGAGGATCCGGGCAGCTTGAGCCGTGGCGCCGTCGCTGGGTCCCTGCCCCTCGCCTCGATCGACTTGCGCGGGCTCCGGGACCCAACGCAGGGCCTCGGCGATGTAGGTCGTCGCCCGCAAGGCGCCGGATGACGAGGCGGCCGGCGGGTGGTGCACATGCTCCGCCGGCAGGTGCGCGGCGCCGGCGGGGATCGACACCAGGAAGGCCGTGCCGCGTCCGAGCTCAGTCTCCATCCGGATTGTTCCGCCGTGAAGCTC
>DATMZX010000088.1:0-9481 GCA_035573235.1 Gemmatimonadales bacterium
CCGCGTCGCTTGGCGGTCAGGGAGAGGGCGTAGGCGATCGGATCGGCGCCGAGCGTGAGACCGCCCACGGAACGGGGGGTCCAACCGCGCGCGGCAAACCGGTCGAGCCCCAGGCCCCCAATGACGGCCATGCCGTCCCCAGACATCGTGGTCAGCCGGGCATCGATATAGAAGGAAGAGCGGCGGCCCGAGGCGAGCACGAAATCCCCCCGGCGCACCGAGCGCGACAGGAGCAAATCCTTGAGTGTATTTCTTAGGTAGTAGTAATCGCTACTACTATTCACTGGACCGCTTGTTTACCATGTTCTTGAGCGCCCCCAGCCAGCCCCGCTTCGGCTCATCCTTACTTTCGGCCAGCGCCGTTTCGAGCTCCTCGGCGAATTCCGTGACGGTCTGCTGCCGCTCGCCGGGATGGCGCTCCAATCCCTTCATGACCACGGCCTCGAGCGCCGGCGCAAACGTGAGGTCCTCACTCGCTTTGGACAGCGGAATCGGTTTGCCGCTCAGCAGCTCCTGAAACAGCTCGCGCGGGCTGCGCCCTTCGTGCGGATGACGTCCGGTCAGCATGTAGTAGAGGATCTTGGCGAGACTGTAGATGTCGGCGCGCCCATCCACCAACTCGCCCGACAGCGCCTCGGGCGCGACGTACTGCAGGGTTCCAACAAAGAACCCGGTGCGGGTCAGCCGCTCTTCGACCTGCTCGGCGTCTCGCGCGATCCCGAAATCCAGCAACTTCACCGTCCGCGACTCCGGATCGTACATGATGTTTTCCGGTTTCAGATCGCGGTGAATGATGCCGGCCTGGTGCGCCGCCGCCAGCGCGTCGGCAAGCTGGCACGTGAGCGCGACGGCGTCCGCGGGAGCGAGCGGGCCGTCCCGGTGTAGGAAGTCCGCGAGTGGCTCTCCCTTCGCCCACTCGAGCGCCAGATAATACAGTCCGTCCGCTTCCCCGAAGTCGTAGGTGCGAACGACGCCGGGATGCACCACGCGCGACCCGTAGCCTGCCTCACGCAGGAATCTTTTGACAACGATGGGGTCGCTCCTGAGACGCTCACGCAATACCTTGAACGCAGAGGCGCCGCGCGCAGGATGCTCGGCGCGGTACACCTCCGCCGTCCCTCCTTCGCCAACCCGGTTGAGGAGGCGGTAGCCGGCAATGGACTTGCCGGCCAAGTTTTCGAGAGCCATGGGGTTACGCGAAACTAACGTCCGGATTTGAGGCACGGCAAGTGATGCGATGCAGGCTGGCATGGGTGGTCCTGATGCTCGGTACCACGGCGTGCGGGTCGTGGCAACGAGTCGGCAGCGGAGACAAGCCGAAGCCGGGCACGACCGTCGTGCCTCGGTTGTTCGACGCGACGTCGGTCTACCGCTCGATGGGTGCGCTCGTCGGCGGCGGCGCGTTGCCGTTCGTCGCGTCGGTTCGCTATCTCGCCGGTCCGACGCCCGACGCGACACTTGCGCTGTTTTCCGTCTCATTGACCAATCAGACGCTGAGCTTCCAACGACACGGCAACGAGTTCTCCGCCGAGTACCACGTCGAGGCGACGTTCAGCGACAGCGGCAGTCTTACGCCGACGCGACAGATCTCCAGTGACGAGCAGATCCGGGTTCGCAATTTTCAGGAGACGCTCCGCACCGACGAGAGCATCATCTTCCAGCAATTCGTGAACGTCCCGCCGGGCGTCTACCAGGTGGCGGTGATGCTCCGGGATCGCAACAGTCCCGCGTTCGCGCGCGCCGAGCGCATGGACACCGTTCCGCGCTTCACCGATACACTGCCGATGGTGACCGAGCCGCTGTCGGTCTACACGGCCGAGGGCCGGCCGGAACGGACTGCTCAGCCGAAGCTCGTCGCGAACCCGCGCTCGACGTTGCCATACGGTACCGACTCGCTTCGCTTCTATCTGGAGCGTTACGGTTCGCCGCCGCCCCAGGCGCTGCTCGCACGCGTCGTCGACGGCACCGATCGCGAGCTGTGGCGCGATTCCGTGCGCCTCACGGTCGGCGCGGATCTTGCCTTTGCAACGGTCGTGGTGCCGCCGACGAGTCTGCCCGTCGGGCAGGCCGAGCTTCAGGTGATCGCACCGGCCGGTGATACGGCCATCGCGCGCTTTCTGGTCAGCTTCTCCAATCAGTGGGTGATCACGAATTTCGACGAGATGTTGAATCTGCTGCGGTACTTCGAACGGCAGGACTGGGTCGATTCTTTGCGCCGCTCCGCGCCCGACAAGCGATCGGACGTGTGGCGCGACTTCTGGAAAGAGACCGACCCGGTGCCGCTGACACCGGAGAACGAATCGCTCGACGAGTACCTGCGGCGGGTGCAGCTGGCCAATGCGCGGTTTCAAGATGAAGGCCAGGCCGGTTGGCTTACCGAGCGCGGTGAGGTCTTCATATCGCTGGGCGAGCCTGATGAGATTGTGGACATGTCGAGTGGTCTCGATCGCAGCGTGCAGCGCGTGATCCGCTGGACGTACACGAACCAGCGTCTCCAGCTGTACTTCCAGGACCAGGGCGGGTTCGGGCAGTTCCGGCTGACCCCATCTTCGCGCTCGGAGTTCCAGCGCGTGGTGGCCCGGGTGAGGCGCACCAGCAGGTGAAGCGCGGCGCCGCGCTCTGCATCGCGGGCGTAGTGGCGGCGTCACCGGCAGGTGCCCAGGAAGTCCTGCGGCCGCCGGCCGATCACACCGCCACCTATCGCGCCGACTCGCTGCGACTCGCGGGCCGTCCCTGGCACGCCGCCGAAACCCTGCTCGCGGCCGCGCGCCGCGATCCAAATCCAAATGCCTTCCTCATTGTCGAAGGCGCCAAGGCCGAGGTGCTGGCGAAGCGCTACGAGCGGGCGCGGACCCTGCTGGCAGGCCAGCCCTGGCTCGCCGACTACATGGACGGGGAAGCCCTCGCGGTCCTCGCGCAGTCGGAATACGGGCTGGGTCGTTTCGGTGAAGCCGCCTCGCACTTCGAGATGGCGCGCTCGCGCGCGCCGGGGATTCGCGCGAACCTCCTCGCGGTCCGCGCGGGCGTCGCGTTCGACGCGGCCGGTCAGCCGGACAGCGCGGCGATTGCGTTTCGCGCGGCGCGCGCGGGAGGAAAGCTCTCGGCCATCGATGCGTGGCTGCGCGTGCGCCAGGCTCGCGTGACGTCCGACTCCGCCGAGGCGCGTGCGCTGCTCACCGATGTGCCCGCGCCCGCGGCCCGCGGCGTACCGCTCGCCCGCGCGCGCTCGCTGCTGCTCGCGGGCGATACCACGCGCGCGCTCGACGCTTACATGGCAGCAGGGAAGGGGCTCGAGACCGCCCGTCTCGCGCTCGCCGTCGGCGATACATCGCGGGCGAGAACCGCGTTGTACGGATTACTGTCGAGCGCGCCGCTCAGTGACGACGGCGCGGCCGGCGTGGCGCTCGCCCTGGGACCGCTGCCGCCGCGTGAGCCGGCCGAGCACGTCGCGCTGGGCCGCGCGCTGAATCGGCGCTCGTCGACGCACGACGCGCGCATTCACATCGAGCATGCGCTGCACCGCGGAGACTCCAGCGCGACGACGCTGCTGCTCTACGGCGAGCTGCTCGTCGCCGGCAATCGCTTGCGGGACGCCGTCCGCGCGTATACCGCTGCATCGCGCGACTCGGCGCTCGGCCCGCTGGCGACCTATCGGCGCGCGCGCGTGCTGGTGCGCCTCGGCGATCCCGGTGCGCAACAAGCGCTCACGGATTTCGCGCAGCGCTACGCCGCCGACACCGCGGCGCCCGGCGCGCTCTGGATCCTCGCGGACCTGCTCGACAGCCGTGACGACTGGAACGGCGCCGCGCGCTGGTACGGCGAATTGATCAGGCAGTATCCAGCCGACGGGCGCGCTTCGCTGGCACGGCTCCGCCTCGCTGCGCACGCCGAACAAGCGGGCCAGCCCGACAGCGCGGCACGCTTCTATCAGATGGAAGTCGACGCGGCCGGACCGCAGCGAACCGCGGCGCGGTTCTGGCTCGGCAAACTGGCGGCAGCGCGCGGCGACTCGAGCGGAGCCCGCATCCTGTGGATCGCGCTGGCACGCGAAGACTCGCTCGGCTACTACGGAATGCGCGCGCGCCAGGAGGCAGGGCTCGGCCCGCTCGCGTTTGCGAAACCGCCCGCGCCGCCGCCCGTACCCCCCGCCGTCACCGCCGGCCTCGCGCGCATCGACACGCTCCTGCTCGCGGGCCTGGACACGGAAGCACAGGCCGAAGTGCGCGTCGTGCTGGCGCGTCCTCCGCAGGATCTCGATGCGATCCTCGCCTGGAGCGAGGGACTCGGTCTGCGCGGCTACGGATCGGCCGCCGTGCGGCTCGGCTGGCAGGCGGCGAGCCAGGCCCCGGGCGACATACGCGTCGTGCGCGCCATCTGGCCCTGGCCCAATCGCGCGGCCGTCGAAGCCGAGGCCGACGAGTTCGGTGTGGATGCGCGGCTGCTCGCGGCGCTCGTGCGCCAGGAAAGCACGTTCGATGTGGACGCACTTTCGTCGGCGGGTGCGCGTGGGCTCGCTCAACTGCTGCCAAGCACCGCCGCGATTCTGGCGCGCGGGCTCGACGTCACGTTCTACCCGCAATGGATCACCGTCCCCGATCTGAACCTGCATCTCGGCGCGGCGCATCTCGCGGAGCTGCTCAAGCGCTTCGGGAGAGTGGACGCGGCGATCGCCGCCTACAACGCGGGCCCCACGCCGGTGCGCCGTTGGCTGACGCGCGTCGGCGCTGACGATCCCGACCGATTCGTCGAATTGATTCCCTATCCTGAAACGCGCGGCTACGTGCGCAGCTTATTGCGCAATCGCGAGTTGTATCGCGCGCTGTACGGGCCCTCCTGATGCGGCTTGACAGCTTTCCGGGGGCGGGTCATTTCTAGCCCGTCCACGTAGCTCGTTACAGACACTGCAGGAGGCGGATCGTGATCAAGGGAAAGGTGAAGTGGTTCAATGACGCCAAAGGCTATGGCTTCATTGAGCAAGAGGGCGGCGAAGATGTCTTCGTGCATTTCTCCGCGATTCAGATGGACGGCTTCAAGACGCTCGCCGAGGGTCAAGTGGTGGAGTTCGACGTAAAGCAGGGCGACAAGGGGCTCCACGCCACTAACGTCGTGCGCGTCTAACGCACGTCCCCTTCACCTCTGTCGTGCAAACCCCCGGGGCCCCCCTTGGTCCCGGGGTTTAGTTTTTGACGAATGCCGCCGCGCCCCGCTCCACCGATCCCCGCCACGTCTGCCGGCAAGACGAACGTCTTCCTGGTCGACGGCTACGCCCTGATCTATCGCGCCTTCTTCGCGATGATCGCGCGGCCCCTCACGACCAAGCGCGGCGAAAATACCTCGGCGGTCTGGGGCATCACGAATTTCCTGCTGCGCCTGTACGAGAGCTACAAGCCGGAATACATCGGCTGGGTGCACGACCGCGGGGTGTCGTTCCGCTCGACCCAATACCCCGAATACAAGGCCACCCGCGAGAAGCTCGGCGAGGAGATGCAGCAGGACTTCGACCGCTCGTTGGAGCGCGTGTGCCAGATTCTCGATGCGTTCCACATTCCGGTCATCGCGATCAACGGCTACGAGGCGGATGACGTCGTCGCGACGCTCGCGGCCCGCGCTGTAGGCAAAGGACTCCAAGCCGTCATCGTTTCAGGGGACAAAGACTTTTATCAGCTGATCGGACCTGGAATCGCCCTCCTCAATCCGGGTCGCGGCGGGCAGGCCGCAGTCGAAGAGCAATGGGTGGATCAGTCCAATGCGAGCGAGCGCCTGGGCGTTCCGCCAACCCAGGTCGTCGATTTTCTGGCGCTCGTCGGCGACACGTCCGACAACATCCCCGGTGTAAAGGGCGTCGGTGACAAGACCGCGCTGCAGTTGCTCCAGACCTACGGTGACCTCGACACCATCTTCACCAAGGCGCCGGAGATTCCCGGCAAGCGGCCCCGCGAGGCGCTGCTCGCGAACGCGGACAAAGCCCGTCTCTCGCGCCAGCTCGTGACGTTGAAGCGCGATGTGCCGGTCGAGCTCGATTTGGAGCAGCTGCGCGTCCGCACTCCCGACAGCGACACACTCGCGGCGTTGTTTACCGAGCTCGAGTTCCGGACACTGATTCCCAAGCTCGATGCGCTCGCGGTAGTGGGAACGGCACCGGTCGCCGAAACGGGCTCAGCCCCGGTTCCGGTCCAGCCGGCGGCGCGGATACCGCAGCTGGCGGAACCGACGATCATCGACGACCCCGCCGGACTGCCGGCCATGATCGAGGAGCTACGCGGTGCGCCGCTGGTCGCCGTTCGAGCCGAGCCCGGTCTCGGCGCTCTTTCCTTTGCGACGGCGCCGGGACGCTCCTGGTACTTGCCGTTCGGGCATCGCGCGCCCGAGGGTGAGTTCGACAGCGTGCCTCCCAGGAACCTGCCGCCGCTGTCGAGCACAGCGCTCGCCCCTGTGCGGGCGCTGCTGGCTGATCCCGCGGTGCGCAAGGCCGGCCATGACATCAAAGCCGTGTGGGTCGCGTTGGCGCGCGCGGACGTTCCGCTCGCCGGTGTCGTCTACGATTCCATGGTGGCGAGCTTCGTGCTCGATCCGGGCAGTCGCTCGCACGCCCTCGAAGACCTCGCTCGCGAGCATCTCTCCGTCGAGCTCCCAACCACGGCTCAGCTGCTCGGGAAAGGGAAGGGCGGGACGACCGAGCGAACCTTCGCCGACGTCCCCCCGGCCGAAGCCGCGCGAGTCTCGGCCGCGCAAGTCGAGATGGTGCTCCGGCTCGAGGCGGCATTTCGCGCCGACATCGAGGGGCACCACCTCACTCGATTGCTCGAAGAGATCGAGATCCCGCTCATCCCGGTTCTGGTGGACATGGAATCGACCGGGATCCTGGTCGATCGCGAATTGTTGGGCGAGATGTCCCGAGGATTCAATAAGGAGCTGACGGGTCTCGAGCTCGACATCTACAAGGCAGCCGGCGGCGAGTTCAACATCAACTCGACGCCTCAGCTTCGCACCGTCCTGTTCGAGCGACTCAAGCTGCCGGTCCAGAAGCGAACCAAGACCGGCGCCTCGACCGATGTGGAAGTGCTCGAGCAGCTTGCCGCGCTGGGCCACGAGGTGCCGCGCCTGCTCATCGAGTACCGCGAGCTGACGAAACTGAAGTCGACCTACGTCGACGCGTTGCCGGGCTACATCCGCCCCGACACGGGCCGCGTCCATACCAGCTTCAACCAGACGGGCGCGGCGACCGGCCGCCTCTCATCGTCGGATCCGAATCTCCAGAACATTCCCGTACGGACCAGGCGTGGCGGGGAGATCCGGCGCGCGTTCATCGCGCCGCCCGGGCATCTCCTGCTGATCGCGGACTACTCCCAGATCGAGCTGCGCCTGCTCGCCCACCTCTCCGGCGATCCATCGTTCGTCGCCGCATTCCAGCGCGGCGGCGACATCCACCGCCAGACCGCCGCGGTGATTTTCGGCGTCCCGGAGGACAAGGTGACCGGCGAGATGCGGGCGCGCGCCAAAACCATCAACTTCGCGACGATCTACGGGCAGGGCGCGCTCGCGCTGTCCCGCCAGCTCAGCATCACCCTCGACGAAGCCAAGGCTTTCATTAAACACTATTTCGAGCGGTTCGCCGGCGTGCGCGCCTGGCTCGATAAGACCGTCGAGGAGGCACGCCAACGGGGATTCGTCGAGACGCTGTTCGGTCGGCGCCGCTACATCCCCGAGTTACGGGATCGCAATTTCAGCATCCGGGCCTTCGGCGAGCGCACGGCGACGAATTCTCCCCTGCAGGGCTCTGCGGCCGATCTCATCAAGATCGCGATGATTCGGATCCACGCGGCGCTCACACGAGATCGGCTCGAGACGCGAATGCTGCTCCAAGTCCATGACGAGCTTGTGTTTGAGTTGCCTGAATCGGAGCGCACAGTTGCGGAAGCTCTTGTAAAACGCGAGATGGAGGGGGTCGCCAGTTTGGCCGTTCCGCTGCTCGTAAGTGTAGGCGCGGGAAAGAATTGGATCGATGCAAAGGGTTAAGCACGCCTCTTGCATGAATGGGGGGGGATGCTCACAATAGGGGCGTTGTTTCGCCCTTTGCGCCCGGAGGGTACCGAGGTGAAGTCACGCGGATTCACCCTGATCGAGTTGTTGATCGTGGTGGTGATCGTCGGGCTGCTCGCGGCTATCGCGATCCCGAAGCTCTCCAACACGAAGCAGAAGGCGTACGTCGCCCAGATGAAGTCCGACCTGAAGAATCTGGCGACGGCGGAGGAGGGCTTTTTCTACGACAGTACGTTCTACACGACGAGCCTCGCCGCGCTCAATAATTTCCGCTCATCGACGGGCGTGACGCTCAACGTGTTGGAAGCCACGCCCGGCGGGTGGTCCGCCCGGGCGACGCATTCCCAGACGGCCCGTCAATGCGTACTCTTTCAAGGAAGCGCGGCGCCCGTCGCGCCGGCGACAACCGAGGGAAAGATTACCTGCACCTAGAAGAGCTTCCGTATCGGGAATTCAGACGCCGCCGCGAGGGGATGAAATTCGCCCTGAGCGGCGGCGTCTGGCTTCATCGGCATAAGATCAAGGATGAGCCGATGGTCCACCTCGTCAGCGCCGACAAAGAACGGCTCCTCGAGCTCGGCCGCGCCCTGGGCTTTCATCCCCGCTGGCTGCAATACAAGCCGCTCAAGAATCCCGACACGGGCGTGCGCGTCCCGGCCTGGCACTGGGATGTGTGGGGAGAGCGGCTGAAGCTGCTCAAGGCAAGCGAGCCTGTGTAGGCTCTCCGCCTCCCACCTCGCGCCGGCGCGCCCGCACGCCCGGCCACCAGTTCCACCGTCCCGCGATGTGCATGATGGCCGGGACGAGGACCATGCGGATCAGCGTCGCATCGAGGAAAACCGCCACCGCCAGGCCGAAGCCGATGAACTGCACGGCCAGGACCCGCGCGAACGCGAAGTTGCCGAACACGATGATCATGATCAGCGCGGCGAACGTGATCGTGGACGCCGTGGCGGACAGACCTTCCATCGTCGCGTGATCGTTTCGCCCCGTCTTATCGAAGACTTCCTTGATCCGCGTCAGCAGGAAGACCTCGTAGTCCATCGAGAGCCCGAACACCGTCGCAAACACCAGCACGGGCACGATGACGAAGATCGCCTCCGTCGGACCGTCCAGACCGAACAGCTGGATGCCATACCCGTGCTGGAACACGAGTACGGTGATGCCGAAGGCCGCACCCACGGACACGCAGTTCAGGACGACGGCTTTGAGCGGAACGAGGATCGACCGAAACGCGACGAGCAGCATGATCCCGGTCACACCCAGAATCAGCCCGACCATGCCCGGAAAACGCCGCAGCAAATGCTCCTGTAGATCGAGACTGGAGGCGGCGAACCCGCCGACCACGATCTCCGCGCCGCGCAGGCGCTGGCTGCTCGCGATCGTGTGACGCACGTGGCGCGTCAGGGCCATCATTCCGGTCAGCGACACCGTGTCGGTC
>DATMZX010000089.1:0-6671 GCA_035573235.1 Gemmatimonadales bacterium
CGTTCAAGAATCAGATCGTCGACGACGCCGGCAAAACCTACAAGCTCGTCCATTACGACCACGGCAGCGGCCTCTGCGCGGCGGACGTCGACGGGGACAAGCGACCTGACTTGTATTTCCTCACCCAGCTCGGCCCCAATGAGCTGTGGCGGAATCTGGGGAATGGCCGGTTCGAGGACATCACCGCACGGGCGGGCATTCCGCTGGTGGACGCGATCGCCGTCGGATGCGCGTTCGCCGACATCGACAACGACGGCGACCCCGACCTGTTCGTCACGACGGTGCGCCACGGCAATCGGCTGTTCGAAAACCTCGGCGACGGCAAGTTCCGCGACATCACCGCGGCCGCCGGCGTCGGATATGTCGGCCACTCCGCGGGAGCCGTGTTCTTCGATTACGACCGCGACGGCCGGCTCGATCTCTTCGTGGCGAACGTCGGCAAATTCACGACCGAGACGCGCGGGCGTGGAGGCTACTACGTCGGGCTCGATGACGCGTTCCTGGGCCACCTCCACGCCGATCGCGCCGAAGCGAGCCTGCTGTACAAGAACCTCGGCGGGAATCGATTCAAGGACGTCACGCGCGAGGTGCAGCTCAACGATTTGAGCTGGAGCGGCGACGCCACGGTGTTCGACATGAACGAAGATGGCTTCCCCGACCTGTACATCCTCGACATGCAGGGCACCAATCACCTCTGGCTGAATGAGGGTGGGAAGCGCTTCCGCGATGCGACGTCCACCTATTTCGCGCGCAAGCCCTGGGGCAGTATGGGAGCCAAGGTCTTCGACGCGAACGGCGACGGCCGGCTCGACCTTTTCATGACGAGCATGCACTCGGACATGTGGAACGACCTCGCCGAGGGCGCCTGGCAGGGCGAAGCGCGCAAAGCCGATTGGACGCAGGTGCCGCCGCAGCTGATTCCGAGCGGTGGGAGCACGCTCATCTTCGGGAACGCGCTCTACGACAACCTCGGCAACGGGCAGTTCCAGGAAGTCTCGGACAGCATGGGGGTCGAGACGTATTGGCCGTGGGGGCCGAGCGTGGACGATTTCAACGCCGACGGGTACGACGACATCTTCGTCACCGCGGGAATGAGCTACCCGTTCCGGTACGGGATCAATTCACTGCTCCTCAACGAGCACGGCCGGCGTTTCCTGCCCATGGAGTTTGTGCTCGGCATCGAGCCGCGAGCGGCGGGCGCCATGCAGCAGGTCTGGTTCACGCTGGAGTGTGGCGGCGCGGATCGCGAGAACCCGCTCTGCCAGGATTGCCGGCACTCGCCGACGATGAAGCTCCAGTGCCGCTCTGAGGCCGCGGGACGCGTGGCGATCTCAGCGGCTCCAAGCACGCGCTCAGCGGTCGCGCTCGATCTCGACGGCGACGGCGATCTCGACCTCGTGACCAACGAATTCAACGCGGGGCCGCAGGTGTTGATCGATGACCTGGCGCAACGGCACGCCGTGAAATTCTTGAAGGTCGCCCCTCGGAGCTTGGGGGCTCAGGTAACCGTCATCCTCCGGGACGGCCGGCGCATTCTGAAAGTCAACGACGGCAAGTCGGGATACCTGTCACAGAGCGATATACCGCTGTATTTCGGGCTCGGGAACGCGGACACGATCGAGAGTGTCGAGGTGCGCTGGCCAAACGGGAAAACGAAGACGCTGCCGGGCCCGATCGCGGCCGGCGTGACGTTAGACGTCGTGGATCAATGAAGGTACGGGGATCTGAACGCGGCGAGTGGAACAGCCGCCACAGCCGATCCTGCGGATCATAGCCTCGGAGCCGAGCGAGAAGTCTCGCGATGCGGTCCTACGAGCCACACGATCAGCCAGCAGACCAACACTGCCGCTGCAGCGGCGCCATATCCCGGTCCGAGCCCCTGATCGCCCCACACGATCGGTGCGAGCCCCGCCGCCAATGTCGTGCTCGCGACAAAGACGACGTTGACGCCGCGCCGCCAGCGCGACGCTCGAAACGCAACGATAATCGCGCAGAGGCTGAATACCCCGAAGACCAGCTGCAGAGTGGTCTGCACCCACTGTCCTGTCGTGTGCGATTCCGAGAATTGCGAGATCGCTCCTGCGATACCTGTGTAGGCGAGGAGGAGCAGCAGCACCACGCCAACCCCGCGCAGCACGTTCGAAACCGTTCGGTTCATGCGCGGGCCGTCCTCCGCAAATCCAGCCACATCGCAATCGGGCCCACGATCGACAGCGCGAGAATCGGCGGCGAGACGTAGAAGGGCCGCAGCAGCGGCAGCTGGAAGTCGCCGGCCAGGCGAATCAGCGTCTCCACCAGCGCCACGATCGCCACGACGATGATCCGGCCGCGGCGCGTGCTCACCGTCGTGCGCGGATCGGTCACCATGAAAAAGACGAACAGCTGATACATCGGCCCGGTGATCGGCGCGAGCTCGGCCAGCAATGGACCGCCCACGATTGCGTTTCTAATGAAAGCGAACACAAAGAAGCAGGCGACGTACGTGAGCGTGATGTGCAGCACTTTCGCGCGCGAGGCGATGATCAGGCCAAACGTCCAGATGATGAGATTGATGCGGAGATCGTTGCCCCATTGATGGCTGAGAATCGCCACGCTGTCGGACGCGACGAGCACCATCAGCGCGATCGCGAAATTGCTGGGATTCCACAGGTGGCGGCCGCGATAGGTCAGGACGTACTTCGACGCAATCGCGAGAAAGGCACCGAGCGCGAACGGCCACAGGATGTTGGCCTGCGGCTTGGTCAGGAGCGCGAGGCTGATGCCGGAGACGTAGGCGCTCGCGAGGTTGGCGACTTTGCCGCGCAGCCACCACGAGAGAACGATCTCGGTGATGAGACAGATGCCCAGCGTCGTGGCAAGCCGGTCGTAGCCGCCGAGGATGCCGTATTCCGCCTCACCCAGAACGAGCACCAGGGTAATGAGAAATACGATCAGATAACGGGGATCTATCGCGGTGGCGGCGAACGAGCGGGCCGGCGCCTGCGCGGACACCGTCACTTGGGCTCCGTGATCACGTGCAATTGATCGGCCTTCAGTCCTTCCACGACCTGTTGCCGGCCAGAAGGCCAGCGAATGAGCACGCGGCCGGGACGCTCCCGTCCGAGCCCAAAGTGCAGGCGCCGGTCGTTCTGGCTGCAGAAGCCGCTGCCGCCGTCCACCACCTGGCGCTGCCGCACGTTGCCGAATTCGACCGTCACCTCCGCCCCGATCGCGCTGCGATTGCTGCGCGTGCCCACCAGCTTCAGCTCTATCCAGTGCAAGCCTTCCGGCGGTGACGAGCGGTAAATCAGGGGACGCGCCTTTTCGTTGGCGATGATTACATCGAGTGCGCCCCGATTCGTCAGATCCGCCATCGCCACGGCGCGCCCATCCAGCAGGTCGGTCACCCCTGCAGCCTCGGCCACGTCCTCGAACCCATCGGCCCCACGGTTGAGCAGCACGCGCGAGCGCTCGTAGCCCGACAGCGAGGCCTTGCCGATCGCCGGCCAGTTGCGCGCGTCCTCGAAAATGTTGCCCTGCGCGCCCGCGATCTTGGACATCGCATACCAATAGCTGCGCGACGAGTCGGCCGAGATGAAGCCGTTGGCGATGACGAGATCGAGCAGGCCGTCGTTGTTCAGGTCGCCGAATTGCGCGCCCCAGGCCCAGCCCGCGTCGGCCACGACCCCCGAGGCGACTTCGTCGAAGCGATCCAGCTCCTTCAGGAAATTGATCCGCAGATTGTTGCCCTGAAACAGAAAGCCCTTCTCCGAGATATTGGTCACGAACACATCGTGGCGCCCGCGGTTGTAGACGTCGCCGATCGCCACCGCCATCCCGCTCTTGGAATCGTCCTGCAGCCCGGCGCGCGCCAGCTCGAAGCGCTTCCCTTCCTTATTCAGGTACAACTCTTCGGGGCCGTAGTCGTTGGCGAGATAGAGATCGGGCCAGCCGTCGTCGTTGAAGTCAGCCGACGCGGCCGCGAGGGTCCAGCGCGTGCTGCCCACGCCGAGCGAATCGGTGACGTCCTGGAACCGGCCATTCCCCAGGTTCTTGAACAGCAGATTCTTGCCGCCGTTGGTCGCGAACTCCCAGCTGTGCTGCATGATGCGCGTGGTGCGCAGATTCCAGAAATCGAGGTCGGAGCGGAAGTAGCCGGTGACGTACAGATCGAGGAGCCCGTCGCGGTCGAAGTCGAGCCACACGGCGCCGTTCGAGTTCATCCAGCGCCTGAGCCCCGCCTGCTCCGTCACATCGGTGAATGTGCCGTTGCCGTTGTTTCTGAAGAGCTGCTGGTAGCCCCACTTGGAGATGAACAGGTCTTCGAACCCGTCGTTGTCGAAATCGCCCCACACCGCGCCCATCGACACGCCTTCGCCGGCGCGATTCAGCGCCCCGAGCCCCGCGTGTTCTGAATGATTGTGAAACGTGCCGTCGCCCGTGTTGAGGAACAGCGCGTTGTTCGATCCGAACCGCGAGGACGTGAAGTAGAGATCGGGATTGCCGTCGTTGTTGAAATCCGCAACGGACACGCAGGCCCCCAGCGCCGCGATGTGCGGCGCGATGGGCTGGACCTTCGGGTCGAGCGTCGGCGCTTCATGGACGAAATCGATACCGATGGACTCCGCCACTTCGTGCAGGCGGATGGACGCGGTATTGAGCCCTACCGCGCTGCCGGCGGCGCGGCGGTTGAGCACCACGACCAGGACGATAGCGGCGAAGAACGCCAATGAAACGATGAAACGACGCATGCGATAGAAGCTACCGTCGCGTGTGGTTTTCAAATAGAAGCAGCGCTTCACCCCGCTGTCCCGGTGGTCCGGAGCCACGCTGCAGCCGGGCGATGTTCTCCAGACGCATCGCACCGATCAGCACGTCGGGACGACCGTCGCCGTCGAAATCGGCGGTCGCGGTCAGATTCCATTGGCTCTGCGCCGCCACGTCGAACGTGTAGGGCTGAAAAGCGAGCGGTCCCGTGTTCTCGAAGTACATGATGCCGCGCTCGGGGTGATACGCGGAATCAGCAAAGTTGCTCGTGAGCACGAAGTCGAGGTCACCGTCGGCGTCGAAGTCGGCGACCGCCGCCTGGGCCGCGCCATACACGGGGAAGAAATAGCGCTCGCTGAAGGTGTTGGCGCCGTCGTTCATGAGGAGCCGCACCCCGTGGAACGGCTTGCGCACGCGCGACAGGTCCCAGTTGTCCCCGTTGACGTAGAGAATGTCGAGCGCGGAGTCGCCGTTGAAATCGCGCATCGTGAAGTACATCGATCCGTACACCGGGGGAAAGCGCGCGAGCACACGCCGCTCGGTAAAGCGGCCGGTGCCGTCGTTGGGATACAGCACGATGCGCTCGTCCCCCTGTCCAAACAGGGCCACGATGTCGGGCCGGCCGTCACCGGTGAGGTCATGGATCTCGAATCGGATGGCGCCGGGGGTGGCGTCGAGCACGCGCCGCTCGTACCCCGTACCGGTGGAGCGATAGAGCGCGAGCCGGCCCCGATTGTTGCCGAATTCACAGATGACGAAATCGTTCCGGCCATCGGCATCGGCGTCGAGCTCCCGCACAAACACGGGCCGAAACAGCGAATCGATGATCGTGCGGCTCAGGCGGAGCGAGCCCTTTGCGTCCAGGTCGTACTGCACGAGGCGCCCGCGCGGCTCGTCGTTGGGTGAAAGGATCCCCGATTCCAGGACGAAAACGCGGGACCCTTCGGAGATCACGCCCGTGGGCGGACTCTCGAGCTGAAGCGTCGCCAAGAGACGACGGTCCCGGCCGAAAACCCGCAACAGGTTGGTGGCCGCTTCTCCGACAAAAACACGGCGCGCGGAATCGACCGCCAACAGCGTGATGATGGCGCTGCTCGCCAGACGCGGCACAAACGGGGCCGGGCGAAAGAAGCCGGGATCCGCGCGTGGCTCCGCGGGCAGCGCCTGCCGCGGCAGCGTGTCGGGCGCGTGCGCGAGATAGAACGCGACGATGCGGTCGCGCGCGTCCTGCGGCACCGGCTGGGGGAGGACGGCCATGTACGGACTACGCGCGTCCGACTGTGCGACGGAGAACTGGGGGCCGCTCAGACGCTCGATCATCTGCGGCAGCACGCCGGTGCGCCACGTGCTCTTATCGAGCAGACTCGGCTCGGGGAATGCGTGGCACGCGGCGCAGTACGAATGCGCGAGCCGTTCGCCGCTCGGCGTCGGACGGCAGCGGGCACCGGCGACGCACGCGAGTGTCAGCGCGATGAGTTTCGGCAGTCGATGCATGGCGTAACGATATCCGGCCTGGACCGCAGGCGTTAGCTTCTCTGACCCATGTCTCGCCTCTTCGTCCCGGCGCTCGTCATCGCGCTGACGGCCTGTACCCGCACCACCGCTGAGTCTCCCGCGCTGTTCAAGCTCCTCGGACCGGGGCACACCGGCATCGATTTCTCGAACCCGATCAAGACCGACGACTCGGTGAACATGCAGACCGAGGTGTTCATCTATAACGGCGGGGGCGTCGCCGCCGCGGACATCGACAACGACGGCCTGACCGACCTGTTCTTCACCGGCAACATGGTGTCGAGCCGCTTGTACCTGAACAAAGGCGGGATGCGGTTCGAGGACATCACCGAATCGGCGGGGGTGCGCACGTCGCGCTGGGCGAGCGGGGTGGCCGTCGCGGATGTGAACGACGACGGGTATCTGGACCTGTT
>DATMZX010000090.1:0-2458 GCA_035573235.1 Gemmatimonadales bacterium
GCGATGCCATAGCCGTGGTGCGGGCCCCAGGCGAGCACCTTGAGGACCAACAGATCGAGCGTCCCTTGCAGCAACCCGAGATCGTCGTCGCGCATCACCCTGCCTCTCCCCGGAGTATCTCCGTGGAGAGAATAGGAGCCGGCCGCGGTTTCGTCAAGACACATCGCCGACGGTTGCGCGGGCACGGCCGCGCGCCGCAACTTCGCGTTCATGACGGAACGCGAAGCCTACGACGAGCTCTGCGCCTATACGCTGTCGCATCAGTCGCTCGACTTCATCCACCAGCACGTGGTCGACGCCTTCGCGGCCCAGCGGGCCGACGCGAGCTCGAAGCCGATCGCCGTCGCCTTCGCCCTCGTCGGACTGTGCCTGCAACTCGAGCGCGGATTCAGCGGACGCGAAGTACAGCGCGCGCACATGCTCCTTGCCAAGCGCTCGAAAACGTGGCCCACCTTTCCGCTTCCGGTCGAGCGCGGAGCGGTCACCGCGGTCGAGGTTCTCGCGGCGCCGGCCGGCGAGGCGCGCGACGCCGCGATTCACGACTGGTGCGCGGCCGTCTGGAACGCGTACACCGATCAGGCGCCGGCCGTGCGGGCGCTGCTCGCCGAGCACCGGATCGGGACCCCGCGCCGGATACGGGAACGGTGACCTTGCTATTTCCGATCGCAGCGGGGTTGCGCACGGCGTGAAGTTTGGGGCTCGTCCTACCTCCTTCAACTCAGCATCGACGTGATCACACTCGCTCCGGTTACGCTCGAAGGCCACGGCGTTCGACTAGAGCCGCTGGCCCAGGCGCACGCGCCCGCTCTCGCGGCCGCCGTCGCCGACGGCCGGCTCTGGGAACTCTGGTTCACCGTGGTCCCCGAGCCGGCCCAGGTCGACGCATACATCGCCGAAGCGCTCGACGGTCAGCGCGCCGGCCACATGCTGGCCTGGGCCGTGCGCGAGCTGGCCACCGGCGCGATCGTCGGCAGCACGCGGTATCACGACGTCGTCGCCGACATTGACCGCGTCGAGATCGGGTACACCTGGTACGCGAAGAGCTGGCAGCGGAGCAACGTCAACACGTCGTGCAAGCTGCTCCTCATGACACACGCCTTCGAAACGCTCGGCTGCGAAGTGGTGGGTCTGCGGACCGACAACTTCAACTTCGCGTCGCAGCGGGCGATCGAACGGCTGGGCGCGAAGAAAGACGGCGTGCTGCGACACCACCGCCCGCGCCGCGACGGCACGGTGCGCGACTCGGTGATGTACAGCATCCTCGCCGCCGAGTGGCGCGACGTGAAGCGGCACCTCGAGTTGCGGCTGGCGCGCAACGCGAAGTAGCGCGCGGCCCGAAACCGGTCAGGGCACTACTTTGCTCCGCGACTTCATCAGCGCCTCGATCTCGCTTATCTCCCGCGGCGCGGTGCTGATCCGCTCGAGCCCCGTCGGCGTGACGACGTAGTCGTCCTCGATGCGCACGCCGGTATTCTGATACTTCAATACCGCCGGCTTCACCTTGGCGATGAAGGCGCGGTTGCGCGGCGTGTCGGGGAGCGCGTCGAGCATCCGCGTGCTGATGTAGATGCCGGGCTCGATCGTGAACACGTCGCCCGGCGTGAACACGCGATCGCCGTAGTTGTACTGCGCCGGATCGTGCACGGCGAGCCCGAGTCCGTGGCCGAGGCCATGGATCATCCAGAAGTAGGCCTGCGAGCACGAGGTGGGATTGCGATCGCAGTTCGCTGTCCAGGGCGGATCGAGCCGCGCATCGACGCTCTCGATGAGGCCGAGTCTGGCGAGTCCGCGCGCGCGGACGGCGATCGACGAATCGCTCGCCGCCTGCGACGACATCCCCGGTTTAGAGTTTCGCTCGGCGGCAGCCTGCGCGTCGCGCACGATCTGGTAGACAGCCCGCTGCTCGGGGGTGTACGTGCCGCTCACGGGGATGGTGCGCGTGATGTCGGCGGCGTAGCCCTCGTATTCGGTCGCGGCGTCCATCACGACGAGGTCGCCCGGCTTGGTCTCGCCGCGGTCCTTCATATAATGGAGCTGCGTGCCGTTCATCCCCGAGCCAACGATCGACCCGTACGCCGGCCGCGAGCCGCCAAGCCGTGTGAAGTTGTACTCGAGTACCGCTTGGAGCTCGTACTCGTGGTGCGGCTCGGGTGCGAGCAGCACGGCACGGTGTCCCTCCGAGCTGATCTCCGCAGCGCGCTTCAAGAGCGCGATCTCGGCGGCGCTCTTGCGCGCCCGCAGTTGGTCGACAATCGGGTGCGCTTTTTTGACGACGAGACCTGCATGCCGCGCCTCGAGCGCGCGCATGAAGGCGCGGCCGCGGGTGAGCGAGTCCTGTCGCGCGAAGTCGGCGTCCTCGAAGTCGTCCAATGTGTAGAAGGGCAGCTTGCTGCCGGCCAGCGAATCGACGACACCGGCGAGCGCGGCGAACTGTCGGGCCATCACATGATGATCGCGC
>DATMZX010000091.1:0-2282 GCA_035573235.1 Gemmatimonadales bacterium
GCATCGCGCGCTGCCGCGTGTAATCGCGGATCGACGAGCGTGATGGCCGCCAGTACGACCAGGAGCACGCTGAAGCTCGCGGCGACGCGGCGGCGACGCGTGAGGCTCAAATCCGCCCGTGTGGTCGGCAGTCCCGCGGTAGCGCCGGAGGCGTTGCCGGCCAGCGCCTCGGCGAACGCAGTTGACGTCTGGAACCGGTTCGCCGGACTCGCACTCAGTGCGCGGCGCAAGGCGAGATTGGCGTGAAGTGGGAGGTCGGGCCTGAGCGGTGAATCGGCGTGTATCTCGATCGGCGCGACGGTATCGATGCCTTCGACCGCTTCGTATCCCACGCGCCGGCGGCCGGTGAACAACTCGTACGCGATCACCGCGAGCGAGTATTGATCCGCGCGGCCGTCGACGTGTTTGCCGCGCCGCTGCTCGGGCGCAGCATACGCGCGTGCCTTCGAGAGGCGCGCGCCGTAGGCGCCGCCTTCCCCGAGCAGCAGGTCGGTGACGCCCACATCGGTTAGGCATACCTGATCGTCGCGGCCAAGCAGGATGTTTTCGGGCGTCAGGCCGCGATGGCTCATTCCGCGATCCTGAAGCGTGTCGAGGGCCGCCGCCACCTGCGATACGATCTCCAGGACGTGGTCTATGGACACCGGCTCCCCGACGCTCAGCAGGGTCGCCAGACTGCCGGTTTCAATGAGCGGCATGACGAGCAACACGGTCGATCCGTATTGCTCGAGTGTGACCGGAACCACGGGCGTCTCCCAGATGAGTCCCATCACCCGGCGGGTGAGATCCGCGAGATGCTGCACGAGATCGGGATGTGCAGTCCCGTCGATATCGAGCAGCTTGATCGCGACTTCGGTGTGTTTGCCGTTCCGGATGGCGCGGAAGACGGCGCTGCATTGTCCCTGGCCGATGCGTCGGCCCACCCGATAATGGTCGCCGACCGCCGTTTGGAGGCGTTCCCGATCTTCTTCGGCGCTCGCGTCCCGTGGTGCGGAGGCGCGCGTGGCCGTCGGGCCAGAGGCGGATGCCGGGAAAGCAGGGGCGTCGTCACTCATAAGTGGTTCCCTCCGGCGGCGGCCGGATGACGCGGTTGACGAGACGTCCGTGCCTAACGGCTGCTAACCCGTGTGCGCGGTGTGTCGAGTCGGCAGCCGTGGCCAGAATGCGCCCACGCGCGAACGATAGCGTTCGTACTCAGGATACTCCGCCCGTAAGACGCGCTCCTCGTATCCCACGCGCGCGTCGAGCACGACGAACCACACGATCATCGCGAACGCAAATGCAATCGTCGCATGCAGCAGGAAGATGCCGACGTACATCAGGATCTGCGTGGCGTAGATGGGATGGCGGGCCAACCGATACGGACCATCGGTGGCCAGCTCGCGCGCCGCCGGCTCGATGCTGAACGAACGGCGCAGATACCAGATGGGCCAGAATGCGACTATCGATCCGAACAGCCAGACGACGGCGCCGGCGCTGACGAACCACGGAACTGTAGACATGGCTACCGAGCTCGGTGCCCACCGGTGCGCCGTCCAGAGGAACACTGGCAGCAGGAACGTAGCGCCATACGCTGCCAGTCGCGGTCCAAAGCCGCGCAGCGAGCGACGCGCGCGGCCACGGATCAGAAACGTCACAGCAACGACGAGCTCGTACGTCATCGGCGGCAGCAGCATCAGGCCGATGGCCCCGGATGTCAGCGGCAGCGTGAGCGCGAAGACGGCGAAGAAGGCGCACCCGACCCAGTCCGACATCGACCGGACTGGCCTAACTTCGGAGGACTTAACCGACATCGTGTCCATCACGTTGTTCGCTGTCATGCTACTGAACTAGGGCGATCGAGCCCGTGACGGGCGTCGGATTCACGCTGAAGCTGCCGGTCGATGCCATCGACGTGAAATAGCCCGCAATCTGGTCCGGTCCTGCTCCTCCCTTGAATCCGACGAGGGCAAAGACGCCGACGTATTTCACCCGTAGCATCAAGTTGCTGCCTGGCGCGCCATTGGCCTGATCCCACATTGCGAGCTTGATCTTCGGCTGACCGGTGCACGTGAAGTTTTGCCCGCCGCCCTGGATACCGCCGTTGCTCTGGCAGAACTGGCGTAGCGCGTTCGCCGTCTGCCCGGCGCCTACACCCGGGTCACCGTCGAGCCACGTTCCGGGCCCGATTGGGAGGTTGGAGCACCCGTTGATTGCGTTCGTATATGAGTTGTTGCCGTTCCACGGATTGTTGACGACGACCTGAGAAATGTTACCGGGCGTCAACGGGTTCGACGTTCCCT
>DATMZX010000092.1:0-15149 GCA_035573235.1 Gemmatimonadales bacterium
GACGGCAAGATCGTCGCGGTGGGAACGACCGTGGAGGCGCCGAGCGATGCGACGGTGGTCGACGGCACGGGCAAGTGGGTGACGCCGGGCGTCATCGACACCCATTCGCACCTGGGCGTGTACGCGGCGCCGGGGACGTTCGCCGAGTCGGACGGCAACGAAGCGACGCGCCCCGTCACCGCCGAGGTCTGGGCCGAGCATTCGTTCTGGCCGCAGGATCCGCAGATTCCGCTCGCGATCGCCGGCGGCGTCACGACGATTCAGGCCCTGCCCGGCTCCGCCAATTTGATCGGCGGGCGCAGCGCGGTGCTGAAGTTGGTTCCCGCCCGATCGGTGCAGGAGATGAAGTTCCCGGGCGCGCGCTACGGCCTGAAAATGGCCTGCGGCGAGAATCCGAAGCGGGTGTACGGTCAGCGCGGCGGCCCGTCCACGCGCATGGGCAACATGGCCGGCTATCGCGACGCCTTCATCGCGGCCCAGAACTACCGGCGCCGCTGGGACAAGTGGAACAAGGATCACCAGGGCGATCCGCCCGAGCGCAACCTGCGCAATGAGACCCTCGCCGAGGTGCTGCGCGGCAACATGTACGTGCACAACCACTGCTATCGCGCCGACGAGATGCTGCAGATGCTCGATCTCGCGAAGGAGTTCGGGTTCAAGATCCGCTCGTTCCATCACGCGGTGGAGGCGTACAAGATCGCCGACGTGCTCGCGCGCGAAGGCGTGGCCTCGTCCGTGTGGGCGGACTGGTGGGGCTTCAAGGAGGAAGCGATGGACGGGATCTACGAGAACGCCGCCCTGCTCCAGCAGGCGGGCGCCCGCGCCATCATTCATTCCGACGATCCCGGCGGGATTCAGCGGCTCAACCAGGAAGCGGCCAAGGCGATGTATCATGGCCGCCGCGCCGGCATCCCGGTGACGCGCGATCAGGCGCTGCGCTGGTTCACGGCGAATCCGGCCTGGGCGCTCGGCCTCGATTCGATCGTCGGGACGCTCGAGCCGGGCAAGATGGCGGACGTGGTCGTATGGTCCGCTGATCCGCTGTCAGTCTACGCGCAGGCGGTGCAGGTCTACAATGACGGCTGGCTCGTCTATGACCGCACCGATCCCCTGCATCAGCCGAAAACCGATTTCATGCTGGGGCATCCATGATTGCCTTCCTGCTCGCACAGACGATCGCGATTACGGGCGGTACGGTGTATCCCGTGTCCGGTCCGAAGATCGAAAATGCCACGGTCCTGATTCGTGACGGCCGCATCGCGGCGGTCGGCGCGAACGTCACCGTGCCCGCCGGCGCGACCCGCATCGACGCCGCCGGCAAGTGGGTCACGCCCGGTTTGTTCGACGGCGCGGGACAAATGGGTCTCAGGGAAATCAGCGCGGTGCAGAACACCAACGAGCAGACGCTGCGCGGCGACGAGGTCGCGGCCGCCTTCAACGTGCTCGAGGGGGTCAACCCGGGCTCGATGCTGATCGGGGTGAACCGGATCGAGGGCGTCACGACCACGCTCGCCGTGCCGAACGGCAGCCTGATCTGGGGCCAGGCCGCGGTGATCGATCTCGACGGTACCACGATCGAGCAGATGCGCGTGAAGTCACCCGCCGCGATGGTGGTGGACTTGAGCGAGGGCGCGAAGGACGCGGGCGGCGGCTCGCGCGCGGGCGTGGCGCAGCGGCTGCGCCGGGTGTTCGATGATGCGCTCGAGTATTCAAAACGACCGACGTATCAGCGGGCGCAGAACGAGCAGCTCTCGGCCAGCGCGGCCGATCTCCAGGCACTCCTGCCGGTGCTGCGCGGACAGCTGCCGATGATTGCCTATGCCAACCGGCGCAGCGACATCGAGACCGCCATGCGCATCGCGAAGGAATACAAGATTCGCCTGATCATCGGCGGCGCGGCCGAGGGCTGGATGATTCCCAGTGTGATTTCGGCCGCCGGCGTGCCGGTGCTGGTCGAGCCGCTGCAGAATATCCCGAGCTACGACGCTCTGGGCATACGGTACGAGAACGCGGCGTTGATGACCAAGGGCGGCGTGAAGGTCGCGCTGATGGAGACAACGACGGAGAACACCCGCAACCTGCGGCAGCAGGCGGGCAACGCCGTGGCCACCGGAATGACGTGGGAGCAGGCGCTGCGGGCCGTCACGCTCACCCCCGCCGAGATTCTAGGCGTGTCCGACCGGTACGGATCGCTCGAGGCCGGCAAGGTAGCGAACGTTGTGATTTGGACCGGTGACCCGTTTGAGTTCTCAACGGGTGTTGAACACGTCTTTATTCGGGGAAAAGAGATTGCGCTGCGGAGCAGGCAAACGGAGTTGCTGGAACGCTACAAGACGCTTCCGCCGAAGTACTAGAAACAACTGAGGCCGCCTAGTTCTTGGCGGCCTCAGTCGCAACAGGATATACGCTGACCTGGAAGCGCTGTTTGCTCTTGTGTTCGAATTTGACTTGCCCGTCGATCGTCGTGAACAGTGTGTCGTTCGCAGCCCGGCGCACGTTCCGGCCCGGATGAAACTTGGTGCCGCGCTGGATCACGATGATCGTTCCGGCCCGGACGAACTCGCCGCCGAAGCGCTTCACGCCGAGGTACTTCGGATTCGAGTCGCGCCCGTTGCGCGAAGAGCCTACGCCTTTCTTATGAGCCATCTTAGCCGACCTTTACGTCCGCAATTTTGATTTCGGTAAAGTCCTGCCGATGTCCGCCATGGCGCCGATATCCATTCCGGCGAGCGAATCGAAAAATCCGGACCTTTTTGCCCTTGCCATGACGCACGACTTCGGCCGTGACCTTGGCGCTCTTCAGCTTGGGGGCGCCAGTCTGGATGTTCTTGCCGTCGCTCGCGACCAGGACGTCGTCGAACGACACCTCGTCGCCCGGCTTCGCCGCGAGCAGCGGGACTTTGATCGTGACGCCCGGCTCAGCGCGGAACTGCTGGCCACCGGTCGTGAAGATTGCGTAGGACATAGGGCGCGGAACCTAAATAGCTACTTGAGCTTAGTCAAGCGACGGCGTACTGCTCCGTCACGTCCCGCCCGGCCGGCCGAGCCATCATTCGGAACTCGTCCAGCCGCATCATCGGGTCGTCTCGTACCTCGAGCTCCAGGCCCGTCTGCTTCTCTAGCTGGCGCAGGAAGTTAGGCTCCTGCTCCACCAGGTAGAGTGCGACCTCGGGATGGAGCCGGACCGAAAGCTGCCGCTCCTTATGGTCGGCCCCGGCCCGCTTGAGCGAGCGCTCCATGCGGCGCACCACGACCTCGGGCCGGAACACGCGGCCGGTGCCGGTGCAGGTCGGGCATTCGGTGGTCATCGATTGCCACAGCGAGGGGCGGACACGCTGGCGGGTCATCTCGATCAACCCCAGCTCGGACACCGCGAACGCGCGGGTGCGCGCACGGTCGCGCCCGAGGTGGGTGCGCAGCTCCTGCAGCACTTTGTCGCGATTCGACTTCGTTTCCATGTCGATGAAGTCGACGACGATGATCCCGCCGATATCCCGCAGCCGGAGCTGGCGCGCCACTTCGCGCGCGGCCTCGAGATTCGTGCGAAAAATCGTGCTCTCGGGGTCACGCTTGCCGGTGTAGCGGCCGGTATTCACGTCAATCGAAATCAAGGCCTCGGTCGGCTGAATGATCAGATAGCCGCCCGTCGGCATGTCGACGCGCTGCTTGAAGAGATTCCGGATCTCGGTCTCGATGTCGTACTCGTCGAACAGCGGCGCCTCGGCCGAGTACAGCTTGACCTTGGACAGAAGATCGGGATCGATCTGCTTCAGGTACTGCTCGATTTCGTTGTAGAGCAGCTTCGAGTCCACGAGCAGCAGGTCGACCTTGTCCGACAGCAGATCGCGCACGATGCCGCGGGTCAGGCTCGTCTCGCGCTGGACCAGCTGCGGCGCGCGGCCCGACTGCGCCTTCCGTTTGATCTTCTTCCAGAGACCCAGCAGGTGGTCGATTTCGCGTTTGCAGCTCGCCTCGGTCAGATCGTCGGCGACGGTACGGATGATCCAGCCACCTTCGTCTTTCGGCACGAGCTTCGTGACCATCTCGCGCAGGCGGGCGCGCTGGTCGCGCGCTTCGATCTTGCGCGAGACACCCACCTTGGACGCGAACGGCATGTAGACGAGGAACCGGCCGGCGAGCGAGACCTGCGCGGTGACGCGCGGCCCCTTGGTACCGATGGCTTCTTTGATGACCTGGACGAGCTTGGTCTGACCGCGCTTCAGCTCTTCGGCAATGTTCGGCGCCTGACGCCGGCGCCCGCGCTGAGGCTGTCCACCGCGTTTGCCGTTCGTGTCTTCATCCGCGTCATCCGGCTCGCGGTCTTCGGGGTCTTCGTCTTCTTCTTCCGACTCGATTAGATCGGAGGCGTGGAGGAAGGCGCTCTTTTCCGCGCCGATGTCGACGAACGCGGCCTGGATGCCGGGCAGGACGGCTTCGACTTTGCCGACATAGATGTCGCCGACCGAACGGCGGGAGTCAGGACGATCGACCAGGAGTTCAACAAGGCGGTCGTCCTCGAGAATGGCCACGCGGGTTTCCCGCGGGCTTCCTGAGATCAGTATCTCGCGCTTCAAAGCAGGTACCCTCGCGCCCGGAGGGGAAGCATCCGCCATCCGGGAGCCTGTGGTTATCCCAGCAATAGTCCAACGCCCCGCTGATCAAGGGCGGAGTGATGAGTCGATTGGAGAGGCGGCTGAGAGACGCCAAAGACCAATGCATGAGGTAAACGTAAGACGAGCGGCAATTTAGGTCAACTAAAGGGCGGGCGACCGCTTAGTCTATCAACCCACCCAAGAGCTGCCTCGCAATGACAATGCGTTGGATCTCGCTCGTCCCCTCGCCGATCTCGCAGATTTTCGCATCCCGCATCATCCGCTCGACCGGGTATTCCGTGGTATAGCCGTAGCCGCCATGGAGCTGGACGGCCTTGGTCGTCGCCCGCATGCAAAGCTCCGAGGCGTACAGCTTGGCCATCGCCGCTTCCTTCTTGAACGGGTGACCCTGCTGCTTCAGCCAGGCGGCGTGGTACACGAGCTGGGTCGCGGCTTCGATTTCGGTCGCCATGTCGGCCAGCGCGAAATGCACCCCCTGAAAGCTCGCGATCGGCCGGCCGAACTGCTTTCGGGTGGACGTATACGTGAGGCATTCCTCCAGCGCCCCCTCGGCGAGTCCGAGGGCCAACGCCGCGATGCCGATGCGCCCGCCATCGAGCGTGTGCAGGAATTGGCGGAAGCCGTTGTTCACGGGCCCGAGCACGTTCTCCTTCGGCACGACCGCGTCCTGGAAGATCAGCTCGCGCGTATCCGACGCGCGCCAGCCGAGCTTGTCTTCCTTCTTACCCGAGAGCACGCCGCGGTTCTTGGGCAGCTCGCTCGACGCGAGATGGCCGATCCCGATGCGCTTCGTCTCTTCGAGATCGCACGTGTCTTTCGCGACGATGAACGCGGTGATCCCGTGCGTGCGCTTCGCGGTCGGATCGGTCCGCGCCGTGACGCAGAAGATCTCGCCCACGCCCGCGTGCGTAATGAAGATCTTGGAGCCGTTCAAGACGAAGTGATCACCTTTGTCGACCGCGGTCGTCTTGGTGCCCCCGGCATCCGAGCCGGCGCCGGGTTCGGTCAGTCCAAAGCCGCCGAGCACTTTCCCCGTCGCGAGCAGCGGAACGAACCGCTTTTTCTGGTCGTCGGTGCCGAAGTCGACGATCGGTGACGTACCGAGCGTGGTGTGCGCGCTGACCGTGATCGCGTGGCTCGCATCGACTTTCGCGAGCTCGTGGATCACGGTGATGTACGACAGATAATCCATGCCCGAGCCGCCCAGCTCTTCGGGCCATGGAATTCCGAAGAGACCGAGCTCGGCCATCTGCTTCACATTGTCCCAGGGAAACCGGCTCTCGAGGTCGTAGGCGCGGGCGGACGGTTTGACGACGGTGCGGGCGAAGTCGCGAACCATCTCGCGCACTTGGAGGTGATGCTCGGAGAAATACAAACTGTCGTGCATGGTCTTAAGGTAACGCCTCCCCAAAGTAGCCCAGCAAGATGCGGCGATGGTCCTCCCGCGCTTCCACATAGCGTTTCATTTCGGGAGCGATGTTTCCCCAGGAAAAATCCCGCGTTCGCCACAGGATCAGGCACTCCGAGGCCTTGCCGTCCCTGCCGGCTCTGCCGGCCTCCTGGTAATAGGCCTCGAGCGTGGGCGGTGGTCCCCAATGCAGCACGCGCCGCACGTCCGGTTTGTCGATCCCCATGCCGAAGGCGCTGGTCGCGACGATGACGGTGATCCGATCGGCGAGAAACGCCTGCAGGACCCGGCGCCGAATCGCGGCGGAAAGTCCCGCGTGATACGGCGCCGCCTGCACGCTCGTGCGCAGCAAGGCACGAGTGACCAGCTCGGTGAGGCGCCGGGTCGGGGTATAGATGATGGAACCGCCGGCGCCGCCGCGGACCTGCGCGCGAATCGTCGCAAAGCGTTCGCGGTCGTCGCGCACGCGCCGCACGGCGAACTGCAGGTTGGGACGATCGAACGAGGTGACGACGACGTGCGCGTCCGGAATGCGCAGCACCTTCAGGATGTCGGCCCGCGCGGCCGGCGTGGCGCTGCCGGTCAAGGCGATCGTCGGCGGCCGGCCAAGCAACGACCGAAATACGCCGAGCCGCCGGTAGACGGGACGGAATTCATTGCCCCATTCCGTGATGCAATGCGCCTCATCGACGGCGAAGAGCGCGACCGTCGTGCGCTCCTCCACGAGGCGGCGCGTGAGCGAGGCGAGCCGCTCCGGCGCGCAATACAACAGCGTGAGGCGCCCGCTCGTCGCGGCCGCGAGCACCGCCCGGCGCTGGTCGGCGTCGAGCTGGCTGTTGACGTAGGCGGCGCTGATGCCGCGCCGTCGCAACGCGCCCACCTGATCCTGCATGAGCGAGATGAGTGGGGAGATCACGAGCGTCAGGCCCTGCCGCAACAGCGCGGGGACCTGGAAGCAGAGCGACTTCCCGGCACCCGTTGGCAGCACCGCGAGCACATCGCGGCCGGCGAGCAGCGGTCCGAGCACTTTGAGCTGATGCACGCGGAAGCGCGTCAGCCCGAATCGCGACTGCAGAATCGACCGCGCGGCGTCGAGGCTCACGGCGCCATGATCGCTGCTTGCGCGCGCGCCCCCCTACCCCAAACGCGCGGGTCGGGGCACGTTTACGCGCTATGCGGACTATCAACACTCTCCTACTCGCGGCTCTGGTGATGACTTCACTGCTCGACGCGCAATCGATCACATATCCGCCCGCACGGAAGTCCGACGTCGTCGACGACTATCACGGGACTAAGGTCGCCGATCCGTACCGCTGGCTCGAGGACGTCGATTCGCCGGAGACGCATGCGTGGGTGGAGGCGGAAAATCGCGTGACGTTTGCGTACCTGGAGCAGATTCCGGAGCGCGAGCGGATTCGCAAGCGGTTGACGGCGCTGTGGGACTACCCGAAGTACGGCGCGCCGTTCAAAAAGGGCGGGCGCTATTTCTTCTTCAAGAACAGCGGCCTCCAGAATCAGGCGGTTCTCTATACGCAGAGGTCGTTGACCGCGGAGTCCGAAGTGCTGCTCGACCCGAACACGCTCTCAGCCGACGGGACCGTGGCGCTGTCGATCCTCGCGTTTGCCGAAGACGGCCGCACGATGGTGTACGGCACTTCCGGCAGCGGCTCGGACTGGCAGGAATTCCGCGTCCGGGACGTCACGACGAAGCAGGACAAGAGCGATCATCTGAAATGGATCAAGTTCTCGAGCGCGGCATGGACGCACGACGGCGCCGGATTCTTCTACAGCCGCTATCCCGAGCCCGCCGCCGGTGTCGAGCCGCTGCTCGACGTGAATCACAACCAGAAGGTCTACTACCACAAACTCGGCACTGACCAGTCGGCCGATCGGCTGATCTACGAGCGGCCGGATCATCCCGACTGGGGGTTCGGCGTCGAAGTCAGCGCCGACGGCCGCTATGCGGTGTACACGGTCTGGCTCGGCACCGATCGGCGCAACCGGATCTATTACCAGGACCTCGGCGCTCCGCACGCGCCGAAGCTCGATGCGCCGGTTGTGCGACTGCTCGATGCGTTCGATGCGTCGTACGGATTCGTCGGCAACAACGGGCCGGTGTTTTTCTTTCAGACCGACAACGCCGCGCCGCGCAGCCGGATCGTCGCGGTCGACACGCGCAACCCGGACGCGCGGTCCTGGCGCGAGCTCGTGCCGCAGGCGGCCGATCCGATCGAAGGGTCGCAGATCGTCCATAACACGTTCGTGGTCCGCTATCTCCACGACGCGGCCTCGGTGCTGCGCCTGTTCGCGCTCGATGGAAGGCCCGCGGGCGACGTGAAGCTGCCGACACTCGGCTCGATCGCGAGCGTCACGGGCGAGCCGAAGGACGACGAGATGTTCTACGCATTCACGTCGTTCCTCTATCCGACCACGATCTTTCGCCACGACTTCAAGACCGGGCAGTCGAGTGTGTTCAAGGCGCCGGAGATTTCGTTCGACGCGTCGAGCTACGAAACGGTGCAGGTCTTCTATCGGAGCAAGGACGGCACACGCGCGCCGATGTTCCTGACGTACAAGAAGGGACTCAAGCGCGATGGGCAAAACGCGACGTACCTCTACGCGTACGGCGGCTTCAACGTGAACATGACGCCGGGCTTCTCGATCGGCGTGCTGGCATGGCTCGAGATGGGGGGCGTGTACGCGCAGGCCGTGTTGCGCGGCGGCTCCGAGTACGGCGAGGAATGGCACCAGGCCGGGATGCTCGAGCGCAAGCAGAACGTGTTCGACGATTTCATCGCGGCGGCCGAGTATCTGATCGCCGAGGGGTATACCTCACCGCCCAAGCTGGCGATCGGGGGCGGCTCGAACGGCGGATTGCTGATCGGCGCCGTGCTGAACCAGCGGCCCGAGCTGTTCGGCGCTGCCCTGCCTGCGGTGGGTGTGATGGACATGCTGCGCTTCCACAAGTTCACGATCGGGTGGGCGTGGGTGACCGAGTACGGCTCGGCCGACAGTGTGGCGCAGTTCCCGGCCCTCTATCGCTATTCGCCGATCCACAACATGAAGCCCGGGACGAAGTATCCGCCGACGCTCGTCACGACCGCCGATCACGACGATCGCGTGGTGCCCGGCCACTCGTTCAAGTACGCCGCGACGCTGCAGGCGACCCAGGCGGGGCCCGCGCCGGTGCTGATTCGGATCGAGACGAAAGCGGGTCACGGTGCCGGGAAGCCGACGGCGAAGATCATCGAGGAGCAGACCGATCGCTGGGCGTTCCTCGTTCATAATCTGCGGATGCAGTTGCCCCCTCTAGTGCCGTAGCTCGAGGAGACACACACGCATGCCTAAAGTGAACTGCTCGCTGTGCGGAACGCAGGTGGAAGGTCGCACGCTGGCATCGCCGCAAAAGCTCGAGAACAGGATTCTCGATCTCATTCGAGCGGATCGGCCGGAGTGGGAAGCGAAGCGCGGGATTTGCGGCAACTGCCTCGAGCAATATCGGGCCAAGAAGTTCATCAGCTATATCGAGGCCGAGTATCAGAAGATGTCCGAGCTCGAGCACGCGGTGGTCTCGAAGATCACGCGCCGCGATCGCGTGAGCCGCAAAGTCCACGCCCAGATCGAGACGGAGATGACGCTCGGGCAGCGCGTGGCGGACCGCGTCGCGCAGTTCGGGGGAAGCTGGCCTTTCATCGGCCTGTTCGGCGCGATACTCGTGGGGTGGATGGTTGTGAACACGTGGGTGCTGGCCACGCACCCGTTCGATCCCTATCCGTTCATTCTTCTGAACCTGCTCTTGTCCACGCTCGCCGCGCTGCAGGCGCCGGTCATCATGATGAGCCAGAACCGCCAGGCACAGAAGGACCGCATGCATGCCCAGCAGGACTACGAAGTCAATCTGATGGCGGAGATCGAGATTCGAGACCTGCACGACAAACTGGATTCACTCCGGTTCAAGCAATGGCACGAGCTGTGGCACATTCAGAAGCGGCAGATCGAGCTGCTGGAGCATTTGTGCGAGCGACAACAGAATCCCGACAAGGAAATGCCCGCGCCGACGCCCTACGTGCCGCCGGAGCTCTAGGCGGAATCCTTCCAGTTGATCGGGTAAACGCGGCCACATTCATTGCACTTGGCGTCTTTCATCCCCTCGGGGACGACAGCGCGCGTCGCGCAACCCGGACACACCAGATGCGGTTCGCGGACCACGCTCCAGGCGGTGGGACTCTGGTCGCGGATCTCGAGATCGGTCTTGGGGACGCGAATCTCCACGTGATGGACATCGAGCACGACGTAGTCTTTCTGCGGATTCTCCACCACCCGATACCACGCGCCGCGTCGCAGCCCCTGCCGCTCCCCGCGATCTCCCCGGCTCCGCGCCCATCCCATGTCAGCCATGCTTTCCTCGCACCAGAACGAGTATCGCAGCCTGTGGTACGACGAGGTAGGTCTTGCCTTCGAATGTGATTTCCACCGCCGCTTTGCGGAAGAACAGCGCGTAGTCGCCGGCTTCGGCCTGCATCGGCAAATACTTCACGTCGGGACTCGCGCTGTGCGTTTTCCACGGCTCTTCATCCATGCTCGTGGGCTCGGCCATCGGCGTGCCGGGTCCCGTCGCGACGATGCGGCCTCCCTGCACCTGCCGGCCTTCGATCGCGGACGGAGGTAGGTAAAGCCCCACATTCGTGCGCTCTTCGCCTTCCTCAGGCGTGATGAGCACGCGATCGCCGACGACGATGAGGCGTTTGGGTTCGTCCGACATGACGAGATGATCGCGTCGTTTGGGCACTTTGCGCAAGTCGCAGGCACCCCGTGACGCTCGTCACGCCTCGCAATGTGCATCGGTGATAACAATGTGCCCGCCGTATTCCCCCTCTCCGGAGCACTTATGCAAGAAGTCACCAACGCCGCGCAGACCCAGCAGTGGGCGTTCATCCTGTCGCAGCTGTTCGACTGGGTGATGGCTGGCCTCGCGTGGATCGTCCCATTTCAGGCTCGCGTGTTCAACTTCGTTCTCCAGGGCGACTCGTTCTGGGCGCTCGCCGGCATGGCGATTCTGCTCGCGCTTCCCGCGGGCGTGTTCGTCGCCGGAGTCTGGGGCACGATGGTGTCGCTCTATACGATTCCGTTCCGCCTGGGACGCTCCGTGACGCTGCTGCAATCGATCGCGCTCGCCTGGTGGGACGCGCTCCGGATGGTGTGGTTCTACTGGGCCGGCCTCGGAAAATTCTTGTTCGTGATGGTTGGCTGGGTCTGGGGGATGCTGAAGCTCGGCGTGCAGCTGGTCTGGGGAACGCTGAAAGGCGCGATCACGTCACCGCTGGCGATGCTCGACGCGACGTCGCGCCGGCCCGGCGTGCCGTGGGGCGCGTTCATCCTGCTGCTCGTATGGTCGGCGGTCGAAGCGACGATCTTCACCTTTACACTCAAGCCGACGATGAGCGAGCTGCTCGCGGACCTCACCGGGTACGAGGTCAACGCGCTCGCGCTGTCGCTCATCCTGTGGGTCTTCCTCGGCATCATCATCGCGGGCTCGTTCGCGTGCATCCAGGTGTTGAACGAAGCGATCAAAGAGAAGCAGACGGGCAACATCGTGTTCATGATCCTGGTCGAGATCTCGGTGGCGATGTTCGAAGTGCTGTTCCTGTATCGCGAGCTGGTGGACGCGATGACGCCGTGGCTCGCGCAGCAAGGCATCCAGCTGGGGGTGATCGGCACGATCGGTCTCGCGTTCTTCGGCTGGGTCGGCGTGCGCGGCATGACGTGGTTCCTGTTTGGACGCTTCGGCGCCCCCGCGTTGCTCGCGGTGCTCAGCCGCCAGCCGATGGGCATCGAGGGAGCCGGTCACGCAGCGGCGCCCACGCAGGACTACTGGAAGGGCCCGATTGCCGCGCTCAAAGCGGAGCGCGAATGGTTCCGCAAGGAAGCGCGCGAGGTGTTCGAGCTGGCGTCGCTGCCCGTGCTCCAGGGCGTCGCGGCGGGGCTCAACTTCCTGTTCGTGGTGTTCACGGGCCGGCCGCATTTCGCGCTGCCGTTCAAGTCGATCGACGACGTAATGGCCGCGACGCATTTCCCCGCCCGCGTCTCGGGCGAGGTGGCCCGATGAAGCGCGCGGCGCTGCTGCTCCTCGCCCTGGCGGCATGCGCGCCCAAAGAGGGCGCGCCGCCGCCGAAGGCCACACTGGTCGTGGGCCTCGACATCTCGGGCTCGTTCCGCAAGAGCGGACAGTTCGACAACGCGCTCCGCTATGCGTCGCTCTACATCTACGGGCACGTCAACGCGGTCGGCGGTCTGAAGCCGGCCACGGACGTGTTCGTGGGCTCGCTGGGCGGCGAGCGCGTGGGGGAGCCGAAGACGTTCCACCCGATCCAGGACCTGACCGGCAAGACGCCGGAGCAGATCGAAGCCGATCTGCGCGCCTGGTTCCCGGACGTCGACCCGGTCACGGATTTCAACGCCTTCTTCGAGCGCACGGCGGTGCACATCAAGCGGCAGAATCTGGTGCTCGCGCCGCTCAACATCGTGATGTTCTCGGATGGGGTGCCCGATTTTCCGAACGCCGGCCGGCTGAGCGCACCGCAGCTGTATGCGAAGATCAACGTGAAGCCGATCGAGTACCTGTCGCGCAACGTGACGGTACGCCTGCTGTACGCGCAGCCGACCGTCGCGCAAAACTGGGAGAAGCTCGTGCCGCGCAACCGCGTCAAGATCTGGACCCAGGATGAGCAGGTGATGGCGGGCTGGCACCGCCACGAAGTCCAGGGCGTGGCGTGGGAGAATCAGGATTCGTTGTGGAGCTGGACCCAGCAGATCGTCGACTTCCGCGTGCGTCGCGGCAAAGTCCTCTAGCTGACGGCTCGGACCCACGCGGCCGGATCAGGGGCCGCGTGGGGCACGAGTCCTCGCCACAGCTTGTAGCGCAGTTTGCGCAGCCCTTTCGGATCTTCCCCGCCGCGCACGAACGGAATCAATCGCTCGACCTTGTGCTTGAGACGGTGACGCGCCGCGTTCCAGTTCCGGCCGTCCGCCGGCCGGTACTGCGCCCAACCAATCGAGCCGCACAATCCCGCCGGCCCGAAATCATCTGAAGCCAAAACGGCCTCGGCGAACACCCGCACCGGCCCCTCGAAGCTGTGCAGCACGTCATGGAACGCGACGATCGCGTGCGGAACGAGGTGCCCGCCGAACAGATCGATGTCTTCCTTGGCGCCGTTGTAGGTGTGATCGCCGTCGATCCACAGGAACCGGATCGGTCGGGTCCAGGCGCGGGCGAGATCACGCGAGTAGGCGCGATGGGCTTCGACACTTCCTTCGACCCCTGCCGCGCGCAGCGTCGCGCGAAAATCATCCCAGGACGACTGCGCCGTGCCGTGTCCGTAATCGGTCACCGCGGGCGCGGAATGCGGATCGACCGCGACCACGGGACCGAGTCCGTAGCGCTGCGCGATCGACGCGAGCCCCACGGTCGATTTCCCTTTATAGCTGCCGATTTCGAGAATCGTGCCCTGCGCGGGCGTCGCGGCCGCGACGAGGGCTAGAAAACGTCCTTCGCGCTCGGTGAGAAACCCCGGTGCCGCTCGGATGCGCGCCCAGGCTTCGTCGATCGCTTCGAGCAGATCGACCCTCAGCAATACTGCTCGAAGGCGGCCGTGAGGTCGGCCGCGATGTCGCGCGCGTTGCGCCCCTCGATGTTGCGGCGCTCGAGCATGAACACGAGCTTGCCGTCCTTGAACAGCGCGATTTGCGGCGACGACGGCTGGTAGCCGGTGAAGTAGCCGCGCGCGCGCGCCGTCGCGTCGGCGTCCTGCCCGGCGAACACGGTGAGCAGCCGGGTGGGCCGGCGCGCGTTTTGGATCGCGAGCGCCGCGGCGGGACGCGCGTTGCGCGCGGCGCAGCCGCACACCGAATTCACCACCACCAGCGTCGGCGCGCGCTCGGTGGTCATCACGGCGTCGACGTCTTCCGGTGTGCGTAGCTCTTCAAAGCCCAGGCGCGTCAGCTCCTCGCGCATCGGGCGAACCATCTCGGGATCGTACATCGGGACATTCAGGTTCCGCATCGGCTCCTCACTTCTTGAGAAAGGCCCCCAACGCCGCCCGGAAATCGGGCGTGCTGCGGCTGACCGCGTTCACGTCTGCGCCGAGCCGCAGTCCCTCGGCGAACGTCAGACCATCGAGCTGGTAGAACTGCTGTTTGGTGAATGCCAGCGCCGACGCGCTCGATTCGGCGAGCACCCGCAGCACGTCACCCGCCTGCTCTTCGAAGTCCGCGTCCTCATATACCCGCGAGATCAGTCCCGCCCCCGCGGCTTCCGTTCCATTCAGCAGCCGGCCGGTGGTCGCCAGATCGAAGGCGATCTTCTCGCCCACCGCGCGACGGAGCATCGTCATGACGATCGCGGGGACGAACCCGCGCTGGACTTCGGGATAGCCGAATTGCGAGGACTCGCTGGCGAGAATGAGATCGCAGGCAGTGGCGAGGCCACAGCCGCCCGCCAGCGCGCGTCCCTGCACGATCGCGACGACCGGCTTGGGCAGGCGCCGCATCCGCACGAAGATTTCCGCAAAGTGCAGCGCCGCCTTGCGATTCTGCTCGAGCGACTGATCCGCCGAGGCGAGCAGCTCGTTCAGGTCCATCCCGGCGCAGAAATCGCGGCCTGCGCCGCGGATCGCGACGACGCGCACGGCGGCGTCGAGATCGGCCCGCTCCAGCACTTCGAGCAGCGCGTCGATCATCGCGGTGTCGATCGCGTTGCGCTTGTCGGGACGATTGAGCGTCGCGGAAAGCACGCCGCCGGCAACGTCGACCAGGACGCGATCGCTCACCGCTCGACCTCGATCTCCATCCGCAGCAGCGCGGTCGAGAACACTTTTCCCTGCGCGTCGGTCTTGAGCGAGATCGTGCCGCCGCCGTCGAGCGCGCCGTGCAGCAGGAAGTTCAGCGCCTGGAGATTGGGCAGCTCGAAGCGCTCGACCGGACCTTTGATCATGCCCTTAAAATGACGCGCCACGCGGGCTGCCGTCACCTGCTTCACGAGCAGCGGATAGTGTTTGGGGTGCTTCGCAATCAGTCCGATGTTAGCCGTATCGCCCTTATCGCCGGATCGCGCGTGGGCAAGCTGTAGCAAT
>DATMZX010000093.1:0-9212 GCA_035573235.1 Gemmatimonadales bacterium
CTGGGGCACGCGCACGCCGATCAGGCCGTCGCGGCGGTAGCGGTCGGTGAACGACGCCGCAAAAACGCGGTTCAGCCCCTCGACGTCGCGCTCGGTGGCGCGTTCGGGTCCGATGACCCGCGTATCAGGCAGCCACGCTCGCATCGGGCGGTCCCAGGGTAGCCGTGTCGTCGCGCACCACGCTTGTACCCGTGGTGGCGTCGTAGGTCACGCGGATCACGCGGTCCAAACCGTCTCGCACCTGTTCGATGTGCGTGATGAGAATGACCTGCGGGAAGCGGTCTCCGAGGCGGCGCAGCAGCCCGAGGACGTGCTGGCGGCGCGACTCGTCGAGCGAGCCGAAGATTTCGTCGAGCACGAGCAGCGAGAGCGGCTGCCCCGCGCGCTCGGCGATCATCTGGGAAATGGCGAGCCGCAGCACCAGGTTGGCGATGTCCTCTTCTCCCCCCGAGATCACCGGCTTCGGCACGCCCTCGTCGAGCACCACGACCTGGTAGTTCTCGTCCAGGTCGACTTCATCGTAGCGCGCATCCGTCAGATCGGATAGGAACGCCGAGGCCAGCGTGCTGATCTCGGGCCGCATCGCGGCGTTCAGCTCGGCGCGCAGATCGGAGAAGGCGCGGTCCAGCTCGTGATGCAGGCGGAGCTCGACCTTCCGCGCGGAGATCGTGCGCTCGCGCGCGGCGCGCTCGGCCAGCCGCCGCTCGGCCTCACGAACCGCGGTTTCCGCCGCGACCAGCTCGCCCCGGCTCTCGGCGACCGCCAGCTCCGCCGCCCGCAGTCCGTGCGCCGCGCGATCGTGGCGCTCGCGCGCCGCCTGGAACTTGGGCTCCGAGAATCCCTGGTCCTTCACCGCCGCGGCGAGCTGCTTCACGTGCTCCTCGCGCGCCGACAGCGCTTTCTCGGCAATCTCCGCTTCACTCACGAGCGCCTCGGCGCGATCGGCCCGCGCCTTGAGCAGCGCCGCCTGGAGCGCCACGGGCTCGAGCCGCGCGAGCTCCGCACGCACGTCGTTGTGCCGGTCGGCATCGTAACCGCCCGCGCGCGCGGCGACGCGGCGCTCCATTTCCTCGGTGCGTTTCGCGAGACCGGCGCGCTCCTTTTGCAGGCGAGCCCGCTCGCGGACCTGCTCGCGCAGCGTCCCGTCCTTTTCACTCGCCACCCGGGCCTCTTCGCGCACGGCGTCGCGCGCCGCTTCGGCCTCCGCGAGCGCCTTGGGCGGCTCCGTCAGCTGCTCGATGCGCTGCTTGAAGTACTTGCCGTCTTCGACGATCGCTTCCAGCTGGCGGTCGAGGACGCCCAGCACCGCATCGTGCTCGGCGCCGAGCGGCCGCCGGCAGGTCGGGCATTCTCCTTCCGGCCCGAGCTTCAGAATCTTGTCGCGGTGGTCCTTCACCTCGTCGTGCTGCTTGAGCAGCTCGGCGCGCTTCGTGATCGCGTACTCTTTCTCGCGGATCCACGTCGCCTGCTGCTCGCGAGCGGCCTTGTCGACGTTGGCAAGCTTCTCTTTCAACTCGTGCGCCTGCGTCGTCACGCGCTCGAGCTCGGCCTCGGCGTCGGCCAGCTCACCGATGCGGCGATCGAGCACGTTCAGATTGCGCGTCAACTCGGTGATCTTGGCCTGGTCTTCGCGCCGCGCGGCGTCTTCGCGATGCAGGCGCTCCAGCTCGAGCAGCTCGGCCTTGAGCTTCGTGATCGGCGCGACGTCCGCATCGAGCTTGCGCAACTCTTCGCGGGCCGCCAGCGCCTCGGCGAGCTCCTTGTCGAGTCGCTGAAATTCCTGCCGCGCGACGACGACGCCCTGCTCGGCGACACGCAGATCGCCGTGCAGCGACAGCGTCCGGTCGCGCCGCTCCACCCATTGCTGCCAGCGCGGCTCTTCCTCGGCGAGCGTCTGCTGCGCTTTCTGCCGTTCCGTGGTCGCGGCCGCCGCCGCTTTGCGCGCGCCGGTCAGGCGATCCGTGGCGCCGTTGCGCTCCTTTTCGAGCTCGGATTGCGCGGGGAGACCGGTCTCCAATCCGTCGACTTCATGACCGATGGCGTTGCGGCGCTCGCGGACGCGCTCCTGTGCCACGGTGAGCTGCTCGTGCCGCAGCACGCGCGACAGAAATGCCGCGCGCTCCGGACGCGACGCGTCCGCCAGCACCGCGAGGTCTTTCTGACCCGTGAAGTAGGTGTTGAAGAACTCATCGTGCGTCATCCCGAGCACGCGCTGGAGCCGCGCCGTGACTTCCTTGATCGAATTCGCGACCACGATGCCGTTCTCGTGCAGCGTCGCTTCGTTCAACTTGCGCTCGACGACGTAGGTGCGGTTGCCGAGCGAGAACTCGAGCTCGACGCGCATCGGCGCGCGCGCCTTGGCGCGCAGATTGCGGATCGACTCCTTGTCGCCGCGCGCCGCGGGATTGCCGTAAATCGCCCAGGCGATGGCCTCGAGCAGCGACGTCTTGCCGGAGCCGTTCGGCCCGATGATGCCGGTGATCCCGTCGCCGAAGACGATCTCGGTGTCGGCGTGCTGGCGGAAGTTGACGAGACGCAGCCGCTGCAGCTTCATGCGGGAGTGCCGGCGGACTCGTCGCGCGCCGCTGCTTCGAGGTAATCGACGCCGAGTGTGACGAACGTCTCCCGGTTCAGCTCGGCATCGAGCGGACGGCGGCCGAGGAACTCGCGCACCGTTTCCGTCAGCGTCTGGCGCCGCACACCGGGCCCCAGCGTCGCGGCGCCCGCGCGTTGCCCCTGCGGTCGCCGCAAGTCGAGCTGGAAGTTCAGCGCGCGCGCCTTATAGGCGCGGATCGCGGCGTGATCCAGATCGCGCGTCGTCGCGCGATCGACGTCCCAGGCCACCAGCCGCACGATCTGATCGTCGATCTTGACCGCGTTCACGCGCTCGGCGATGGCCGCGTCGAGCTCTTTCGCGTTCAGCCCGGCGCCCTGGATGAACGGCAGGTCGAGGTGCCGGCGCGCCGGCTCGATCGGGCGGAAGGTCACGCGCGCGCCCGGCAGCTCGACGAGCAGATATCCTTTTCCCGCCCTGCGCTTCTTGCCCTTCGCGGCATCCGCATCGTCCTGGATCTGGCCCCACGGATTCGGCGGCAGGTATTCGAGGCTGCCCGAATACCAGGCGTTCGTCGCCACCGACTGCGCGGTGTGGTAATGGCCGAGGGCGATGTAGTCCCACTTCTCGGGCGCGAGCAGGTCGCGCGTCAGCTGCGCGCCGCCGTATTCCATCGTTCCGCGCTCTTCGCCGAGACCGCCATACACGCCGTGCGTCACGAGCACGTTGAGCGTCGGGCCGCCGGGCTCCGGGCGCAGCGCCGGACGATCGGCTTTCGCAAGCGCCTGCTGCGGCACCGCGAGCACGGCGCAGTCGAGCCTGGGCAGCACGATGCGGCGCGCTTCTTCGACCGCGATCTCGACGCCGAGCGCTTCGTACAGCCGCAGGATCGATCCCGTTTCGGTCGACCGCGGCGTGTCGTGCTCGCCCGCGATGACGACGATCGGAGAATTCGGCAGTCCGGTGCGCACCCGATGCAGCTGCCGGAAGCAGTACAGAATCGCGGCGTTCGTCGGCCGAACCGAGTGAAACAGATCGCCGGCGATGACGATCAGGTCGGGCTTCTGCTCGAGGATATCGTCCACCGCGCGCCGAAACGCTTCGGCGACGTCGACCTCGCGCTGGTTCGCCCCTTTCGACGTCTGCCGGTCGAACTGGCGAAACCCGAGATGCAGATCGGCGAGATGGGCGAGCTTCATTGCAGGCGAATGGTGGTGTGCGTGACGAGCCTGGACAGCAGCGTGTCCCGACCCACGCCGGGGGCGTCGGTCACGAGGAGACGCGTATCGGTCAGCTCCTGCGACACCATCACACCACGCGGCAGGGAAAACCGGTATTGGCCGATGACCGTCCCGGATGAGCGGGCCGGCAGCGGCCCCAGGCTGGTGTTCACGCTCAGCTCACGAGTGGGGAGTGGTCCCTGGATTCCCACTTCCGCGACCTTGTCGTTCGCCGATTCACGAATCGCGCCGAGCGTCGCGTCCAGCTGCAGCTCCGCGAGGCTGTCGCTACCGGTGCCGAAGTCTTCCAGCGCCGCCCGCCTCGCCATGGTCCACCGGTCTCCCGCTTCGACCGGCTGTTGCGAAAATGACGGAGCGGTCGCGGCGGCGATCGCATGCAGCCGGAACACCAGGTCCGGCGTGAGCCTCGCCGACACGTCGCGCTCGGTACGGAGCAACTGACCCTGGCCATCCAGAAACGCCGAGATCGCCTGCCCCCGCATGGACGACAGGTCGGGCGCGACATCGTTGGATTGGAGCTGCGCGGAATCGACCCGCAGCGCGAGCTCACGGGTGGCAATCCGGGGATCGGTGAAGCGTCCGAACTGCGTGTAGTAGATCGTCCAAACCTGAGTGGAGCGCCTCGATCCCGCGACGATCCCCGCGTCTTCACGGGCATACCGCATCGTCATCACATAGTGATGCACCGCATCGCGCCGCGGGCGATAGCGGAGCACGGCTTTGTCGCTACACGCCAGGACCCCCGCCGCCAGGACGATCCAAGAGTGGCGAAACATTAGTAGGGCTCGTCCGAGATCGGGTTCAGCGGCGGCACGGCGTGATGCTCGCGCTCGCCGTGCCGTTCAGGCTCGACGCGCGCGCCGAGCACCTTGCGGAAATAGGCGAAGGCGTCGTCCGGGCGTTTCTGCCGAGCCGCGGCGAGCGCGCGCCGCACATCCTCCTGCTCGCGCTCGGCGATCAGGTCCTTCACTTGATTCGGCCGAACGCGGCGATCGAGCCGCACGAGCTGCCGCACCACGGCTTCGTCGAACGGCACATCGGCCGCCGGCGGAAACCGCTCGACGCCGTCGCGGCCGCGCAGCACCGGCGGCTTGGGGAAGCGCACGAAGATCGGCTGCGTGAAGTGCGGATGCCGCACCATCAGCTCGCCGATCGGCAGCGTGGCGAGCTTGCTCTTGGTCGCCGGGGTCAGGATCTGATAGCCGGGGGTTGCCAGCTCGTCCATGTCCATTCGGCCAAAGAGCTGGGTGCCGGCGTTGCCGACGACGCGCCGGTGCACCTGCGAGCGGAACTGCTCGGCGCCGAACAGCACCAGGCCGAGGTAGCGGCCCCGCTCCGAGATGTCGAGCAACATTTTCTTGACGTAGGTATCCGGCCCATCGCCCGGCGCGTACTTGTTCAGCTCGTCGACGAACACCACGACCGCATCGACGCCGAGCTCCCGGCGCTCGAGCTGCTCGCGCAGCTTCGAGACGACCCGCGCAAACACGAGATCCTGACCGAGCGGATCGACGTTGGCGATATCGATCACGTAGACCGCGCGGTCTTCGAAGCTCTTCCAGGGCAGGTCGCTGGACGGCCCGTCGTCGGTCACGAGCCCCTTGCAGCGCGTCGAGATGTTGAGGAGCCGGTTCCGCACCTTGCGCATGGTGGCGATGTGATGCGTGCGCCACGTGTCGCTGCGACCACCCGCCGTGATTTCCAGTCCATCGAAGATCGAACGGAAGAATCCATCCAGGTCGGCGAACGTCTGCACCCGATGCGTACCGCCGAATCCGTCGTCGAACGTTCTGCCGAGCACGCGGTCGCGGAGAAAATCGATGAACGCGTCGGCCTTCGCGTCGATGTCGTCGCGATTCAGCAGCACCTCGGCGAAATCGACGACTTCCTGCAGGCCCCAGGTCAGCGGCTCGACGTCGCCGACCAGATCGGGATGCGTCCGCAGCGTGTTGAGGTTCACGCCGTCGGCCTTCAGCGGGGCGAACAGCCGGACATTGCGGAACGGCTCTGCGGGCACGCCGAGGCGTTGGTAGCGGCGGCGGTCCTCGTCACTCAAGTCGCCCGGCTGATCGAGGAAGCAGAGGTCGGGCCCCTTGACGTTGAAGCACAGCGCGGCGATGCGCCCCTTATGGCCGGGGAAATGCGCGAAGATCGACGCGAGCAGGAATTCCACCGCGCTGGTCTTCGTCGCGAGTCCCGAGACACCGGAAATGTTGAGATGCGCCGCTTCCGGGCCGAGCAGGAAATCGGCGTCGAGATACACCGGCGCGTCGCGACCCGCCGAGGTGTAGAGGCCGACGGGAATCGCCGTCGGCGTCGCGGAGTAGAGGAAGGCATCCATGCGCAGCGCCTGGGCGACATCGGCATCATCAGCCACGAACACCTGGCCGAGCGGCACGGGCTGGAGCGGCTCTTCGGGCGTCTGCCGCAGCACCGCGGCGGTCCAGTACCGGATCTGCTGGCGCGCCGTCGGCGCGTCGGCCGCGCGCGCCGGATCGCCCTCGGCGCCCACGACGTCGTGCAACGGCGTCGCGAGATCGGAGTACGCAAATCCCTCCGTCACCACGCCGTACACCACCCGTCCCTCTTCCCCCGTCCCCCCTCCCTCGACTTTGACGATGGCCCCGATCCCAATGCTGGTCTCGATCGCGGTCCAGAAATGGAATTGATGCGGTGTGGCGGGCTTGAGCTCGGTCGCAACGACACGCCCGATCGGGACGGCGTTCACGACGCGAGGCTCGGCAAGCGCGAGGCGCGCTGCAATACATCACGGGGGGCTAGGGCTTTCAGGTATTCCTCCACCTGATGTAAAGGATACAACAGCCGGTCCCAGCGTGTGGCCGGGGTGGCGAGCGGCGCGCGCTCGGACCACAGCCAGCCGGACAGCTCCGACGCCCGCGCGATCGTGTCGGGATGCGCCCGGGCTTCGATCCGCAGCAGTCCGTAGAGCAAGTCGTTTCCTTCCCACGGCCACAATCGCAGGTACCAGGAGTAGGTCTCGGTGCGGGTATGACCGCCGCGCACCGCGAACACGCTCGTGCGATGCCCGGCCGGCAAGGTCAACGCGCGCTCGAGGCCCCGTCCTTCCAGGAATTGCGCGCCATGGCTCTTGATGACTCCCAGCGCGCGGGGATGGCGCGCGACCGCGGGCGATCGGGAAAGCAGGCCGTCGAGCACGAGCCACTCCTCCGCGCCGAGGCGTTCGAGCGTCGACTCGGCGAGCTCGCGCTCCACGTGGGCGCGCGCGCGGCGCACGATCGTCTCGACCTGCTCCAGATAGCGCGCGGGCTGGCCGACGAATTCGCCGTCGACGGGCTCGATATCGCCGGCGCTGTGCTCGAGCAGCTGCCGAAGATCCGGCTTCATGCGATCGAGCGCGGCCACGGCGAAGCTCCGCTGCCGTACCCCAACGGCTTGCAATCCGCCGCGGCCTTCGCGCCGCCGCACCGCGGCGGCGATATAGGCCTCGACCACCGGGATCACGCCGTCGTACGCGCGAACGCTCCAGCGCTCGAAGCCGTTGAGGAACGAGACCGCGGGCGGAACGCGTGACTCGGCCGAAATCTCGTGAGCGCGCAGCTCGGCGTCTTCCACGAGCTCGGCACGCTCGGCCGCTTCCGGCTCTTCGCCTTTCGATCCACTGCCCGGCACCGCGCCGGCCTGGATGAGGGGCTTCCACCAATTCATGCGATGTCTCGCGTTTTCATCCCGACCAGCAGCCCATCGCGAACCGGCAGGATGGTCGCGACGAGCCGAGGGTCGCCGGCCGCGAGCGTGTTGAAGGCGCGCACACCGAGCGCGTTCCCGGACTGATCGCTTTCATCGATGGCGGCGCCATGGAAGAAGGCGTTGTCGCACAGCAGCAGTCCGCCGACGCGCAGCAGGCGCATCCCCCAGTCGAAATACGTGGGTAAGGGTTCTTTGTCCGCGTCGATGAACACGGCGTCGAATCCAGGCTTCAGCGTGGGCAGGATTTCGAGCGCTCCCCCTTCGATCAGCTGCACGCGGTCGTGCAGGCCGGCTTCCGTGAAGCCGTCGCGCGCGATGCGCGCGTGGCGCGGATCTTTCTCGAGGGTGATGAGCGTCCCGTCGGGCGGCAGCGCGCGTCCCAGCCAGACGCCGCTATAGCCGCCGAGCGATCCAATCTCGAGGACGCGCTTGGCCTTGATGATGAGAAGCAGCAGGTACAGCAGTTTGCCTTCTTCGGGCGAGACGTTGATCGGCGGCAGCTTGTGCTCGCCGTGGCGAGCGCGGATCTTCCGGAGAACGGGGTCTTCAGCGGCGAACAGCTCGGAGACGTAGCGCTCGAGCCGTTCGTCCACTACGCCGTGGCCTCGACGTTCGGGAAGGGCGGGACCTCGAGCAGCCAGAGCCCGGCGATCCGGGACTGCTTGTCCACCTCGACCAGCATATGGTCGGCCACGCGCACCACGGTGGCGGCTCGCTGCCGTCCCACGCGGATGTGAAAGACGGATTCCTTGTCGTTCTTGTCGACGGTGAGCGCGGTGTCGACCTCGACGGCCGAAACGCCGGGCTGCGAGCGCCGGTCGGGGAACGTGACCTGGCCTTCTTTGGAGGTCGCCGGCGGCGCGAGCGAGGCAACGGTGCGTACGTCCTCGGGCCACGTCACGACATCGACGCCGCGCATCGCGCCGCCGGCGACGTCGATGACGACGAAGGAGCCGTCCCCGCCCTCGAGATCCACCGTGCCGTCCATCCCGTCCCCTTTCGGGACGCCTTTGCAGGCGACTGTCAGGATGTCCGTCTCAGGATCCCAGCGGTACGACACTTTCGGGAGTTTTCCGTTCAGCGGCTCGATGCGTGCTTCAAAGTGCATGCGGGTATGTGCCTTCCAGTGATCGCAGGCCCCGAGTAATATAGCGGCACGATGGAACGACGCGAGTTTCTTACGGTGACCGGGCTGGCATTAGTGTCGAGTCGGACGGAAAGCGTCTACCGTCCTACCGTCCTACCGTCCTACCGTCAGTCACCCACGCTCGGTCCCGAAGTCTTCGCGAAACGTATCGAGCGTCTCCAGGCCGAGCTCAAGACCCGCAAGCTCGAGATGTTCGTCGCCGAGCCGAGCACCAACTTCCAGTACTTCACGGGCTACAATCCGGGACGCAGCGAGCGCCTCATTCTCCTGATGGTCCCGCTGAGCGGCGCGCCGGTGCTGATTTGTCCGTCCTTCGAGATCGAGCGCATGAAGCGCAACGCCGCGGTCAGCGACGTGCGCGGCTGGGAAGAGCACCAGAATCCCTGGAAGCTCGTGAAGAAGGCCGGGCAGGAGATGAAACCGGCGCACCGCAACGGCTCCGTCGCCGTCGAGCAGTCGACCTCCTACCAGAGTTTTCTGAATCTCGAGGACCAGCTGGGCGGCTGGAAGTTCAACAGCGCCGCGCCGGTCACCGAGCGGC
>DATMZX010000094.1:0-22194 GCA_035573235.1 Gemmatimonadales bacterium
ATCATGTTCGACCACGATGGCCGCGTGATGCTGGCCGACTTCGGCATCTCCAAGGCGCTGCAGGCCGCCAGCGGATTCACCGGGACCGGGATGATCATCGGGACCCCGCATTACATGGCGCCGGAGCAGGCCAAGGGTGGCGTCGTCGACGGCCGAGCCGACCAGTACTCGCTCGCCGTGGTTGGCTATCGCATGGTGACCGGTGAGCTGCCGTACACCGGCGATTCGGTTCACACGATTCTTTATAAGCACATCTTCGAGGAACTGCCGCGCATGAGCGGCAAGCGCGCCGGCACGCCGGAGTTTTTGTGGTCGCCATCGCGCGCGCCCTGTCGAAAGAGCCCGATCAGCGCTTCCCGACGATGGAGGAGTTCGCGACCGCCGTGTGGCCGGAGCAGCCGGTCGCGGTGCCGAAGAAAGGCGCGACCGGCGACAGAAGCGCGCGGCGCCCGGTGCCGCCGCCGGTGCAACGCACGGCTTCGCCCGACACGCCCACCGAGGTCACCACCGCGCCGACGACGCCGATTCCGAAAGCCGGGCTGAAGCTCTCGGCAGACAAGAAGAAGCGCTCACCCGTCGGCCTGGTCGTCGGAGCACTCGTGCTCGCGGTTGTCGGCGTCGGCGGTTATCTCGCGTTGGCCAAAAAGAGCCCGCCGCCGGCACCCGTGCCGCCGCCGCAGGCGAGTCAGCCGCCGGCCGCTCCACCCGTGACCGCGCCGGTCGAGACGGTTCACGTGGCCAATCGGACCACGCCGCCGCCGCCTCCCCGGCGCGCGCCTCCCCCGGCTCCGGCCGCCGCGCAAGGGTTCGTGTCGGTGAACTCGAATCCCCCGGGCAATCTGTTCATCGATGGCCGCGACCTGGGCCCGGTTCCCGTCATCGAAGAGGCGGTTTCGGCGGGACGTCACACCATTCGGGTCGAGCGACCCGGTTTCAAGACGAAGACCGAGGTGATCGATATCCCGGCGAATAACACCGTCCGCCGGACGTACGTGCTCGAACCGGAGGGAGAGTGATACGCACCTCGACGTGGCTCGTGGTCATCGTCGTGTTGCTTGCCTCGGTTGCTTCCGCCCAAACCATCCAGAATGCCACGCTGCGTAAAGCGCAGGCGGCGTTCGACAACCTCGATTACCGTCAGGCGCTGACGCTGGCACGCTCGGCGCTGCGCGAGCGTCTCACCGGGTACGAGCGGGCGCGCGCGTACGAGCTGCTCGGATTCACCTACAGCGGCATGGACTCGATCCTGAAATCGGTCGATGCCTTCAAGCAGGTGGTGCTGCTCGAGCCCGAGCGCCAGCTCGATCCCAACCGCACTTCGCCGAAGGCGCTGAGCGCGTTCCAGGTAGCGCTGACGCAGGTGCTCGTGGTGCGCCAGCTCGTGGTGGATAGCGTCACGTTCATCGGAGGGCAGGGCGCGGTGCCGATTCGGTATACCGTGACGCAGCCCGCGCGCGTCGTCACCCGCGTGCTCGGCGGCGCCGCGACGATGCGTATCGATTCCACGGTCGCCACCGGTCAGGTCAACCTTCGCTGGCCCGCGCGCACCGCGACGGGCGACCCGCTGCCCGCGGGGAACTACACGATCGTCGTGGATGCCGCGGTCGGCCAAAACAGCTTCTCGACGTCACAGCCGATTCGCATTGCGCACGGCGTCGTGGACACGGTCCAGCATCTCACGAGCTTGCCCGGCTACTCCTATCTCCCGGAGACCGAGGTACCGCCCAAGAGCTGGAAGCCGATGGGGCTCGCGCTCGTCTACACCGGCGCGGCACTCGCGGGGACGTCCGCGCTGTCGAGCGGCGATCTGGGGAAAGTGTCGTTGCGCGAGGGCGCCGTCATCGGCGCCGGGATCGTGATCGCGGGTTTCGTCATGACGTTGAAAAAGCCCGCGCCGCAGCCCGCGCGCGGCAACATCCTCTACAATCAGCTGTTGCGCGAGCAGATCGCGCGCCGCAACGCCGAGATCGCGCAGGAGAATACGCGGCGGCGCCAGCAAGTGGCGTTGTCGGTCGCTCCGGTGAGCGCGGGAGGTGTTCGATGAAGCGGCGGTTTGGCGGTTTGGCGGTTTGTGGATTGAGTGTTCTGCTCACCGCCCAACCGTTCAACCGCCTAACCGCCCAGCATTTCTCCCTCGGTCCGCAAGTCGCATTCGGTGACTACAAAGAGGTCTCGCCCGATCTCCACTACCGCGGCGGCGGCATGGCGCTCAAGGCGACGTTCTCGTGGAAGAAAATGTCCGCCGAAGCGGTGGCGTCGAAGCTCAAATACAAACCGGAGGGCGGCGCGGCCACGACCGACTTCGATGCGTCTGAAGTCGATGTGCGGGTGCGCTATCTCATCGCGGGGCCGGTCAGCGGCGAGCTCGGCTTCATCAATCGCAAGACCGATCCTGAGTTCGAAGCGCAGTCGGTGGGCGCCGTCGTTGTGGGCGCGCGCATCGGATATCTGTTGGGACCAGGGGTGCACCTGTCCCTGAACGGCGGCGTGCTGGCGGGGTCGAAATTCTCCGGCGGCGGCACCGTCTCAGCGCTGGGCGCCATCCAGCTTGGACTCGGCACGACGGTCGATGCGCTGAAGGGTCGCCTGCAGCTCACGGGCGACTACGGATTTCAACGATTCTCGCGCGAAACGGATGACGGCAGCGGGCCGGCGTCGGCGCCGATACAGCAGTCGGTGGGACGGATTGGACTCTCGATCGCCTTCTAGCGCCACAGATCACGCAGATGAGCAACGGATCAGCGGGACCTGCGTTGGATCTCTACGTTGATCCGTTGTCTATCTGGGGGATCTGTGGCTATGCGCCAGCCGCGATTCGAACGCGGGACCTTCGGCTCCGGAGGCCGACGCTCTATCCAGCTGAGCTACTGGCGCAAAAATCGGGGCGAGAGGATTTGAACCTCCGACCTCCTGGTCCCGAACCAGGCGCGCTAACCGGACTGCGCTACGCCCCGTACTACTAGACGGCTAGTGTGGAGACGTCTAGACGTCTAGGACAAACTGTATCGGACTTGTTTTAGACATAGTGCGCCCAGGAAGACTCGAACTCCCAACCTCTTGATCCGTAGTCAAGCGCTCTATCCAGTTGAGCTATGGGCGCGCATGGGCGGTACAAGACTCGAACTTGTGACCTCCACGATGTCAACGTGGCGCTCTAACCAACTGAGCTAACCGCCCGAAAATCGACGGACGGTCGGTCGGTTGGACCGTTGGACTGTGTTGCACCGTGTTGCTCAGTCCGTCAGTCCGTCCGTCCGGCCGTCCGTCTGAAGTAGCGGGGGTGGGATTTGAACCCACGACCTCCGGGTTATGAGCCCGGCGAGCTACCAGACTGCTCCACCCCGCGTCGATTTGCCCGTTTCGTTTCAGAGCGGGAAACGGGACTCGAACCCGCGACCCCAACCTTGGCAAGGTTGTGCTCTACCAACTGAGCTATTCCCGCGTTGCGACGCCGTAATGTAACCGCTGCACAACGACTTAGACCAGGCGTCTCGCTCAGCTTCTCCACATGGAGGCGAGGGGGATCGAACCCCTGACCTCGTGAATGCCATTCACGCGCTCTCCCAACTGAGCTACGCCCCCTCTATATTCCCGCGCCCCAAAAGGCTTATAGCCGTCCGGCGGGAACACGGCATCTTATCGGCGCGTTCAGGCGGTGTCAAGCGATTTCCGCTTGTTCCATGAACATTTTCGCGGCCTCTGCGTACTAAAGAGCACCCAGATAGGGCGACCACATGCCTCGCACCAAGAAGACCACGAAGACCAAGGGGAAGGCCGACGCCCCCGCGACGCCCACCGTCACGACGACCGAACGTCGTGTCGCCAAGCGCCGTGGCGGCCGGGGCCGGCGCCGGGGTCTGCTCACCGGTCTCGCCCGTCACGAGCACGAGCGTGACATCCTCGATCAGTATCTGCACGAGGTGTCCAAGACTCCGCTGCTGACGCAGAAGGAGGAAATCGCGCTCGCCCGGAAGGTCCGTGCCGGCGACCAGGAAGCGATGCAGGAGCTGGTCAAGCGCAACCTGCGGTTCGTGATCTCCGTCGCGAAGAAATACCAGAATCGCGGCCTGCCGCTCACCGATCTCATCGGCGAGGGCAACGTGGGTCTGCTGACCGCGGCCCGGAAGTTCGATCCGGATCAGGGCGTGAAGTTCATTTCGTACGCGGTGTGGTGGATCCGCCAGGCGATTCTGGCGGCGCTCGCGCGCCAGGGCCGCACGGTCCGCGTGCCGCTGAACCGCACGGCCGATCTGTCGCGCATCGTGCGCACGGCGGAGTACCTGCGCCAGACGCTGCGGCGTGAGCCGACGCCGGAAGAGATCGCCGACGCGACCAAGCTGTCGCTCGAAGTCGTGCAGTCGCTCGCCGCCCTGAACACGGGCGACGTGCGGCTCGACGCGCCGCTCGATCCCGACGGCGACCGCTCGCTGATCGAGCGCTTCATTGCCGAGGATCTGCCGGACACGGAAGATCAGGCGATGGATCGCTTCCTGTCGGACGAAATCGAGCAGGCGTTGAACACGCTGCAGCGCCGCGATGCCAAGGTGCTGCGGTTGTACTTCGGACTCGACGGCGGCCGCGAGCACACGCTCGAGGAAATCGGCGGCATGCTCGGCGTGACGCGCGAGCGCGTGCGCCAGCTGCGCGACCGCGCGCTCAAGCGGCTGCGCGACGGCGACGTCGGCAAGGCGCTCGCGAGCTTCGCCGCGTAGACATCTAGGCGTCCTACTAGTGGCCCGGAGCAATCCGGGCCACTTTTGTTTTCCGTGATCGAATCCATCGGGCGCCGCGGCATCTCCGCCATCGAGGAACTGGGCCGTGTAGGCCATTTCCTCATGGACTTGGGTCGGGGATTCCGGGACGTGCCGACCTGGGGCCGGCTGCTCGTGGTGCAGATGCGCCGGATCGGCGTCGATTCCCTCCCCGTCGCGCTGTTCATCGCCGCGTTTACCGGAGTCGTGCTGGCGCTGCAGGCGTCCTACACGTTCACCGGCGCCGTCCCGCTCTACTTCGTCGGCACGCTCGTGGGCAAGACGATGATGCTCGAGCTGGGTCCGGTGCTCACCGGGCTCGCGCTCGCCGGTCGCGTCGGCGCGAGTATGGCCGCCGAGCTCGGGACGATGAAGGTGACCGAGCAGGTCGACGCGCTCGAGACGCTGGCCTACGATCCGCAGAGCTATCTCGTCGTTCCCCGCGTGCTCGCGGCCACGCTGATGTTTCCGGTCATCGTGGCGTTCTCGATCGCGATCGGCGTGGTGACGGGATGGCTGACCAGCCTCGCGCTGCTCGACCTTTCGACCCCCGATTTCATCAAGGGACTCAAGCTGTTTTACGTGTTCAAGGACGTCTGGTTCGGGTTGCTCAAGAGCGCGAGCTTTGGCTTCACGATTGCGCTGGTCGGGTGCATCGTCGGCCTGTCGACCCGCGGCGGCGCCGAGGGTGTGGGTCGTGCCACCACGCGCACCGTCGTGTACTCGGCCATTCTCATCCTCGTGCTCGACGCGTTCTGGGCCGTGGTGCTGCTGTGATCGAGTTTCAGGATCTCTCCAAGGCGTTCGGTGAAAAACGCGTGCTGCAGGGGATGTCGCTCAAGATTCGGGACGGCGAAACGGTCGTGATCCTCGGCTACTCGGGATCGGGGAAGAGCGTGGCCCTGAAACACATCGTGGGCTTGTTGCACCCCGATGCGGGCGACGTCATCGTTGACGGCCACCCGGTGAGCACGCTCGACCGCGATGGGTTGACCCAGCTGCGACAGGGCATTGGGTACGTATTTCAGTTCGCGGCGCTGTTCGATTCGATGTCCGTGACGGAAAACCTCGCGCTGGGCCTCAAGCGGCGCGGCTTGGAAGACGACGAAATCCAGGAGCGGGTCAGCGAAGCGCTGGCGCTCGTGGATCTCTCGGGCACGGGCGACCGGATGCCCGCCGAGCTCTCCGGCGGCATGCGCAAGCGCGTCGGGATTGCGCGAGCGATCGCGCTCCGGCCGCGCTACATCCTGTACGACGAGCCCACGACCGGCCTCGACCCCGTGACGTCGGCCGTGATCGACCGGCTGATGGTGCGGACGCGGGAGCACCTGGGTGTGACCGGAGTGGTGGTGACGCACGACATGCGCAGCGCCTACACAGTCGGCGATCGGATTGCCATGTTGTACGAAGGGCGCATCCGGCAAGTGGGCAGTGTAGCGGAGATTCAGGAGACGCAGGATCCCGTCGTGCGGCAGTTTATCGAGGGACGCGCCGAGTGAAACGCGAGAACGAATTCCTGGTCGGAGTCGTGATGATCGCCGCGCTGGCGCTGGTCGTCGGCGGCGCGCTCTGGCTTTCCGGTGCGCACCTCGGCAAGAGCGAAGCGCTGTACACGTCGCGCTTCCGGACCGTCGGCGGACTCGGTGTCGGCAGTCCGGTGGTGTTGCGCGGGGTCCGGGTGGGCCGGGTCGAGGCGATTCGGCTGGCCCCCGGCAATTGGGTCGAAGCGGATCTCAAGATTTATGCGGGCGTGACTCCGCCGGCGAATCCTGCCGTGATCGCGGCATCCGCTTCGTTGTTCGGCGAGTGGGCCGCGACGCTGATCTCGGGCGAGCCTCCGCCGGACGATCCCAACATTCGCCAGGCGCTGGCTGAAGCAAAGGCGGCGGGGACCGGAAAATGGCCGGGCGCGACGCTGCCCGATATCGGCCAGCTCACGGCGCAGGCCAGCCGCATTGCCACCGACATCGGCACCGTCGCGGCGCGCGTGCAGAGCGCGTTCGATTCGCAGGCGGTGATGGACCTGCGCGGCTCGATTCGCTCCTTTTCGCAGGTCGCCGAACGGCTGGTGCGCGTCACCAACGAACAGGCGGACGTCATCGGCGACGTCGGCTCCAACCTCCGCTCCGGGTCGCAGGCGTTGTCCCGGGCGGCCAACAATCTGCAGACGACGATGAGCCGCGTGGATACCGCGACGAATCAGGGCCAGCTGTCCACCATTCTCAACAACACCGCCGCGACCAGCACCGATCTGCGCAGCGCGTCCCACGATTTGAAGGAGCTGGCGGCGGCGGCGAACCGCAATCAGGAAAGCCTGGTGCGCGTGCTCCAGTCGGCCGATTCGATTCTTTCGCGGGTGGCGAACCGCAGCGGCACGCTGGGGCTTCTGGTCGCGGACTCATCGCTGTATCGCGAGACGACACTGACGATGATTCAGCTGCGCCAATTACTCTCGGACATTCAGGCGAATCCCAGGAAGTATTTCACGTTTAGTGTCTTCTAGCTGATGTCGCGCCGGTCCAAGAGGCGCCGGAAATCGCAGCCCCGCGCCACGCGCGAAACGAGCGCGGGGGGTGTGGTGTTTCGCCGCGGGCCCGACGGCATGGTCCGGTTTCTCTTGATTCGGGACTCGTATCAGAACTGGGGTTTTCCGAAAGGGCATCTCGAGGCCGACGAACAGCCCGCCGCGGCGGCGCGCCGGGAGGTGGCCGAGGAGACCGGATTGAAGGAGCTCGTGCTGCACGGACCCATCAAAGTGATCGACTGGTATTTTCGGTTTCGGGGCAAGACGATCCACAAGTATTGCCACTTCTTTCTGTTCGAGTCGCGCCGCGGCGATCCCGTGCCTGAAGAAGCCGAGGGAATCACGGCCTGCGTCTGGCATCCACTCGAGGAAGCGCGGGAGACGGTGAGTTACGACAACGCGCGCGAAGTGCTGGGGCAGGCCGCGGAAATGCAGCAGGCGCTGGTGCAGGCGTGAGCGCCTCCTCGGCCTATCCGGTCGTTCCCGTCTTCCATCCCAGGCGCGATGCGCGCCGGGCGCTGAAGCTCGGGTACCCGCGCGGCGCGGGGCGCGTGCGGTTGTGCCGCACCATCCAGGCCGTCGAGCGCCTGCTGCAGCAACGCCTGGTCGATGCCGTGGTGCTCGACGTGCGCCACTGTGATGGAGAAGGACTCGCGCTCCCCGCGCGCTTCCCCCGCATCCCGATGTACGCGCTGTCGGCCGTCCGGCCTGACGACGGCCCGCTCCTCGCCTCCTGTCGCGAGGCCGGGTTCAAGGGCGTACTAGTAGAAGGAGTGGACAACGCCGTCGCGGGGGAATGGATCGCCGCCCGCACGGCGCAGGTCGCCCGGCGCCACGCGCTGGCCGACGCGCCCCGCCTGTTGCGTCTGACCGACCGCCTGCAACTCGCTGCGTGGGAAGAAGTTCTGCGCCGGGCTGGGACCCCGACCAAAACCGGCCATGTCGCGCAAGTCTTGCGGGTAACGCGCGAGCACTTGTCGCGCGAGTTCGGGGCGGGGGGGGCGCCGAACCTGAAGCGCGTCATCGATCTAGCGCGCGCCGCGTGTGCCGCCGACTTGCTGGGCAACCCCGGGTACACGGTGCGTGGCGTCGTTCGCATTCTCGGCTATGCGTCGCCCAGTCACCTGGCCGGCGCGGCACGACGAGTCGCGGGCGCCACTCCGTTGGAACTGCGGGAGTTGGGCCCGGGAGGCGTACTGACTCGATTCTTGAGGGGCAGAACGCGTTCGCGTGTATAGTCTTCTGCGCCGCCTTCCGCCGCCCTTTCACTTGTGATAATTTTCACAATCTCTCAACCCGACACCGTGACATCCCATGGCGACTGATTCCATTCTCAGACCCGGCGAGCTCAAAGACCTCCTCCTGAAGGAAATCAAGGCGGCCGACCTGGCGGACATCGACGTTCGCGAAGTCGGCACCGTGCTCGAAGTGAAGGACGGCATCGCCCGGATCTACGGTCTCACATCCGCGATGGCGGGTGAGATGCTCGAGTTCACGTCATCGGAGACGGGGTCGAAGATCACCGGTCTCGCGCTGAACCTCGAGGAGGACAACATCGGTGCCGTCATCTTCGGCGACTACCTCGAGCTGCGTGAAGGCGACGAGGTGCGCCGCACTGCACGCGTGCTCGAGGTGCCGGTCGGTCCCGCGATGGTGGGGCGGGTAGTGGACGCGCTGGGCCGTCCGGTCGACGGCCTCGGCCCGATTCAGACGACCAAGTCCCGCAAAGTCGAGATCGTGGCGCCGGGCATCATCAAGCGCCAGCCCGTGAAAGAGCCGCTCCAGACCGGCATCAAGGCGATCGACTCGATGATTCCGATCGGCCGTGGCCAGCGCGAGCTGATCATCGGCGACCGCGGTACCGGCAAGACCGCGATCGCCGTCGACACGATCATCAATCAGAAGGGCACCGGCGTCATCTGCGTCTACATCGCGATCGGACAGAAGAATTCGACGGTGGCCGCCGTGGTGGAGCGTCTCAAGGAGCACGACGCGATGGATTACACGATCGTCGTCGTGGCCTCCGCGTCCGAGCCGGCGCCGATGCAGTACATCGCGCCCTACTCTGGCTGCACGATGGCCGAGTACTTCATGTACGACGAGAAGAAGGCCACGCTGTGCGTGTACGACGACTTGTCCAAGCAGGCCGCGGCGTACCGGCAGCTCTCGCTCGTGCTGCGGCGCCCGCCGGGCCGCGAAGCGTATCCCGGCGACGTGTTCTATCTCCACAGCCGGCTGCTCGAGCGCGCCGCCAAGCTCTCCGATGAGATGGGCGGCGGTTCGCTGACCGCGCTGCCGATCATCGAGACGCAGGCGGGCGACGTCTCCGCCTACATTCCGACGAACGTCATTTCGATCACCGACGGGCAGATCTTCCTCGAGACGGACCTGTTCTACTCGAACGTCCGCCCCGCGGTGAACGCCGGCATCTCCGTGAGCCGCGTCGGCGGAAACGCCCAGATCAAGGCGATGAAGCAGGTGGCCGGCCGGTTGCGGCTCGATCTGGCGCAGTTCCGCGAGCTCGAGGCGTTCGCCCAGTTCGGCTCGGAGCTCGATCCGGCGACGCAGAAGCAGCTCGCGCGCGGCGCGCGCGTCGTCGAAGTGCTCAAGCAGCCGCAGTACGCGCCGGTCGCGGTCGAGCAGCAGGTGATCGTGCTGTTCGCGGTCACGAATGGGCTGATCGACGACGTCGAGGTGCCGAAGATCAGGGACTGGGAGCGCGGCCTGCTCGAGTTCATGGCGGCGCAGCACCCGAAGATTGCCGAGGAGATTCGCACCAAGAAGGCGCTCTCGGACGATCTCAGCGGCCGGCTGCGCAAGGCGATTGAGGAGTACAAAGCGCTCTAATGGCGAAGCCTCGCGAGCTGAAACGGCGCATCCGCTCCGTCTCGAACACGCGCAAGATCACGAAGACGATGGAGCTGGTTTCCACGTCGAAGCTCAAGCGCGCGCAGGATCGGGTGGTGGGCGCGCGGCCGTACGCGCAGGCCCTGGCCGACGTGATCGGCGAGCTGTACACGCCGGAGCTGGCCGAGCGGTTTCCCTTGTTGCGCCAGCCCGGAGCGACGGGGAAAGGGCCGGGCGTGAGGCGCGCGGCGGTGGTGCTCATTACATCGAACCGCGGCCTGTGCGGCGCCTTCAACGCGAACCTCATCAGAGAAGCCAGGCGGCGCCTGGAAGAACTCGAGGCCCAGGACGCCCACGCGGAGCTGCACCTGGTGGGCAAGAAAGGTGTCAGCTACTTCAAGTACACCAAGCGCGAGCCAGCTTCGCAGCGTGTCGACATCGGCGACCGGCCGACGCTCGAGCATGCGCGGGAATTGGTGGCACCCTTGATGGAGCGGTTCGCGAAGGGCGAGTTGGACGCGGTCGATGTCGTCTTCGCGAAATTCAATTCGGCGGTGTCGACGCCTCCCACGACGCTGCGGATCCTGCCGGTAACACCACCGGCGGTCGAAGGCGGGCGAGGGCGGTCGAAGGCGGTGAACTACATCCTGCAGCCGTCCGCTGAAGCGATTCTACACGAGCTGCTCCCGCTGTATGTCCAGAATCAGGTTTATCGCGCCCTCGTCGAAACCGCGGCTGCCGAGCATGGGGCGCGGCGCACGGCGATGAAGAATGCCACGGATGCCGGCAGCGACATGCTGACGATTCTGCAGCGCACCTACAACCGCGCGCGTCAGGCTCAGATCACGCAGGAGCTCGCCGAAATCGTCGGCGGCGCCGAAGCCCTCAAAGGATAGGTCATGGCCAAACAAAACCTCGGCAAAGTCGTCCAGGTGATCGGGCCGGTGCTCGACATCGAGTTCGAGCCGGAGATGCTGCCCGAGCTCTACAACGCGGTGACGATCACGGGCGACTCGGTGCGGCTCGTGGCGGAGGTCGAACAGCACATCGGGCGCAATCAGGTGCGCGCGGTCGCCATGAGCTCGACCGACGGCATCGTCCGCGGGATGGAAGTCGTCGATACGGGCCAGCCGATTACGGTTCCCGTCGGCAAGCCGGCCCTCGGCCGCATCCTGAACGTGATCGGCGAACCGGTGGACGAGGGCGCGCCGATTCCGAAGGACGCGGAGCGCTGGCCGATCCATCGCGGCACGCCGAAGTTCGTCGACCTCGAGCCCAAGACTCAAGTGTTCGAGACCGGCATCAAGGTCATCGATCTGATCGCGCCGTTCGTGAAGGGCGGCAAGATCGGATTGTTCGGCGGCGCGGGCGTCGGCAAGACCGTGGTGATTCAGGAGCTGATCAACAACGTCGCCAAGGCGCACGGCGGCAAGTCGGTGTTCTGCGGCGTGGGCGAGCGCACGCGCGAAGGGAACGATCTCTACCTCGAGTTCCGTGAAGCCGGCATTCTCGAGAACGTCGCGCTGATTTACGGCCAGATGAACGAGCCGCCCGGCGCGCGGCTGCGCGTCGGGCTGACCGGCCTCACCGTCGCCGAGTACTTCCGGGATATCGAAGGCCAGGACGTGCTCGTGTTCATCGACAATATCTTCCGGTTCACACAGGCGGGCTCCGAAGTGTCGGCGCTGCTCGGACGGATGCCCTCGGCCGTCGGTTATCAGCCTACCCTTGCCACTGAAATGGGTGAACTGCAGGAGCGGATTACGTCGACGAAGAAGGGTTCGATCACGTCGGTGCAGGCGATCTACGTGCCCGCCGACGACCTGACCGACCCGGCGCCCGCGACCGCGTTCTCGCACCTCGACGCGACGGTCGTGCTCGATCGCGCGATCGTGGAGCTCGGCATCTATCCCGCGGTGAACCCGCTGTCGTCGTCGAGCCGCATCCTCGACGCGCAGTACCTCGGCGAACGGCATTACAAGGTCGCCGTCGAGGTGCAGCGCATTCTGCAGCGCTACAAGGATCTGCAGGACATCATCGCGATTCTCGGCATGGACGAGCTGTCCGAGGACGACAAGCGGCTCGTTGGGCGCGCGCGCCGCGTGCAGCGGTTCCTGTCGCAGCCGTTCTTCGTCGCGTCGCAGTTCACCGGGCTCGAGGGGAAATACGTGAAGCTCGAGGACACGATCGCGTCGTTCGAGCGGGTCGTCTCCGGCGAGTTCGACCAGCTGCCCGAGCAGGCGTTCTACATGCAGGGCGGGATCGAGGATGTCGTGGCGCAGGCCAAGAAGATGGCCACGGCCTGATGCGCGTATCGGTGATTTCGGCGGAGCGGGCGGTGTTCGAGGGCGAAGCGACTGCCGTCGTCGTTCCGGCGTACGACGGGCTTGTAGGGATTCTCCCACGCCACGCGCCGTTCATGACGCTGTTGGGCAAGGGTGTTGTAACGATTCGCCGCTCGGAAGGGACCCAAAAAGTGGACGTTGCAGGGGGGTTCCTGCAGGTTGCAAAAGACGTCGTACGTATAGTAGCCAGAAGCGCTTCCACCACTGGCTCTTGACTTTATTCGGGCTTTTTCCAACAGTGGTGCCGTCAAATTGTCCCAAAGAGCCCCCTTATTCCCCCGGAGGGTAGGGTTATGAAGCGCTTCGGATTGGTTCTACTCGCGGTGATGGCGCTCGTCGTCGTCGCCCGCCCCGCATCAGCGCAGAGCATTCGCTGGGGCGTGGGTGCTGGTCTGTTGATGCCGATGAGTGACTATAGCAACAGCGACAAGATGGGCTTCCTTGGTGCCGTCGGCGGCACGTACAATCTCCCGACCGGCCTGGGTATTCGCGCCGACATTTCCTATGGCACCACGAGTGAGGCGGATGGTGTACCCGCTCACACGACCAAGCTGCTGGGCGGCATGGCTTCGCTCGTCTATCAGTTCGGCTCGGCTGGTCCCAAACCCTACGTCACCGGCGGTCTTGGCTTTACGAACGCGAAGGTCGATGACCAGGGCTCGACCGAGTTTACGTATGCGTTTGGCGCCGGCGTTTCGCTTCCCTTGGGAACCGGCGGCAACCGGCTGTTCGCCGAGACCCGGTACACAACCATTAGCGCCGAAGGTGGTTCGGTGAAGTACCTGCCGATCGTCGTCGGCATCAGCTTCGGTAAGTAAGCGACCTCGCGCGGCGTGAGCCGCGTCACGAGGACAGTCGTAACCCATGGCCCGTTGGCACTCTAGCTGGCGGGCCATGCGTGTCTCTGACGGCTTCGTGCTTGACAGAAAATGAGGTCGTTCTTAACGATGTGGCGGTTCGCCACCCCCAACTGGAGGTCTTTTATGCGGAAGCTTCTCGGTGGGATGGTTCTAGCGGCAATCGCGCTATCCCTCCCCGCGTCAGCTAACGCTCAGCGGCGTGCAAGCGCCGCCGCCCCTCACGCCAAACATGAATTCGGCGTCGACATCGGCGTTGCATATGTGAAGCCCGACGGCGTGGATGGTGGAATTGCGATTCAAACCCCGCTCGACGTACGGCTTGGATTTGTCTCGGCCAAGTCGATGATGTGGGAACCCCGGCTGAACTTGTCGTTCGCCAGCGTCGGCGGCACGACGGTGTACACGTTCCAGCCGGGCGTCAACGTGCTGTTCGCGAATAGTCCGGGTGGTCATCATCGCGGCATGTACTTCACCGGCGGCGGCGCCGTTCTGCTCGCCGACCTGGGCGGCGGCAGTGGCACCGCCTTTTCGGTCAACGCCGGCGTGGGCTGGCGCAAGCCGTGGGGTTCCGCGGCTTCGCGCTATGAAGTCGGGTTCAAGTGGACGTCGGAAAGCGCGGATCTCGGTCTGCCGAGCACGATCGAAATCGGTGGCCGGGTCGGCATTTCACTCTGGCACTAGACTGCACGGAGACGCGCGGCGTTCCGGCTTCGGCCGGAACGCCGCGTTGTTCATCGGGTACCCCTCGCACCATATCTCGAGGAGTTTAGGAAATGCGTTTGCGCCCCGCGTTGGTGATGATCGTGCTGTCCGCTGGAAGCGCTGCGAGTCTTGCGGCGCAGGCAACCGGTACCCCGAGTTACAACGCGCCCTATCGCGCGTTCACCCGCTCCGAGTTCGGCGCGGTGATCAGCTTCCCCGACGGTGGCGGCACGGCGTTCGAAGGCGCGTACCGAATGGCGAGCGGCAAGTTCGACCTCGGTTTTCGCGGCGGCATTTTCTCTCCTGACGGCGGTGACTCGCAGCTGCTGCTCGGCGCGGAAGCGCGGCAGCGCGTCGTGACCCACACGGAGGATTTCCCGCTCGATGGCGCGATGATCCTCGGGATCGGCGGCCGGTTCGCGAGCGGCAATTCGGGCCTGATCATCCCGATCGGCTTGTCGCTGGGTCGCCGGGTCGACCCCAAAGACTCCAAGATCAGCATCGTGCCCTACGTGCAGCCGACGGGATTCTTCACCGCGGGCAACGGCGAGTCCGACTTCCTGTTTGCGCTCGGGCTCGGCGCCGATTTCCGCCTGTCTCCCAAGTTCGACGCGCGTATCAGCGCGGGGCTGGGGGACTTGGAGGGTGTGTCAATTGGCGCCGTGTGGGTGCATTAACGCGACACAGGTTGACTTGCGCGTATCAACTTCCTACCCTGGGGCCTGTCAGCGGTCCGACGGGGAGGCGGGGAGGCGGACGGACCAAACCATGGACCTCATGCTGTGGAGGATACCGATGAAGCGCATTCTCACAGTCCTGGTGGCTGCTGCGGTTGGGGCTTCCCCGCTCGCGGCACAGTCGCTGGGCATGCCGAACTGGAGCAATCCCAAGGGCGGCACCGGGATCACGATCAGTGGTGATTTCGCCAAGCCGAACTCGGACCTGGGTAACGGAACGGCCTGGGGCGCGCGTGGCGCCTTTGGATTCGGCGCGATCACGCTGACGGCGGCGCTCGCGTCATGGAAGCCGAGCGGCGCGAGTGACAGTTACCCGTCGGTCGGCGGCCAGGCCGCGTTCCGCGTCATCGGCGGCAGCCTGATGCCCCTGGCGCTCAGCCTGCAGCTCGACGGGTCACGGGTCGGCGCGGCCAACGGTGACTCAGCGCTCACGAGGCTGGGACTGGGTGGCGCAGTCAGCGTCAACGTTCCGACGCCGGGACTGAGCATCGAACCGTACCTGGCCGTGAACAACCGCTGGTACAAGTACTCCGGCGCCTCGAGCACCGAGTCCAATATCGCCTGGACGCTCGGCGCCAACGTCGGGTTCGGGATGATGGGCCTGCATTTGGCGTATGACTCCGAGAACTTTGGTGGCGGGACCACCGGTGGAATCTGGGGACTCGGCCTTCATGTCGCGCTCAAGGCTCCCGTAGGGATGTAAGAGGCAGTAGCTTTGGGGCGCGTCAATCCGGGTTGGATTGACGCGCTTCATTTTTTCCCGGGAGATTCGTGATTCGTTCTGCAACACGCGCGGGCCTGCTGATTTTGGCCGGGGCCCTCACGGTGAGTGGCTGCGCCCTGACTTTTGACGCGACCAACCTCGGCGTCCCCACGTCGATGGCCGAATCCGCGCAGACTCCGGTGCAGGGCGAAGCGTTCCACATCACGCGGCGACCGGTGTTTTTGTTCTGGGGATTGATCGGCGTCTCACGCCCCAACGCCGAGGATATTCTCGCCGGTCAGGTCGCGAACGGCTCGCGCGTGGCGAATCTGAAGATCAAGATGCGGATGCGGCTGGGCGATTTGATCGTGACCGGGCTGACGCTCGGAGTCGTCAACCCACGCTCCGTCACCTTCGAGGGCGTCGTCGTTCCTTCATCTGTAGGGCCGTGATTTCGTCCACATCGCGATAACCCCGCAGCCGGCGTTGGAGCCGGCATACTCCGCAGGAATCTCTCCCGTCCCCCGGTAGACCTCGATCCCGTAGATGTCCCGAATTGGTGTGTTCTCCTCGAAGGAATGCACCTCTATGCCGTCGATATACCAGGTCGGAAGGCAGTTGGGGCTTCGTGCCATGACCGCAAAGCATTCGAATCGCGACTGATCGCACTGAATTCGGACGCCCCGCACGGTGCGTAGCGCGTCGCCGACAGTGTTGTAGGTCGCCTTCTTGATATCGTCCCAGCGGAAAAACGCCCCCAGCTTGCGGGCGCGCCGGCGCTCGAAATCGATATAGCGGGGTTGCAGGCGCTCGGCTCGCGCCTGGACGACGACCTCGGGAAGCATGAACCCGTTGAAATCGAGCGCGAACTGGCGGTACAGCTCGCCGGAGTCCGGCATGAACACCTGGAAGGTCTTCTCTTCGTAGCCCAGCAGCCGGATCCGGACGTCGACCGTACCACGGGAGAGCCCGGGCGCGGCGAAGAAGCCGCCCGAGTCGCTAATAAAGGAAGGGCCCGTGCTGTCCTTTCCAACCTGCACCAGGGCCCCCACCAGCGCCCCTCCCATCTCACTGTCGATAACCCGGCCGCGCAGTGTGCTCTGCGCGAGCAGCGGGGAGGACCAGGCCACGGTGACCATGAACATCGTGACGAGGGTTTTCACCGGCATCGCATTGCCTCTAGCGGGACGATTAATAGAAGGTAGAATGGAATGTCGGCGCTAGTACCGCGCCGAGCCGCACCCTCAACGTCTGCAGTGCCGTCACGCCCGCCCAGCGGGCGTGGACCAAGGGGGTTGCTGATGCGTTGTTCTACGAAGTGCCGTCCCCACCGGGATTCCTCTTCACAACAGAGGCAGCTTATGCGCGTTCCGCAGTTCGTAGCGATCGCATGCTTGATCACCATGCCGCTCGCGGCGCAGGACGCCGTCATCAAAGGGCGGGTCACCGCGAAAACGGGCGAGGCGCTCGGCGGCGCCAATGTGCTCGTGGCCAACACGAACACCGGTGCAGTGACCGATGCCAATGGCGCGTACACCTTGACCATCGGCGCTGGTGCCGTGCGCGGTCAACAAGTCGTGCTCCAGGCGCGTTACATCGGGCACAAACCAACGTCTCGCACCATCACGCTGAGTGCCGGCGAGCAGCAGCAGGACTTCACGCTCGAGGCGGATCCGCTGCGACTGGAAGAAGTCGTCGTCACCGGCGTGGCGGAAGCGACGGACCGGCGCAAGCTCGGGTTCACAGTCGGTACGGTGAACGAGGAACAGATGAAGGCCGTCCCGGGCGCCAACGCTCTGGAAGCGCTCCAGGGCAAGATCTCGGGCGTCCGGTTCGTGCCGCAGTCGGCCCAACCCGGCAGCGAACCCGCCATCCGGCTGCGCGGCGCGACGAGCATTTCGGGACGGCAGGACCCGCTGTACATCGTCGATGGCGTCATCGCGCGTTACGGAATCGCCGACATCGCGCCCGAGGATGTGGAGCGCATCGAGGTGATCAAGGGCGCGGCCGCATCGTCGTTGTACGGATCCAACGGCGCGAATGGCGTCGTCCAGGTCTTCACCAAGCGCGGCACGACGCTGCCTGAGGGATCGATGCAGGTCACGGTCCGCGCCGAGGCTGGCGTCAACACGATGCCAGCGCGGATGGTGTTTTCGCGCTCCCACGCGTGGGAGATCGAAGAGAGTCCTGGATATTGCGCCGCTCAGGACCCCACCTGGACCGTCGATCCGGTAGGGAACTACTGCTTGAACGAAGACGGTGGCCGCAGCACGAAGCCCGACGGAATCGCGGACAATCCGTTCACGATCTATCACGACCATTGGAGCTCGATGGTGAAGAATGGGCCGTTCGCGACCCAGTACATCTCGATCGGCCAGCGGCGCGGCAACACGAACTTCAACGCATCCTTCGAGAACACGCGGAACAAGGGCGTCATCTTCGGACTGGGCGGTTACGAGCGGCAGAACGCGCGACTCAATCTCGACCACCAACTCCGGTCCAATGTGGACGCGTCCTTCAGCGCCTTCTACGGCACCTCCAGCAACGGCCGCGCCGCCGAAGGCACCGGCTCGCCGTTCTACAGCCTGATGTTCGTGCAGCCGGACGTGGATATCACGGCGTGCTGCAATCCGGATGGATCGCCGTACATCGCGCAGGTGCCGCTCAGCGGTGACGTCGCGAACGACGCCAACCCGATGTACGAGCTGGCCAACCGTAAGATCACACAGGACCGCAACCGGTTCACGGGCGCGGCACGCTTGCGTTGGCGCATGACCGATTGGTTGGCGGCGGAAGGCACGTTGGGCTACGATCAGGAATCTCAGTTCAGCAAGGACCTGGTTCCGCGCCCGTACTACACCTCTTCAGGGGGCCCGCCCGATCCAGGCTCGCTGAACGAGAGTACCCTCAACGGTTACCAGCTCAACACCGGTGTCACGCTCACGAGCGTGCGCCGGCTGAGCAGCGCCGTTGTCAACACCACCAAGCTCGGTACGCTGTACGAAAACCAGCGGATCCGCGGCCTGGTGGCGTCCGCCAGCTCGTTCAGGATCGGCCAGGTGCCCGAGTTCGCCGGCGTCGACCAGTCCAGCGTCACCCCCGGATCGGCCGACACCGTGATCAAGAACTTCAACTACTTCGGCGTGACGACGTTCGACATCAAAGACCGCTACGTCATCGACGCGTTGGTGCGCCGCGACGGCTCGTCGCTGTTCGGGCCCGAAAACCGCTGGGCGACCTATTATCGCGTCTCGGGTGCCTGGCGCGTGACCGAGGACATGCGCGTGCCGGGTCTCGACGAGTGGCGGCTCCGCGCGTCCTACGGGACGGCGGGCTTGCGGCCCGGATTCGGCGATCAGTATGAGATCCTGTCTGTGACGTCGACGGGGTTCGCCAAGGTCATCAAGGGAAACCCGGCGCTGAAGCCCGCCCATTCGTCCGAACTCGAGCTGGGAACGAACTTCGACTTGCGCGGCGGCCGCTTCTCGGTCGAGTACACCTACGCGCGGAAGGATAGCAAGGACCAAATCCTGCTGGTGGACCTGCCGGCGTTGTCGGCCTATCCGCAAGGCCAGTGGCAAAACGCGGGCGCCCTGCGCTCGAACACCCACGAAATCACCCTCGCGGCGCGGCTGATCAACAAGCCTGGCACGGGGCTCACCCTCAATATCGTGGGTGACCGGACGCGGCAGGTTATCACCGATTGGACACTGCCCACGGGCAAGGATCTGCCGCTGCGGCTGTACGGCTTCCAGCAGATGCCCGCGGCGTTCTTCCTTGGACCCAACCGCGACCTGGGCGTGTTGTACGGGAACCATTGGGTGCGGGACGTCAACGAGCTGTACGACGATCCGGCGAAGGCCGCGGCCAACGGGCCGGGCCAGGCGTGGAGTCCCGACAGCGTCATGGTGAACGAAGATGGCTACGTGGTGCGCAAGAGCGTTTACGGCACCCCCAACGAACGCGCCATCAAGTACGTGTACTGCAAGGAGTCGCTGCCGGGCGGCGGTTGCAAGACGACCGACAACATCGTCCAGATCGGGAATGCCAACCCCGATTTCAACATGAGCTTCGGCCTCTCGTTCACGCGTAGCCGCCTGGCGGTGAATGCGCTGCTCGACTGGTCCTACGGCAGCGATCTCTACAACGGCACGCGACAGTGGGCGTTCCAGGCCACACGCGATCGCGCGCAGGATCAGGCCGGCAAGCCGCAGAACGATGCCGCGTGCGGTACCGTGTCGGCGACGATGCCGTCATGCCCGCAGAAGGCACTCGGGTACTATGGCGTGGGGTTCTACAATGGCCTCGAGTCCAACGACTTCTTCATTGAGTCCGGCTCATACGCCAAACTGAAAGAATTGTCGGTCAGCTATACGCTCGGCGGCGATCAATTGCGCCGTATCGGGTTGCTGCGCAGCGTGCGCGAGCTGCGGCTCTCGTTCATCGCGCGCAACCTCTTCACGATCACGAATTACAGCGGGCTCGATCCAGAGGTGTCCGGGCTCAACGGCGATCCATTCCAGGTCAGAATGGATTGGTTCCAGTATCCGCAGTTCCGGACGTTCACCGGCAGTGTCGAGCTCGGATTCTGAGGCGACCATGAAACCATCTCTGGAGATTTCCATGCCGCGCATGTACACACTGGTCGCCTCGCTGGCTGCCGCGCTCGCGGTGGGTGGCTGCGACCTCAACGTCGGCAATCCCAATGCGCCCGACGTGCCACGCGTGATCGAGGACCCCGCCGGTCTCGAGCAGCTGCTGACCGGCGCCATCCGCACGTGGGTCGAGACGCGGGAGAACTACTTCATCATGCCGCTCAATGCCCAGGCCGATAACTACACGGCGTCCTGGAACAACGCGGCCATCCGGTTCTACAGCTCGGTGGGATCGGACTGCCCCAGCCGTTGCGGGTGGAGCAACAGCGCGACCGCGCCCGAGGCGGTTGGAGGACCCACCGTCGAAGCCGCTTGGTACGGCTATCACACCGTCCTGTCATCGGCGACGGACGTGCTCACCGCGATCGCCGCTGGCAAGTGCTTCGACACCGACTGCGCGGATGATACGACGCTCACGTCGCGGAATCGCGCCGTTGCGAGGATGGTGCAAGGAATGGCGCTCGCCGGCATCGCGATGCTGTACGACTCGGGATTCGCCGTCGACGAGAACTCCGACTTGAGCGATCCGTATAACATCGCGTTCAACAATCGCGCCCAGGTGCGAGACTTCGCGCTGCAGAAGTTCAACGAAGCCGCCGCGGAAGCAGCCGGCGTGGTATGGAAAACCGGCGACAACTGGTTCGGTCTCGAGAGCGGATCGACATATACGAACGTGCAGATCGCCCAGCTGGCGCATACGATGGCGGCGGAGCTGATCGCGCTGTGGCCGCGGAACGCGGCGGAGAACGCGGCCGCGGACTGGGCAGCCGTGGTGAGCCATGCTTCTCAGGGGATCACCTCGACCGCACCGTTTGATTTCGAGTACTTCATCGACATCAACGCCGCCGAATGCGGAATCGCGTGCATCAAGTCGTGGGGCAACTCGATCGGGACGATGCGGGTGGATACGCGCGTGGCGAAGCTGATTACGACCAACCACCAGGACCCGTGGCCGAACCCCGGCGGTAACCCCTGTCCAACGATTTCGCCGGACCGGCGCGTCGGAAACGGCACGTGGGGGCCGACCAATAATTTCAACGGGTATTCCACCACGGCGGCCGATACGGGAGCCGGTTCGGACTTTGCGTGCTCTGCCGTGGCGATTTTCCCGCCTGCACGCGGCCAGTATCATCAGAGCAATCTGCAGCACGTCCGCTACAACAACCTGGCGGCCACCGGCGAGCGTCTGCCGGGGTTCGATGGCTCGGGGCAGGACCCGCTCTATACGCGAGAAATGAACGACCTGCTGTGGGCCGAAGGTCTACTGCGCAGTGGCGGCAGCAAGGTCACGGCCGCCACGTTGATCAATAACAGCCGTGTAGGACGGGGCGGCGCGGGGTGCGCAACGCCCGGCGTCGGCGGGTGTGGTCTGCTGCCGCTGACGGGCGCTGAGACCGACACGGCGATGTACGACGCGCTGCACTACGAGCAGGAAATCGAGTTCATGGGGCAGGGCACCGATCCGTTCTTCAACCGGCGTCGCATCGGACCGCTCACCGCGGGGACCCCGCGGCAAATGCCGGTGCCTGCCAAGGAAATGGACGTGCTGGCGCGCGAGATCTATACGTTCGGCGGGCCCAGCGGTCCAGACATGTCAGCTTCGGTTGGTGGCGGCCGCGTACGCTCCGTGGGCCAGATCTTCAACGATTACCGTCATCTCGCGCAACTGCTCAGCAAGAATCGTCACTAGTAGTAGTAGTAGAAGAAGGTGCGATGCGGGTAGGGGCGGGCGTGAGCCCGCCCCTATTCATTTCACGGCCGGACGAGGACCTCGCGCTGCGCCGGTGCGAGCGAGACCACCTGTTCGCGTCCACCGGGCCAGCGCACCAATAACGCTGTCGGCTCGCCCCGGCGGCCCAAGACCTGAATCGCGCCGTTCTGCGACCAGTAGCCCGATCCCGCCTGCACCTCGCGCACCGGTCCCATGCGATCGCCATAACGCAGGCGCAGCTGGGCTCCCACGGCCGTTGGATTGCCGGGCGGCCCTTCGAGCCGCACACGCACGCCTGGGGTCGCCCCGGTGTTGTGCAATAGACGCGTCGGAGCGGCGTTCTCGCCGACGGCGAGATC
>DATMZX010000095.1:0-2994 GCA_035573235.1 Gemmatimonadales bacterium
GCGGCCGAGGATCCCGCGTTTCTCACCGCGATGAAGCGCGCGCACATTCTCGGCGCGCTCGTCGGCGTCGAGTCGGTCACCGCGGCAGGCCTCAAGGACGTCTACAAGGGCTTCAACCTCTCGGGCGAGGATCTGGTCGCGCGGCTGCGCGCCTTCAAACGGCACGGCATCCACGTGCTCGGCTCCTTCATCTTCGGCCTGCCGAGCGACGATGCGGGGACGTTCGAGGCGACGGTCGCGCTGGCCGAGCGGGCGGACGTGACGTTCGCCCAGTTCGTGCTCCTCACGCCGTTTCCGGGCACCGTCGACTTTGAGAAGTGGTCGGCGACGGATGCGGCGCGGGCCGCGAACGTCGGCGGCGTGCCGCTGGCGCAGCACTGGCTGATTCCCCAGCAACAGCGGCCGAAGCTCTACACGCCGCATCCCACCATGTCGCTCGAGGAGATTCGCGTCGGCACGCAGCAGGCGTGGGATCGCTTCTACGGATGGGCCCAGGTGTGGCGCCGTTCGCGCGTCGTGGAATCGCTGCGCGCGCGGCTCGCCTTCGTCCTCATTTCGAAGCTGTATCGCCAGATGTACGCGGGAACGGGCATCGCGACCGACAGCGCGCGTGTGCAGCGATCGGCAAAATGGGCACGTCTTATCGGCAAAATCTGCCGGCGGTTGTTTCTGGGCAAGCTGATGCCGGATCTGGTCGTCCCGCCCGTGTTGCGGTCGGAGGTCGGGGAGACCGTGCTATGATGAGGCTTCGGATCTGCCACGAGCTCTGCCGACCTTCCCTGAAAAGTCCTGCTTAGCCCGACACATTATCCGCCGCGTTTATTCCGGACGCGGGAACGTTTCGCGAATGGAGTACGCCTGCATGTCGTTCGGTACGCTTGGACTCTCTGACATTCTTCTTCAACCGCTCGCTCGTCTCGGCTACGACACGCCGACCCCCGTTCAGACGAAAGCCATTCCGCTCGTGCTCCGCGGCGGCGATCTGATGGCGCGTGCCCAGACCGGCACGGGCAAGACGGCGGCCTTCGGCCTGCCGATGATCGATCGCCTGCTCGTCCTCTCGCGGCAGCCGCGCGCGGCCGGCGCGCCGCGCGGTCTGGTCCTCGTGCCGACGCGGGAGCTCGCCATGCAGGTGCACCAGTCGCTGATGCAGTACGGCGCGTCCGTGCAGCTGCAGTGCGCGGTGCTCATCGGCGGCGCTCCGATGGGCCGGCAGAAGGACGCCCTTCGCCGCGGCGCCGACATCGTCGTCGCCACGCCGGGCCGGCTGATCGACCACATGGAGCAGCGCACGATTACGCTGGGACGCGTCGAGGTGCTGACGCTCGACGAAGCCGATCGCATGCTCGACATGGGGTTTCTTCCGGCCCTGCGCCGGATCATCGCCGCGACGCCGAAGTCGCGCCAGACGCTGCTGTTCTCGGCGACGCTGCCGCGCGAGGTGACGCAGCTCGCCGCGCAGTTCTCGCGCGAGGCGCAGCAGGTGGACGTCTCGGAAGGCAAGGGCGTCGCGACGACGGTGACGCACGGCGTGCGCAGCGTCGACGCCAACGGAAAGGCCGAGGCGCTCACCCGCATGCTGCGCGAAGCTCCCGGAGACCAGGTGCTCGTGTTCTGCAAGACGAAGCGGCGCTCGGATCGCGTCGGCAAGCAGCTGACGGGGGCGGGCATCCGCACCGCGGTCATCCATGGCAACAAGAGCCAGAACGCCCGGAACCGCGCCCTGAGCGACTTCAAGTCCGGACGGGTCAACGTGCTCGTGGCGACCGACATCGCCGCGCGCGGGCTCGACATCGAGCAGCTGCCCCTCGTGGTCAACTATGATCTGCCGCTGGTGGCCGAGGATTACGTGCATCGCGTCGGCCGTACCGGGCGCGCGGGCCGGGCGGGACGGGCGGTCTCGCTGGTGTCGGCGGAGGATCGGGGGCTGCTGCGCGCAATTCAGCGCCTGCTGCCGTCCCCGATTCAAGAAGAACGCGCATCCGCCTAGAGCTGGTACATAATTTTCAGGGAGCGACGACAGACATGGCTAATCTCAACGGCACCATCAAGCGGCTCGTGAGCGACAAGGGTTTCGGCTTCATCGCGGCGAGCGACGGCACCGAGTACTTCTTCCACAACTCGGCGTGCACCGGCGTCCGGTTCGCCGAACTGCGCGAAGGGCAGAACGTCACGTTCGAACGCGGGCAGGGTCCCAAGGGCCCGCGCGCCGAGAACGTCCGGCTCGCGTAGGCCCTCGCGGGCCATACCAACTTTGGTCTTGACCCCGGGCTTTCACACGCGCATCCTCCGTTCGGAAACGTCGGGAGGACCGCCATGGAGCTTGGCCGAAAGACTCGTTGGACAGCGCTGGTGTTGGCCGTGGCGCTCGGTGGCGCAGCCACCGCGGCCGCGCAGAACCCGAACCCCGCGGCAGGGGTGAAGGAACCCTACACGCCGGCGAAAGACGCGAAAGATCTGAAGGCGGTGCTCTTCAACTGGATGTGGAGCACCGGCATGCTGAAGGGCCACGACGAGCGCGACATGGTCGCCTCGCTCGAGTACACGGCCAAGGGCGGCACCATCCAGGTGAGCGGTCAGCCCTGTACGCTCACAAAATACCGCGCGAGCACCAATTACCAGACATTCGCGCAGCGCGTCCAGTACACGTGCACCCGCGCGAACGGGCAGGCGTACTCGAACGTGGAGGTCGTCAGCGGCCTCTACGCGTGGGATGAAGACACGCCGGGCGCCGAGGTCGCGGGCACGAAAGGCAAAGCCACGCCGGCGGCGTCCGCCGTCCAGGAGCGGCTGATTCGTCTATGGGCGAGCCCGCAGGGCGCGCCCAAAGCCGCGATCGCAGGCACGAGCGACACGTTCTGGCTGGGCGCCAATCCCGGGACGCTCTTCAACGACGGCCTGGACAAAGTCGGGCAGACCTCGGTGTCGTGGCAGAACGGCAAAGCGGTCGTGACGTTCCCGATTCCCGCCGTGCCCGGCGCCATGGCCACGGCC
>DATMZX010000096.1:0-2568 GCA_035573235.1 Gemmatimonadales bacterium
CACGCCCTGGCGCTTGATCACCTTGCAATGCTCGCATATCGGCTTGACGCTGCTACGTACTTTCACGAACTGCTCCGAATTTTGGGTCAGCCTTTGAAAATAGTCCGGTCAGGCCAGGGACGCAACCGCCTGATCCATCGCCGCGGCAGGGTCGTGCGCCGACGTAACCGTCCGGCCCAACACGACATACGACGCGCCCCCCCGCGCCGCCTCGGCCGGCGTCACGACCCGGCTCTGATCGCCCCTGTCGCTCCCGGGTAGCCGAACCCCCGGCACCAGGAGCTTGAGCGCCGAGCCGAAGCTGTCCCTGAGCACGGGAGCCTCCAGACCGCTGCAGACCACCCCAGCCGCGCCGGCCCCCTGCGCCAGCCTGGCCAGCCGCAGGACGTCGGGCGTGAGATCGGCCGACCCATCGCCCCGGTCCCCGCCCCACGCGTCGTCCAGATCGGCACCGGTAAGCGACGTCAGGACGGTCACTGCGAAGACCTCGCAATCCGGTCCCGCGATTCCCACGGCCGCCCGGATCATCCGTACGCCGCCGCTCGCGTGAACGGTGACTATCGAGGCGCCCAGCTCCGCTCCCGCCGCGACGGCCTTCTCGACGGTGTTGGGAATGTCGTGGAACTTGAGATCGAGAAAGACACGCTTGCCGCGCGCGACCAGTTGGCGGACGATGGTCGGTCCCGCCACGGTAAAGAGCTCGCCTCCGACCTTGTAGAAGTCACACCGGTCGCCGAGCAGGTCGACCATCTGCAGGGCAGCGTCGGGCATCCAGAAGTCCAGCGCGACGATAGGCGTCGCGCTACCGGCTCCCGTCACGCCGGCCACTGCAGGGTGCCGATGATGTCCTGAATCGCACTCACATCGTGCTCGGCACACCAGTGCGACAGGTCGCGAACGACACGTTCCGCAGTGCGCGGATCGCGCAGGCTTGCGGTACCGATTGCGACCAGAGATGCGCCGGCCATCATGTATTGAAGTGCGTCACTCGCGGATGTCACCCCGCCCACACCGATAATCGGAAGCGACACCGCGCTGCGCACGCGATGCGTCGCCAGCACGCCCACAGGGAGCAATCCCGGCCCACTCGCGCCACCACTGCCGAACCCGATCCGGGGGCGACGGGCATCGATGTCGATCACGAGTCCCGGCAGCGTGTTCACCACCGTGATTCCGTCGGCGCCAGCAGCCGCCGCCGTGAGCGCCGCGTCGCCGATATTCGGCAGCACCGGTGACAATTTTACGAAGATCGGCTTTCGCGTCGCCGATCGGGCGCCGGAAACGACCGCCGCGAGCGACGTGCTGTCGGCGCAGAATTCGATTCCGCCGGCACGAACGTTGGGACAGCTGACGTTGAGCTCGAACGCGCTGATGATGTCGGCGTCATCCAGATGACGCACTACATCGGCGAAGTCTTCGGTCCGGCTCCCGACCACGTTCACGATCACGCGCGCGCGCTTCACGTGCTCGGCGAGCCACGGCAGATCATCGCGCTTCACCGCTTCGACACCGGGATTCGCGAGTCCCACTGCGTTGATCATTCCGCCTTCGAATTCCGCAACGCGAGGCGCCAGGTTGCCGCCTCGTGGCTCCAGACTGACGGCTTTCGTGACGATGCCGCCAAGCGCAGCGAGATCCACGACACCATCGAGCGCGCGGCCGAATGCGGCGGTTCCGGATGCAAGGACTATCGGGTTCTGGAACTGTACACCAGCTGCCGTCACCCGAAGGTCGGTCACTTGGATGCGCTCCCGCCGCCAACGCGTGCGTCGTATCTATCCATGTACGCCATTATCGACTTTGCTATCGACCGCGCGATCTTTCGCTCGTTGTCCGGATCACTAATGTACGCAGCCTCGGACCTGTTGGTGCCGAACCCGATCTCGACCAGCACAGCCGGCATGAATGCACCGCGCAGGACGGCGAAGTTGGCCTGCTGAACGCCGCGATCCGGACCGGGGTGGAAGGATCGGAATCCCGATTCGATCTGCTCAGCGAGATCCGCGCTCTCGCGCAGGTGCTCGTTCTGGGCCATGTCATTGAGAATGAAGTTGAGCGGATCGCCCTTCTTCGTGTTTGGATCGGCGGTCTCGAAGCGCACGGCTTCGTTTTCCATGCGTTCCACACGCTTTGCATCTTCCGTCTTCGCTTCGGCAAGGAAGTACGTCTCATAGCCGCGATCGCGCGCAGCGGCGGCGCCGCGCTGACCTGTCGCGTTGACGTGAATCGAAACGAAGATGTCGCCGCGCGCCTTGTTGGCGATCGGGCCGCGATCGTACAGACCGATCAGCGTGTCGGTGGTGCGCGTCATCAGCACATCGGCGCCCTCCTCGCGCAGCGCAGTAGCGAGCATTTTCGACACGGCGAGGGTGATGTTCTTCTCCAGGATCTGCGGGCCGCCGCCGATCGGTCCATGCATGCCGGGATCGACTCCCCCATGACCGGCGTCGACGACGATCAGCCGGCGGCCTGGACGCTTCACCCGAACCGGGGTTTCCGCCGCGACGCGCGCGACGGCTGCAGCTTCGCCAATCTCGCGCGGCGTCGCGCCAGCCGCGGGCGTATCCG
>DATMZX010000097.1:0-7269 GCA_035573235.1 Gemmatimonadales bacterium
AGCAGCACTGGACCGGAAAACGATTCGGCATGGAAGCGCCGGTGGCCTCAGGGAGTGAGGCATGACGCGCCGAGTTCTCGTCATCGCCGCGCACCCCGACGACGAGCTGCTCGGCTGCGGCGGCACCGTCGCGCTGCACACCAAGCGCGGCGACGAAGTCACCTCGGTGATCGTGTGCGAGGGCGAATCGCTGCGCTACGGCCAGCAGGGCGTCGGCCAGCCCGAGCACATCCGCAAAGCGGCGGAGACCCTGGGCGTGCGCGACGTGCGCCCGCTCGGATTCCCCGATCAGCGGCTCGATACGATGCCGCTGACCGAGATCATCCACCCGCTCGACGCGATCGTCAAAGAGGTCCAGCCCCAGATCGTGTATTGCCAGTGGGGCGGCGACATCAATCGCGATCATCACCTGCTCTTCCAGGCCGCGCTCGTCGCCACCCGTCCCACGGCGTGCTGGGTGCGCGCCGTCTACGCCTTCGATACGGCCAGCAGCACCGAGTGGGCGTACCCGCGCTCGTTCACGGCCGACACCTGGGTCGACATCTCCGCCACGCTCGAAATCAAGCTCGCCGCGATGGCCTGCTACACGAGCGAGCTCCGTCCCTATCCCCATCCGCGCTCCCTCGACGCCCTGCGCCACCGGGCGTTCGCCTGGGGCAACCAGCAATGTCTCGAGGCGGCGGAAGTCTTCATGACCGTTCGCAGAACGCTGCATCATGGTGAAACGCCTATTTGACGTGGTGTGCGCGGCCGCGGGGCTCGTCGTCTCCGCGCCGATCGTCGCGCTCGCCGCCGTCGGCATCAAGCTGACGGATCCCGGTCCCGTCTTCTATCGGGCCCGGCGCGTCGGCTATTTGGGCCGCCAGTTCACGATGTTCAAGCTGCGCACGATGCGCAGCGGCGAGTCCGACCCCGGACCGGTCATCACCGGTCACGGCGACGACCGCATTTCGCCGATCGGCAAGATCCTGCGGAAAACCAAAGTCGACGAGCTGCCGCAGCTCTTCAACGTGCTGCGCGGCGACATGTCGATCGTGGGTCCGCGACCGGAAGACCCGGCGATCGTGCAGGAGCACTACACCCCCCCCGATCTCGAAACCCTCGGCGTGCGACCCGGTCTCGCGAGTCCCGGCAGCCTGTACCAGTTCACGAGCGACGAGCGCCTGCTGAAGGCCGACGATCCCGAGACGCATTACGTCGACAAGCTGCTCAAGACGAAGCTCGCGCTCGATCGCGTGTACATCCGGCGCGCATCCCTGCGCTCCGACTTGAAAATCATCGGACGCACGCTGTTCGCGATCGGCGCGGTCGCATTCGGGCGTCGCAAGTTCAAACAACAGCCCGAGATGTCCGCGGCACGGCGGTTGCTTGAACAGGATCCATCATGACGACACCACTCCGTGTCCGCGAAGCATCCGCGGAGGAATTGCAGAACTGGGACGCCATCGTTCGGGGCTTTCCCAACTACCGGCTGCCTCATACCCGCGCATGGATGGACGCGCTCGCGGCCAGCGATCGTGGGGACCCGCTGTACCTCATGCTCGAAGACGACCGCGGCCTCGTGGGCTGCTTGCCGGGGCTGCTCGTGAACGTGGGCCGCTGGACGTTGTTCGGCTCGCCGCTCGCGGGCTGGCAGACCGTGAGCCTCGGCCCGGCGTACGATCCGGCGCGGTTCGACACCGCGGCATTCGCGGCCGCGATCGTGCCCTACCTCGAGCAGGAGCACGGCGTCGATCACATCGAGCTGCTGCACCTGGGGCTCGACGCCGATGCGATGAAGGCGGCCGGATTCGAGCCCGAAGTCGCTCCGACGTATCGCGCGCCGCTGTATCCAGGCGACGAAGGGCGCACGCTCAAGCAGCTCAAGATGAACGCGCGCCGCAACATCAAGCGCGCGCAGCGGCTCGGGCTCGTGACCAAGTTCGAAACCGACGAGCGCTTCGTCGACGAGCACTACGAGCAGCTCAAAGAGGTCTACCGGCGCGGCGGATTCGCGGTGCCGTTCAGCAAGCAGCGCGTGCTCGAGTTTTTCCGCCAGACCAAAGCCAGCGGCAACCTGATCGCCATCTCGGTCTACCTGCCCGGGGGCCGGGTCAACATCGCGACGGGACTGTTTTTCGTCGAAGGCAAAGAGCTGCTGCTGTGGATGTGGGCGCACCGCCAGCACTATCGGTGGTATCGCCCGACCGAGCTGATGACGTGGACGGTAATGCAGCGCGCGATGCAGCTGGGCTGCACGACGTTCGACTTCATGGGCCGGGGCGACTTCAAGACCAAGTTCGGCGCCGAGCTCGACGAGACCAAGATCCGCTGGCTCCGGGCGCGGCCCGAGTGGTTGATGAAAGCGCGCAAGGTCGCGAAAACCGTCTACGGCTGGCAGCAGGGCCTGCGCGGCCGCGCGTCGCTCGCAACGCGGCAGGCGACGGGGTACCTCGCGCGCCGCGGCCGGGCCTCGCATCCCGTCCGTCCACCCGCGTGCGTGCTCGGCGACATCGACCTGGTCCGCGCGCTCGGCATCGCGCGCATTTCGTCCACCGTGCTCGCGCCGCCGGGCGCCCCGGTCCGCTACTCGCGCCACACGCGCGCCGTATTTCCCTGGCACAACGCCTGGGAGAATCCCGAGCAGCTGGTGGATTCGCTGGTGCGGTTCGGCCAGGCGCAGCCCGAGCCGCCGGTGCTGTTCTACCAGGAAGACCGGACGCTGCTGCTCGTGTCGCGCTATCGCGAGCGGCTGCGGGAAGCCTTTCGCTTTGTCGTGCCCGATGCCGAGCTGGTCGAGCAGCTGGTCGACAAAGCGCGCTTTCAGGCGCTCGCGGCGCAGCTCGATCTGCCGGTGCCGATCGCGCGCGTCATCACGCCCGGCGATCCGGTGCCCGGCGACGATTTCCCGATTCCGTTCCCCATCGTCCTGAAGCCGCTGGTGCGGATCCCGGCGCGCTGGGAGCCGCTCGCGGGGCCCGGCAAAGCCACATCAGTGGCCAATCTGTCCGATCTGCGGGATCTGTGGCCCCGGATCATGGCGGCGAATCTGCCGATTCTCGCGCAGGAGCTCGTGCCGGGGCCGGAGACGCGGATCGAGAGCTATCACGTGTACGCGGACGAGAAGGGCGCGATCGTCGGCGAGTTCGCCGGCAGAAAAATCCGCACCTGGCCCGCGTCGTACGGCGACAGCACGGCGCTCGAGACCACCGACGCGCGCGACGTGCTCGCCCTCGGGCGCGCGCTCGTCAAACGGTTGCAATTCCGTGGCGTCGCCAAGTTCGACTTCAAGCGCGGACCCGACGGGCGGCTGCGGCTGCTCGAGGTGAACCCGCGATTCAACCTTTGGCATCACCTCGGTGCGATCGCCGGAGTCAATCTCCCCGCACTCGTTTATGGCGATCTGATCGGTGCCCCCCGCCCCATGATGGTGCCGGTGCGCGCCGACTTCCGCTGGTGCAAGCCGTGGAAAGACAAAGCGGCAGCCCGCGCGTCAGGCATGTCCCTTGCCGAGTGGGTGCCGTGGGTGCTTCGGTGCGAGGCCAAGAGCGGCCTCGCGTGGGACGACCCATTGCCGTTACTCGGCGCGACGCTCCGGCGAGGATTGGAAACGTTGGCGCGCTCCGTACGCCGCACGAAAGAACCGCCGCTGACGCTTCGCAGCGTCAAGGAGTGAGTGACTGTGAGACCTGCCATGATGCTGTTCCTGCGCGCGCTCGTGATTCTCGGCGCCGTGCTCGCGGTCGTCTCCTGCGGCTTTGCAACATCCCTCAGTCCCGAGGACCAGAATGGGACGGCCGGGCTCTCCGAGGATCAGTGCTCCCGGATGACCCTGTCCAAGAGTTGGGCGACCGTGCCGGCAGCCGGCAGCACGGTATCCGCCAGTACCGGCGCCGGCCAGTGCCTGTAATTCGATTCACCATCCAAAGGAGAGATGTATGAAGTTGACCCCTCGATTCATGGTTCGGGCCGCGTTGGTGCTCACCGCCGCCGGCACGATCGGCGCCTTCGGCGCCTGTAAGAGTGATAGCCCCGCGGGTCCACCCCCGCCCCCGCCGCCTCCGCCGCCTGCGTCGATCCCAGCTCCGTCGGGATTGACGGCGACGGCTGCGTCGGGCACCCACATCGATCTCGCGTGGACCGACAACTCCACGAATGAGACCGGTTTCCGCGTCGAGCGTTGCAGCGGCGCAGCCTGCACGAACTTCGCGCAGATCGGCGCCAATACGGCGGCGAACATCATGGCGTTCGCCGACGAGTTCGGCGTCGCCGCGGGGACGTCTTACAGCTATCGCGTGCGCGCCTTCAACGCGACGGATTCGTCCGCCTTCAGCACGACGGCGACCGTGGTGACGGGCTCACCCCCGCCGGCCGGTCAGGTGTTGATCGGCGCAGGTGAAATCACGACCTGCAGCAGTCTCGGCACCAGCCAGACCGCGACGCTGATTCAGAATCAGATCACGGCCGATCCCACCACGATCGTGTTCACCGCCGGCAACAACGTGGCGAGTGCAACAGCAAACCCCGGCAACTATAACACGTGCTTCGATCCCACGTGGGGCAAGTTCAAATCGAACATGCACGCCGCGCTCGGCGACCTGGATTTCACGAGCACGAGCGGGTCGGCACCGTACGACTACTTCGGTGCCGCCATCGGCTCCTCGAAAGGCTACTACAGCTTCGACGTGGGCAACTGGCACATCATCGTGCTGAACACGACTGCGGAAGGCGCCGGCAAATGCGCCTGGTCGCAGGATGCCGTCAGCCGGAGGAATTGCACCAGCACCGCGGCTCCAGAGCTCGACTGGCTGCAGGCCGATCTCGCCGCGAACACCAAGCCGTGTCTCCTGGCGATTTCGTGGGCACGGCGGCTCTACACCTCGGGGTCCGGCACGCTCGGCCGCAACAGCGACATGAACGCCGCGGCCGAAATGATGTATGCCGCCGGTCTGGACGTTCTGATCAGCGCGATCGACAAGCAATACATGCGTTTCCCGAAGACGAACGTCGACGGTGTGGCTGATCCCGCCGGCTTCGCCCAGTTCGTCGTGGGCACCGGTGGCCGCAGCCTCGACGCGATGCATGCGCCCGCGGCGGGCAATCCGGTGGCTGCGCAGTTCGGCGGCCGGGTCGACGCCCAGAACAAACCGCTGCCCGACAGTTGGGGCGTCATCAAGTTCACGCTGAACGCCAACAGCTACGACTGGACGTGGGTGGGAACGAACCCGAGCGATTTCAGCGATTCGGGCACGCAGGCTTGCAACTAACTCATTCATAACGTGACCGGAGGTTCCGATGGTGAAATTCGCAACTTGCATGTCGACGGCAGTACTCGCCGTACTGTTCGTCGCATGCGGGAGCGGATCGCACCAGCCGGAGCCTCCGGCCGCGACTTCAGCGCCGGCGACTGCACCGCAGGCCGCTCCTCCGTCAGCACCGAATCACAAGGCGAAGCCCAAGAAAGCCGAGCCCCGCGATTCGGTCGGCACCGGGAACTATCCCTGGCAGTCTGGTCCAATCGCATGACTATGAAAACGCTTCGACTCATCGCCCTGCTCGCGCTGGGTGCGGTCCCGGCATGCAAAAGCCCCACGCCGCCCCCGCCCCCGCCCCCCGGCGCGCCGGTCGTTGACGCGGGCCAAAACGGTTCGGTCCAGGTGGGCGGCCCGTTCGGCCTGTCCGCGACATTCACCGACACCACGTCGGGCGCCGCCCCGTGGAATTACGACGTCAACTGGGGCGACGGCACGACCGCGTCCGGCACCAAGAGCTCGGTTTCTCCGATTACCGGAACGCACGCCTACGCGGCCGAAGGCGACTACCACGTGACCGTGAGCGTCACGAACAGTCTCAACGTCACCGGGACGGACGGGCTCACCGTCGACGCCACCGCCCCCGTCATCATCGCCGCCGGAGACATCGGCGACTGCACACGCACGAGCGACGAGGCGACCGGCGCACTGCTCGATACCATCCCCGGCACTGTGATGCCGCTTGGTGACAACGCGTACGTGAGCGGCACGCCGACCGAGTACGCCAATTGCTACGATCCCGCCTGGGGTCGGGTGAAGAACCGCACGCGTCCCGTGCCTGGGAATCACGACTACTACAACCCCGGACCGAGCAAGAACGCCGACGGCTACTTCGGCTATTTCGGCGCCGCCGCCGGCCCCGACAAAAAAGGCTACTACGACTTCACGCTGGGCTCGTGGTTCATCATCGTGCTGAACACCGGCACCGAGAACGGCGACTCGATCAAGGCCGGCTCCGCACAGGAGCAATGGCTGCGTGCCGAGCTGGCGAGTCACTCGCAGCAATGCACGCTCGCGCTGTGGCATCATCCGCAATTCACCACGGTCACCGGCCGTCCGTTCATCCGGCCCGAGACGACGGCGCTGTTCCAGGCGCTATACGACGGCGGTGTCGACCTGCTGTTGAACGGCCACGACCACACGTATCAGCGCTTCGCGCCGATGCGCGCGGATGGGACCGCCGACGCGGCGTTCGGCGTTCGGCAGTTCACGGTGGGAACAGGTGGAGGCGAGGGTCTCTACGGTTTCGGCCCCGCCACTCCAAACCTCGAAGTCCGCGCCGGAAACGGCGAAGACCCAACGTTTGGCGTTCTGAAACTGACGCTGCACGAGAGCAGCTACGACTGGAAGTTCATTCCCGCTCCTGGGTTCGGCTCATTCACGGATTCTGGCACCAGCAATTGTCATGGGAGACCGTCTTAAATGTCCCGCTTTGCTTATCTCGCGTTGTTCGTGGCCGCGGCCGTGGCCTGCAAGTCCGACATCACTCCGCCGCCGCCCGCGCCTCCGCCCCCGCCTCCTCCGCCCAATCATGCGCCCGTCGCTGTGGTCGGCGGTCCCTACGTGAGTGACAGCGGGAGCGTGAGCTTCGACGGCAGCGCGTCTTCGGATTCGGACGGCGACGCGCTCAGCTTCGCGTGGACGTTCGGCGACGGCGGGACCAGCACGGAAGCGAAGCCGAGCCACACGTACGCGCAGGACAGCGAGTACAACGTCTCGCTCACCGTCACCGACTCGAAGGGCCTCGCGAGCACGGCCGCGAACACCACCGCCAGAGTGACCACGCCGATCGTCATGGTCGGCGCGGGCAACATCGCGAGTTGCGGGTCGAACAACGACCTGGCGACGGCACAGCTCGTCGCGGCGCTCCCCACTGCGAAGGTCTTCACGCTGGGCGACAACGTGTTCCCGCGCAGCACGCCGGAGAACTACTCGGGTTGTTACGACCCGGCCTGGGGCCAGTTCCTCAGCCGCACGC